>LFSF01000036.1 GCA_001512665.1 Clostridiales bacterium DTU073
AGCCCGTAAAATCGGGCTTTTATAAATTAGGCTAAGCTAGATTAAATAAAGATTATAGGACTCAAAATCTACCGCTCGTAAGAGCGTGGGGGTTCAAGTCCCTTCCGCGGCACCAATACTTTCAAGGATTTTAGTCCGTTTGAGAAAATGCAAAAATACGGACAAAAAACGGACAAAATTTTAAGATATAGTAAAAGCACCTATTCAGAGGTGCTTTTTTCTTTTTGGTCGTTTTTCTTGCCAGATAATTTTTCTCAGACTTTTTAATAAAAAGAATAAGAAATAGTATAAATACCTGTTATACTGAAACAAACAAAAAAAGAGAAGGGTTGCAAATCCTTCTCTTTATCTTGTTATACCAATACTTTGGCAATTCCAATGGCGGTTGGAACAAGAAAAAGGCTATTATTTGTCAAGATTATTTTTATTTGCTTTCTTGGCTTTATCAGCATTCATCCCTATACCGGATTCTTCATTTAGGTCTGGCATGATATAGCCGGAACGATTTGCACCTGCCTGTTTATTACCTAAAAACTCACTCCCGGCCTCTTGTTGATATTGCTTGTTATATTGTTGGTATTGATTATTGTTTTGGTTTTTGTATTGCTGTGTATTAGTGTTATAATTCTGGTTTGGCTTTGTTAATTCTGCGGCAGATTCTTGTTGGAACGCTTCATAGCTATTTATATTTTTTGCGTTCTGTTTAGCCTTTTGCTGATAGTTTTTAGCAAAATCCTTATTGTTTTGATTATTTGCCATGCAAAAACCTCCTGTTTTTTAAAAAATTATAAGCCATAACCGCCATCAAACTAATTTATTTTTATATACTAGCCTCCTTTCTAAAGGTATTTTCCCCTTTTTTTTATAAGTTATGCCCATTATTGTTCTTAAATATGTTAAAATTAAAATTGTTGTAATATATCTAATTGGAGGGAGGCGAGATTGTGTATCGTGATGAGGATTTGGTAACCAGGAGTAAAAATGGTGATTTACAAGCTTTTGAAGAATTGGTCTGTCGTTATGAACGAAAGGTTTATTCTTTAGCTTATCGCATGATGGGTAATTATGATGATGCCAATGATATAGCACAAGAAGCATTCCTGAGGGCTTTTCAGGCGATCAGTGGTTTTCGAGGTGATTCTTCTTTTTCTACCTGGATATCACATATCGTTACAAATCTTTGCCGTGATGAATTACGAAAACGTTATCGTATTTCCTTTGAATCTTTAGATCAAGAGCTTTGCCTCGGTGATGTTGAGGTTAAGAAGCAAATGCCTTCTTCAGAACCCGGACCTGATGAAATATATGAACGCTATGAATTTCAACAAGAATTGCAGGAGTTATTAACCACTCTTTCACCTGAGTTTCGGTTAGCTTTGGTGTTACGGGATATTCAAGGCTATTCTTATCAAGAAATTGCAGAACTGATGGAATGTTCATTAGGTACAGTGAAATCAAGAATAAATCGGGCCAGAAATTTCCTGAAAGATAAGATATTGGCGCAGAGGGAACAAAATTTAACAAATAAGCGTCTATATAATCTGAAAGGAGGGGAAGCAAATGAACTGTAGAGAAGTGCAGGAGAATTTGTCTCTTTATTTGGATCAGGAAATGTCAGAAGCGGAAATGAGTACAGTAAAAAATCATTTAGATAACTGTCTCGCTTGTCGAGAAGAATTAGCGTCACTTCGAGAAACGGTTTCTTTGCTCTCTTCTCTGGAGGAAGTTATCCCGCCGGCAAGTTTCCGTAGCGAGCTTTATGCCAAATTAGAAAATTGTGTTTCGCAACAAAGGGTAGAATCAGGACAACAGAAAAAAGGCGTGTTCTGGCATGGTCTTTTGGAAAAATTTAGCTTACTAAGAAGGCATACTGTTTTTTGGCCGGTGGCCATTACTGTGATTTTATTGCTCATAGTTTCTCCTGCTTTATTAGACGGAGTTCGTATGGCTGGTAGTAAATCTGATAATAGTTTAATTGCCGAGGATTATGATGCGGGTCAGGGCATAATGTCTTATGGTCTGAAGTCCGGAGAGAGCTTTGACATAGCTGCGAACCAGAAAATGGAGAATATGTCCAGAAGCATAGCTCCGAAGATGGCGGCAGATGGTTTTGCCGACAGAAATGTTAGTGCTACTAGTGCACCTGAACTGATGATGGCAACTGAAGAAGCTGCAAAACAGTTGGCTGCTCCACAGGATGAAATGGCAGATAAAACGATAGAGAGAAAGCTGATTAAAAATGCGGAAATCTATCTGCAGGTTGATGATTATGATACGGCTATAAACTCGCTCAAAGAGCAAGTTGTCTCTCTGGAGGGTTATATTACTAATGAAACAGCAAATGCAGTTGATTCCAAGGGAACCAAAAGAGGTTCTTTGCAGATTAGGATTCCCCAATATAGCTTTGAAGATTTTCTTATAGGGATAAAAAATTTTGGTAAACTGAAGAACAGTCATATCTATTCACAAGATGTAACTGAGGAATACATTGATGTGGAAAGTCGCCTGAAAACCATGCGTACTAAGGAAGAACGGCTTTTAAACATTTTAACTCAATCCGGAAACCTCAGTGATATCTTGGCAGTTGAGAATGAATTGGCTAATACCAGGGCGCAGTTGGAGTCCTTAGAAGGAAGAATGAGGTATCTTAATAATCAGACGGAATATTCTACGGTTAATATTTCGGTGGAACAGCTTGTGGTTTCCACTCAACAAGTAACTACTTCCGGTTTGCAAGGTGTGGTAGAACGCGCCAAAGAAGCCTTTATTAAGGCCATCAATAATATCTTTTTAGGTCTGGGAATGTCCATTGTCTTTATCAGTGCGGCGATACCTTATTTGGTTGTAGCCGGGATTTTTGCAGTAGCGGTTTGGGGAATCTGGCGCGGATTAAAACTACAGAAAAAGGAATAAAATCGTATGCTCATGCTTGTGGTGTAAAGAATTAATGAATAGAGTTAATCATTAAACTTGAATAGGCCGGAAAGGAATTTAAACGGTGTGCAGGATTATTTCTCTTGCACACCGAATTTTTTCATATATTAAAGTTGTCCACATATTTTAGACTTTCCTATATGTGGATAGAAAGAAGGGTAAGTTATAAGTAAAGAGAAGTGAAGAAGAAACATTGAAGATGGGAAAAAGGATTATTTTTGAGTATGCTTGATTCAGGCAGAGGAAAATAGAGGTGAATGTTTTGGCGGAAAAAAGTGTAAGGGATAAATTTGTGATTATTGATGGGAATAGCTTAGCTTATCGGGCTTTTTATGCTCTTCCCTTACTTTCAAATTCTAAGGGCTTTATTACTAATGCTATTTATGGTTTTTATAAGATGTTGACTAAGGTGATAGAGGAAGAAAAGCCAGCTTATTTAGCAGTAGCTTTTGATAAGGGGAAAACGGTCTTTCGGCATCAACACTATCAGGAATACAAAGGAACGAGAAAAGCAACACCGGAGGAACTGATTCTACAATTTCCTGTGCTCAAGGAGTTATTAAAAGCAATGAAGATTGCTTTTATAGAGATGGAAGGCTATGAGGCAGATGATTTGATTGGCACTATGGCTAAATTGGGGGAAAAGGAAGGATTAATTAATCTTATTGTGACTGGAGATCGTGATGCCTTACAGTTGATTTCCTCTCAAACCAAGGTGCTTTTAACCCGGAAAGGAATTAGTGAACTGGATACTTTTGATGAGCAGCTTTTAGCAGAAAAATTTGGCCTTAAACCCGAGCAGATGATTGATGTGAAGGGCTTGATGGGTGATACTTCAGACAACATTCCCGGTATTCCCGGAGTAGGAGAGAAGACAGCCGTTAAGCTGATTAAGGAATATGGTAATTTGGAAAATGTTCTGGCGCATCAAGGCGATTTTCAAGGAAAGAAACTGGGGGAATCTTTAGCCACATATCAGGAGCAGGCCTTATTAAGTAAAAAACTGGCTACTATTGTCACTGATGTCCCTTTAAATATAGATTTGTTGTCCACATGTCATAAAGAAGAGCCGGATTATCCCCGTTTCCTTGCGTTATTAGAAGATCTGGAGTTTAGAAGTATTTATCAAAGTGTTTTACAGGAGAGTATGTGCGTGCGTGCAAAATCATCCCAGAATGGTATTTACCCATCAGCTCGATCAGAAACGGCTGAAGCAGTTACAGAAGCAATAGAATATACTATTCTCTCTAGTAAACAAGAATTATCGACTTATCTTGACAATCATTGTAAACAGATAGATGCAGTTAGTTTATATTTGGAAACAGAAAAAACAGGGACATGGGAACTTAAAATCACAGCTCTTGGTTTAAAGTTACTGCAGCATAATGCCGTACTTTGTTTATGGCAGAACGAAGAAGAATTAAGAGATTATTTACAAGTATTACAGCCCATTTTAGAAGAACCGTGCATTAAAAAAACTGTTTATGATGCTAAAACAATCATGTTGGCTTTGGATTTTTATCAGTTGAAGCTTCAAGGGGTTAAGAAAGACATTCTGTTGATGGCTTATCTTTTAAATCCTTCCCGTTCTAAGAATGATTTATTTTCTCTCCTTCAGGAATACGAAAACCGCACAGTATTACCGGAGGGTGAGGCCAGGATTCCTGTTTATCTGGCACTGATCGAAAAACTGGGAGAGAGATTGTCTAAAGAATTGTCCAGGCAAGAAATGTCAGGCTTGTATGAGGATTTAGAGTTGCCCCTGACGATTGTGTTAATGAGTATGGAAAAAACAGGTGTTAAACTGGATCCGGTGATATTAGCAGAGATAGGGAAGGAACTGGAGAAAGGGATAGCTTGTATGACAGAGGAAATTTACCGCATGGCGGGTGAGGAGTTTAATATCAATTCCCCTAAACAGTTGGGGATAATCCTTTTTGAAAAGTTAGGGCTGCCGGTAGGTAAAAAGACGAAAACCGGTTATTCTACGAATGTGGAAGTCTTGGAAAATCTAGCTTTAGAGCATGAAATTGCGGCTAAGATTCTCTCCTATCGACAGATGGTGAAGCTGAAAAATACATATATTGATGGTTTGAGTGCTTTGATTGATCCACAGACTTCACGGATCCATACTAGTTTTAATCAGGCAGTGACGGCAACGGGTCGGCTTTCCAGTACAGAACCAAATTTGCAGAATATCCCTATTCGTATGGAAGAAGGACGGCGAATCCGGCGTGCCTTTATTCCCTCTGCCGGTAAGCAACTGCTTTCGGCTGACTATTCGCAAATTGAGTTACGGGTTTTGGCTCATTTTGCGGGAGATGAGGTCATGATTGAGGCTTTTCACCAGGAGCAGGATATCCATTTAAGGACGGCCGCCGAGGTGTTTGGTGTCCCGCTAGAGGCAGTAACTCGAGAGATGCGGCGTGCAGCGAAAGCCGTAAATTTTGGGATAGTATATGGTATCAGTGATTTCGGGCTTAGCCGTGATTTGGGCATATCCAGAGCCGAGGCTAAGCAATATATGGAAAGCTATTTTGCTCGTTATCATGGGGTTAAAGCATACTTGGAACGAGTGGTTGCTGAAGCGAAGGAAAAAGGTTATGTTACCACCTTATTAAACAGACGTCGTTATTTGCCTGATATCCGTAGTCGCAATTTCCATTTAAGAAGCTTTGCGGAACGGACAGCCATGAATACACCTATTCAAGGGAGCGCAGCCGATATCATTAAATTGGCCATGCTGAAGCTCTATCAGCTTTTACAGGAAAAAGAAAAAGATACGCAGATAATTTTACAAGTTCATGATGAATTAATCCTCGATGTTCCAGAAAAAAGGATACAGCATGTAGGAGCACTTGTTAACGAAATTATGAGTAATGCTTATCCACTCGCTGTTCCTTTAAAAGTAGATCTGCAGGTAGGTCCAAACTGGTATGACCTACGACCTTTAATTGTATCATAGTTACACCGTAGGATATAATTTAAAGTAGAAAAGGTTGAAAATAATTTGTGTAAAGATAGGTGAAAGAGATGCCGGAATTACCTGAAGTTGAAACTGTCAGAAGAAGTCTATTCCCTTACCTTAAGGGTGTGCGAATCGAAAATGTAGAGATATTATTTGCGGGAATCGTTAAAGAACCAGAGCCTGCTCTGTTTAGAGAAAAAATTAAGGGTAGAACCGTTAAGGAGATTAAACGCAGGGGTAAGTATCTACTTTTTACCCTCGATGAGGATTTAACATTGGTAATTCATTTACGGATGACCGGTCAATTAACGATATGTAGTAAGGAGTTTCCTCTAAATAAACATACTCATTTAACTTTTGCGCTTTCCTCCGGAAAAGAGTTGCGTTTTACGGATGTTCGCAAGTTTGGTCTTGTTTATCTTGTGCCCACCGGTAAGTGGGAAGGTATTAAAGGCTTATTCAATCTGGGGTTTGAGCCGTTAGCCCCAGATTTTACTTTCGATGTTTTTACCGAATTTATAACTAATAAGCAAGGAAAACTAAAACCTTTTTTATTAGATCAAAGCAAAATTGCCGGAATCGGAAATATTTACGCAGATGAGATTCTTTTTGAAGCAGGGCTTCATCCTCAACGGGAGATTAAAACATTAACACCGAGAGAAATTAAGAAATTGTATTTTGCCCTCAGGACTATATTGGAAGAAAGCATTAATTGCCGTGGTACTACTATGCACGATTTTGTAGACGGTCATGGCAAAAAAGGTAGTTTTCAGGAACGGTTGCAAGTATATGGACGGCGTGGTGAAGCATGTAATAGATGTGGTACCCGTTTGCAAAGAATAGTAGTAGCAGGGAGAGGCACGGTATTTTGTCCGCATTGTCAAAAGAAGAAATAATCGGAGCAAACATGAAAAGGTCTTGTCATTGAGCTGATAAACGAGTATGATAAAAATAATCTTGCGAAAGGGGCTTAAATAATGTGCTTGTTGTTGGTTTAACCGGAGGAATAGCTTCCGGAAAGAGCACAGTATCTCAATATTTGCGGGAATTAGGGGCGGAAATTATTGATGCTGATGTTATTGCCAGAGAATTAGTCTATCCGCGAAGTTCCGCCTGGCAGGAGATCGTCAACCATTTCGGTCGAGAAATCATTGATGAAAATGGTTTTCTTCAACGGAAAAAGCTCGGGCAGATTATTTTTCAATCTCCTGCAGAAAGGGAAGTACTAAATAAAATCTTACATCCCAAGATTAAACAAAGAATTGCCGGGCTGATTGAGGCATGTCGGCATAAAAAGGATGTTCCGTTAATTGTTGTTGATGCACCACTTTTAATTGAAGCCGGGATGATCGGGATGGTCGATGAAGTTTGGGTGGTGGCTATACCCGAGGAGTTACAGTTGCAGCGGTTAAGGGAACGGGATAACCTATCAGTGACAGAAGCTCAAAAGAGATTGGTCTCGCAAATGCCTTTACAAGAGAAATTAAAGTATGCCCATAGGGTAATTGACAATAGTGGAACTATTAACGAAACGAAAAAAGCGGTATATTCCATTTGGAAACAGGTTGTTTCTATGGTATAAGCATAGAGTATGTGTCATACTAATATTGATACTAATATTACAGTCCTTAAGGGAGGAGCTAGGTTGATTTATAAGATGTTGAAGAAAATAATAATCATCCTCCTGCTAGGCCTCATCTTAGTTCGTATCCTTACCAGTCCTTGGTTTTTACAGCGTTTTTATCCCTATCCTCATCAGGAGTTAATTAGTGAAAATTGCCGTCTTTATGAGGTTGATCCTTTTCTTGTTTTAGCCTTAATGAAAACTGAAAGTCGTTTCTATTCCGGAGCTTGTTCAAGAGTGGGAGCGATA
Source organism: Clostridiales bacterium DTU073 (assembly GCA_001512665.1). Classification (GTDB taxonomy): domain Bacteria; phylum Bacillota; class Peptococcia; order DRI-13; family DTU073; genus DTU073. Next base: position 7,776 of record LFSF01000036.1, read on the forward strand.
GGTTTGATGCAGATTATGCCGGAAACAGGGAAGTGGATTGCTGAGCAGATGGGTATAGAAGATTTTCAAGCAGATAAACTTTATCAACCGAGCTATAATATACCTATGGGTATTTGGTATATCTCTTATCTTTATGAAAGGTTTGATTTTAATACAGTTCAGGTGTTAGCAGCCTATAATGCGGGCGCAACTAAAGTGAAGAACTGGATGGCGCAAGGGCTTTGGACAGGGGAATTAAAAGATATTAAGCAAATTCCGTATAAGGAAACCAGAGAATATGTAGATCGTGTTTTGTTTAATTATCAAGTTTATAAATATATTTATCAAAAAGGCTAGTTAATAAGTGTTAGAATGTATTTCTGTTTTAATTAATTAATGGGAGGAAAAAAATGAGTGAAAAATTAATGAGACTTGCACAGGTTGCGGCTTTTCAACCTTCTAAGGGGAGAAAATTGTTTTCAGCTGAGCATGACGAGATTATTAACGGAATAACAACTGATGTTTATTTTGTGAAGACACAAGAAATTTTAGAGAAATATAACTTAAATGATACGGTAGTTACTGCAGAAATTTTTGCTCGCCGTGGCGGTATTTTAGCCGGCATTCCTGAAGTTTTAGGTCTTTTTGCTGACAGTCCTGTAGAAATCTGGTCTTTACAAGAAGGACAGGCTTTTTCTCCAAAGGAGGTTGTGATGCGCATACGGGGTAAATATAGTGACATAGGTATATATGAAACGCCTTTATTGGGGATTATGGCCAGTTCCAGTGCTTGGGCAACTGCAGCTAAGGAAGCAAAAGATGCGGCTGGAGAAAGTTTGGTTTTATGCTTTGGTGCGAGACATGTTCATCCGGCGGTAGCTCCGGTCATGGAAAGAGCTGCTATTATTGGTGGTGCTGACGGTGCCAGTTGTATTCTCGGGGCAAAACTAGCGGGTAAAGAACCTGCCGGTACAGTACCGCATGCCGTTTTTTTAATAATGGGTGATTCCGTTAAAGTGGCCAAAGCCTATCATGAGGTTATGCCTTCCGGAGAGGCTCGGACAGTTTTGGTGGATACGTTTAAAGATGAAGCAGAGGAAGCTATAAGAATAGCTGAAGCCTTAGGCTCAGATTTGCAGGGAATACGCTTAGATACACCTAGTGAACGAGGCGGAGTTACACCGGATTTAGTTAGAGAAGTACGAGGTCGTTTGGATCATAATGGTTTTTCTCACGTTAAAATTTTTGTTTCCGGTGGCTTAAGTCCGGAAAGAATTCGTATACTCAAAGAAGCAGGAGCGGATGCTTTTGGTGTTGGCAGTCATATCTCCGCAGCTTCACCAATTGATATGACTATGGATCTTAAAGAAGTAGCAGGTCAGCCTGTTGCTAAACGGGGACGTATTCCCGGAATAATTCCTAATGAGCGCTTATCTAAAGTAAAATAGAACATTCAAGCTATATCTTGCTATTTACACACCAATTGAATTCCAACGAAATTCAGCTTCTATTAACTCGCTTAAAGCATTATTTTTATCTTCGGACTTTATCAACCCTTTTAAACGGACAATATTACGGGTTAATTCGTTAAGATCATCTCGGTTTTCCCCGAATTGTATTCTTTGAATAGTCTTGTACCATTCTTGTTCTAAGACAGTATAATTCTTATTAGCCGAAGGCCAATCCTCTTTACTTATATCAGCGGTCAGGAGTTCAATTTGTTGTGCTACTTTGTTACCCTTAAAAAGAAAAGGACTTAGCATAATTACCAGGAAGAACATGATTACTATAATTGGTAATAGAGTTGCTATAATTTTCCTGATATTCATCATATACACGCTCCTTAGTTAGGTCCGTAGTAGTCACTAATATTTATGGGATTTTCCATAGGGTCATCATATTTATCAATATAGAGATTACCTTGGGTATCTATTACAGCTAGAAACACTTCTGACGGGTCATTTATTCCTTTAGCTTTCAGTTGGTCTTCCAGCCAATATCTGTCGAGATTGATTTGCTTTAAGTTTTGGTCGATAATTTTTCCGTCACTGATTAATTCTATTGATAATCCCATATATTTGGTGGGGATATTTAAATCATGAGGAGTAACGGGTTGATAGCTGGATTTTTTTAAAACACTTAATTTTCCGCTTGTCTCTAAAATAGCAAATTCAACTTGAGAAATATCAAAAACGTTATTCATCCTTAATTGGGCCATTAGCTCACTAAGGCGATAACGCATTTTTTTCATGGCTGAGTCCATAATTTTACCGTTCATAATAACGATGGTTGGTTCTCCGTCTAGATACTTGGATAAATATCGAGAGTTAAGGGTTATTATATGTAAAAGCAAAACTGCGCCGGTCCATGTTGCTAAGCCCATCCATTCCGTAAAGGCTCTGTTGTTTAGGTTTGTAGTTAAGGAGGCGGCAATGGAGCCTATGGTTATACCATTGATATAATCGAAATATGTTAATTGACTTATTTCTTGTTTACCTAATAATCGTGTAAAAATAAGTAGTGTAAAAAAGGCGATTAAACCTCGCACTACAACTACCAAAACTTCATTCAAAGATGGTTACCTCCTTTATGCATATGAAATCTAAAAGACGATAATAAAGAGAAGTGGCAGAAAGGAAAATGAGCGCCGGGTCATGCGGACTGCGGACTTATCCCGGTGTAGCCGTAGTGCGCTTGCTCATGTCTTTCTGCCACTTATAATTTGTGCATTTTTTCGGTATGTTAACCTAGTAAGTTTTCCCAAATTATTTACATAAAAAAGTAGGAAATTGAAATTAGATTTTATTCTTGTTATACTATATTGGAGAAGCTTTAATATACTTTTATTATGGGGGGTATATGTTATGAAACATTTAAGGATTAACAAGCTTCTTGTAATTTATACTTTGCTGATTTTTTTAGGAGGAGTGTTTTGCGGCGGTTTTTATCTTACCGTCAAGGGATACGATGTTCCTTGGAATATGAACACACAAGAGCTGGCCAAATCTGCTCCCAATCAAAATCAGCAAAATACTTCCGTCAGTTTAGATACTATTGAAGCATTACCAAGTATTGATAAAATTGTTGATCAAGTTGGACCCGCTGTGGTAAAAATTGAAACTATAACACAAGTGAAGACAAATACTAATGATTTATTTTTAAATCCATTTAATGATCCATTTTTTCGGGATTTTTTCGGAGATAGCTTTAGATCCGAACCCGAGACTAGAGAATCGCAAGGATTAGGTTCAGGTTTTATTATTTCTAAAGATGGCTATATTTTGACCAATAATCACGTCATTGAAGGGGCTACAAAAATAAATGTATACTTAACCAGTCGTCCAGAGCCTTATCCTGCGGAAGTTATTGGTGCGGATGCAGAATTAGATTTGGCTGTAATTAAGATAAAAGCCGGAACGAATCTACCCATGCTTAAATTGGGTGATTCCACCAAGGCAAAAGTAGGGAATTGGGTTATTGCTATCGGAAATCCTTATGGTCTTGATCATACGGTTACAGTAGGTGTAATTAGTGCTAAAGGCAGACCGGTAGTGATTGATGGTACAGAATTTAAGGATTTAATTCAGACAGATGCTTCTATTAATCCCGGAAACAGTGGTGGACCTCTTTTAAATCTTAATGGCGAAGTTGTAGGGATTAATACGGCTATTAATGCCCAAGCTCAGGGCATTGGTTTTGCTATTCCTAGTTCTTCGGTTTTACAAGTGCTGGAGGACTTATTATTAAAAGGTAAAGTAGTTAGACCTTGGCTAGGCGTTTATATGGAGCCGGTAACTGAAGAGTTAGCTAAATATTACGGCATGAACAAAGCTGAAGGTGCCTATATCAATGCTGTGCAGAAAGATTCTCCGGCAGAAAAGGCCGGTTTACGCAGAGGCGATATTATTTTGGAATTTAATAAGAAAGCAATTACTAAACCCGAAGACCTTCAGGAAGCTGTAAAAGCAACTAAGATTGGTGATAAAGTAACGATGTTGATTTATCGGCAGTATAAAACAATAATTGTAACAGCTAAAATCGAAGAAAAGAAATAAAATTACGGGAGTTGATTCTTTTTGCACAAAAAATTGCCGGAAAAGCCTAAGGGGAAATTGATCGTTATTGAAGCTCCCGATGGTAGTGGCAAAAAAACTCAAACTGAAATGCTGTTTGCGAGATTAAAGAAAGAAAATTATCCTGTTTTAAAAGTTGAATTTCCCAATTATAACAGCGCATCTTCAAGTTTGGTCAAAATGTATTTGCAAGGTGAATTTGGGCAAAACCCCAATGATGTTAATCCCTATGCAGCGTCCGCTTTTTATGCAGTAGATCGTTTTGCCTCCTATAAAAAAGAATGGCAAAGCTTTTATCACGAAGGTGGCATAGTTATTGCCGATAGATATACTACATCTAATTTCATTCATCAGGCGGCAAAATTTACAGATGAAGGAGAAAAAGAAGAATATCTGGATTGGTTATGGGATTTTGAATTTAATCGACTTGCTTTACCGGTACCGGATGTAGTGTTTTTTCTGGATATGCCCCCTGAATTTAGCGAAAAACTAATTACTGAGCGCAAAAATAAATTTACAGGTGAAAGTGAAAAGGATATCCATGAAAAAAACAAGGAGTATTTAAAGGAGTCTTATCGCAATGCATGTTGGGTTGCGGGTAAATATAAGTGGGTAAAAATAGAGTGCGTCAAAGAAAATCAACTTTTGTCCAGAGCGGAAATTCATGAAAATATATATCAAAAAATAAGCTTAATATTAAAGAAAACAGAGTGATGTTAAATTAAAAAAACTGGTGATTCCTCACCAGTTTTTTTATGGCATAATTTTTTGCTTTTGGAAAACACTATCTATAAATAATTGATTAAGGAGGTGTCCCGATGAATAAAAAAAGAATTTTACTCATTTTATTCATTTTAATGTTTATGTTTAGCGTAGTTTTGGTAAGTGCATGTAGTCCTGCGCAAAGACCCGGTCCCACAGAGGAAACACCTTCGCCAACTCCCTCTACCCCTGTTGTACCTCAGGATACTAAAAAGGCAGAGGATCTTGCTGAGAAAATTAGTGAAATGAAGGATGTAAATTCTGCTACTGTGGTTATTTCAGAAAATCAGGCCTGGGTTGGTGTGGATTTAGCCTCAGGTTTAGAAGACGAAATGACTGATGAGATGAAAAATGAAATCACTTCATTAGTTAAAAAAGAGGATAAGGAGATTGATACTGTTTATGTAACTGCAGATGCGGATGCTGTAACGCGCTTAAGAAATATTGCTAGGGATGTTGCCGGTGGAAAACCGATTTCCGGTTTTATTGATGAGTTAAATGAAATAGGAAGAAGAATTACGCCGTCACAACAGTAACAGTACAATAAACAATTATAATTTGTTAAAAGAGAGGTTTTAATGCTGCGAACGTTAAATGTTGGACAGATTAATTAAGCCTCTCTTTTTTAATTTGTATGGTAAGTTGTAAAATTAATTGCCGCAGGATAACAAAATAGAGTGACTCACGTCAGAACCTCT
>LFSF01000027.1 GCA_001512665.1 Clostridiales bacterium DTU073
AGATATATTTCTTAAGGGAAAAAACTTTCATACATGTCTGTTCGGTGTCGGTTAATTTAGCTATATTTTTTGATCAAAGGGCATCGCCTTTAGATAATGATATGGTTCGACCAATACTGCGGACGAATTTTTCTACTTCTTGGCGCTCTTGGGCTAAATTTTTTTCTTCTGTAAAGGGATGAGGATAGATATCGTAAAGCTTACGGTATTTGAGAGGCTCTACTTTTCGCATAATTACATTAGCTCCGGTATTAAAAGCATTGGTATTTGTAGCCACTTCTAGGGCTGTTGTTGTAGGAAGATGGGCACGTTTTAAGATAATTCTGGCTAGAGCGACTGCTTTTAAGGTTAAAAGGCTACTGTTAGTAGTTGTAGAAGTAGAAGTAGTTTTACCGAGTGGGGTATGAGGATGGGGAATAAAGGGTCCAATCCCTGCCATATCAACATCTAGTTTTTTCAAAAGCAGAAGGTCTTGGGCGATAGTTTCCAGAGATTGTCCCGGAAGTCCAATTATAAAGCCGCTTCCTGTTTGGTAACCTAAGCTTTTTAGCCAGTGAAGACATTCCAGCCTTTTTTCCAAGTGTGAGTGCGGATGAAGTTGTTGAAACAGATTGTTGTCAGCCGTTTCGTGTTTAAGCAGATACCTGTCCGCACCATCTTTTTTCCACTGAGCGTATTCCTGATATTCTCTTTCCCCAATACTTAAGGTAATGGCAATATCGCCCAACTGTTTAATTTTCTTCACAATATAAGAAATTATATCCTTAGTATAGTAGGGGTCTTCACCTGATTGCAGAACTATGGTTTTATAACCTATTTGATAAGCCTTTTTGGCTGTGGAGACGATTTCATCAGGCTCCATTCTATAACGAGGCAATATTTTATTTTGCCTTTGTATCCCGCAATATAGACAGTCACAGCGGCAATAGTTGGAGAATTCGATAATTCCTCTTATATGAACCTCATCTCCGCAATATTTTTTTCTGATTTCATCTGCTTTTTGCCAAAGGTAACGGTTTTCGTGTTCAACACAAGCTAAAACTTGGAGAAGTTGGGCGCAGTTTGGCTTGTTTGCTGTGGCAATTTGCTCAAGCAGGGAAATTATTTTAGTTTGCATTAGCAATGACCTCTTTACATGATTCATTGTGATTATATATGAATTATATTAAGTAGTTTTTTATTTGTCTATCTCCTAAGATGGGTTGTGGTTTTGTTTAATCCAGTTGGCGATATCCTCGATAACTTTTTTCTCTACATAACCGACTAGGCTATATTCCTGGGGTGTGGATTTTCCTTCACCTTTAACAAAAAGATGATTTAAGTTAGGATAGCTAATAAATTGCACATTTTTCTTGTTTGCCAATTCATTTTTCCACAATTGTAATTCGCGCGGAGGCACTTGATAATCCCTTTCTCCTTGTAAGAGGAGGAGGGGTTTTTTTATATTTCGGGCCACTTTTGCAGGTTGATAATTTTTTAAGTCCAGCCAATAGGCAGCAGGTGTACCAAAGAGGTCAGCGGGTTTAGTTTGGGAATTTGGAGTTAACTGTTTGACATTTGTACGCATTTTTTCATATGTCGCTATTGTTTGTTTATCATTAGCGGAGAGTCCATCTAAGGAACTAATGTATTTGATTTGTTCGACAATTAAATCTTCTAGAGGTGTGACTGCACCGGCCATGATGATAAACCCGACCGCTTTGTCGGTCTTTTTCGCGATTCTGGGGATTAAAGTTCCGCCTAGACTATGTCCTAAGACAAAAATATTTTGGGGGTCAACTTGTTTGAGAGTAGTTGCATAGTCAACGGCAAGTAAAACATCTTCGATAACTTCTTCTTCTACTGTAAAGTCCTCTGGGTCGGCAGTGGCTAGTTTTTTTTGATAAACGAAGGTTCTTTTGTCATAGCGTAAAGTAGCAATCCCTTTTTGTGCCAGCCCCCAGGCGAGGTCACGAAAAGGTTTAGTTGCTAAGATTGTTTCATCACGATCATTAGGACCGGAGCCGTGGACGAGAATAACTACCGGATATTTGCCCGTTTTTTCGGGAGTGGTCAGTGTACCGGGGAGTTCCCATTCTTTTTTTCCGAATTTTATTTCGGTTTCTTTTACACCTGACGGGATATTCTCTGAAATAGCTTCCTGGTCAGGGGTATAGTTAATGCCGGCAATGACTTTGTTTTCATCAAAGACAATATTAAGGTTTAGCTTTGCTTTTGCAAAATTGGTTTTAACGCTGATGATGTCATACCCTTGGGCTTGGGAAGCAGTTGTACCGGTTATGGCTTGAAATGCACCGTATGCGTTGGTTAACGGCTCCCAAATCTGTTCCTGTAGAAATTGTGCCGAGATAACTTTTTTCATTTCGGCAGTATATGAATATTCGTTTGCCGCTTTGTTAAATTCACCCTTGCTCATGTCGGTAACCAGATTTACAGCGATATTTTCGATTGCTTCGTTATTTGGGGAAGGTGTATTTTGTTTTTGAGAGCAGCTTGTCACTGTCAGGAGACCGAGAAGTAGGAATCCCAGAAGAAACTTTTTCACAGTCGTCACTCCTTGTTTTTAGTTATTCGGTTTAGTTTTTCCTACAGCATAGTTTTTTAGTAGAGGAGTTTTTATAAACGAAGTTGGAAGTTGTTTAGTTTTATGCGTAGTGGTAAAATATTTGATATGTAAAGGAGGTAGGGAAGTTGGAAGAAGTAGAATTTACAAAGGATAGTATGGAAAGATTAAAACAACAGATTGAATTTATTGTTGAGGTGGATAAGCTTAAACAGATTTATCGGCAAACATATATAGCGGATGGAACGAGGAAGGAAAATGATGCAGAACATTCCTGGCATTTGGCTTTAATGGTTTTTCTCTTGGCTGAGCATACCTTTGAGCAAAAGATTGATATTTTACGTACCATGAAAATGGTCATCATTCACGATCTGGTGGAGATAGATGCAGGTGATACTTATTGTTATGATGAAGCAGCATTTTTAGATAAAGAGGAGCGGGAGAGAAAAGCAGCCACAAGGATTTTTAATCTTCTCCCGGCTGATCAAGCTAAGGAAATTTGGGAGTTGTGGGAAGAATTTGAAGAGGTTCGTACTCCTGAAGCCCGATTTGCTGCAGCCTTAGATAGGCTACAGCCGTTACTTTTAAATTACGCTTCTGAAGGTATCTCGTGGCAGGAGCATGAGGTCAGAAGGAGTCAAGCTTTGCAAAGAAATAATTATATCGAAAACAGTTCTAAAGTACTATGGGATTATGCTCTGCGTATTTTAGATGAGGCAGTAAAAAAGGGCTATCTTAAGGACTAAGACTATCATAGGATAGTTTTGGTGATATTTTAAAGTAGATGATGATCAGGTTAGTTATCGTGTAAGTTAATAATTTTTTATGTGAAAAATTTTTCATCTTATGTAAAAGTGTTTGACATACAGTTGAAGGTGCAGTAAAATACAAGTGAAAAACAATATTAACCATGTTAATATACATAGAGATTTTTGTGGGGTGTATCTATTGAAAAAAAGTGAAAAGGAAAATGTTTTCCTAGATTTACGAAACAAAATAATGAACTTGACATATAAACCAGGTACGATGTTGAGCGAAATTAATTTGGCTTCGGAGTATAATGTCAGTCGATCAATAATTAGGGATGTTCTTAGAGAAATAAAAGATTACGGATTTATCGAAACGATACCTAGAGGCGGAACGTATATCACGGAAATTGCAATGAAGGATTTTAGGGATATCTTCGAAGTAAAGTCAGAATTAGAAGGTTTAGCGGCTGAGTTAGTTGTAGAACGGATAACCTTAGAACAAAAAAATGCATTTAAAAAGTTAGTGGATAAAATTCAAAACGGAAATAGTTTTAAAATGTCTCAGGAAGATTACATTGAATATGATGAGAAGTTTCATCAGCTCATGCGTGATGCCAGCGGCAATAAGGAATTAGCTCGTCTTTTGGAGAATTATCATATCCGCTGCACAAGATTGTGGTATTATATTTCTACTGATATTCCTGATGATACCTTTAAAGAAGACTATATTAATTTTTATGAACAAGGTGTAGTTCCTCAGAATACGGTAAGGGCAAAAGAGATCATGCGTGGTCATACTGCTAAATTTGTAAATTTAATAAAAATTAAGATTTTCTAAAAACTTTATATTTCGCCGCCAAGCTAAAAGGTATAAAGTTTTTAGCAATAAAATAAAATTGTTTCCCGGGCAATTGCTCTATTTTATACTCTTTTTTAGGGAATTCCTTGTGAAGAAAATTAATATAAAACTTATCTTATAATATAGTAGGATTTAGGTTTATATGATAATATACCAAATTACCATCATTTTTAAATAAGCTGTCGAAAATTTTTGATGTAAATATTCTGTCAATTAATTACGTTTGTGTATTTATGCACATAAATGAAAAAAATTTCCAGAAACATTATAAAAAAATTTCGACAGCTTTTATTACGTTTATTAAGGAGGTGATTTATAAAAGATAACAGTTTAAGACATCTTAAGACATCGTAGAAATTTATAAGTAGAAGTAAAGGTGTAATGCAAGTCCGTATTCATTAATCAAAAAAGAGATTAATTGGAGGGAATAGGATGAGAAAGAGAAGTAAATTAATAAGTATTTTCTTAATTGCCATAATGTCTTTGACCTTAATCGCCGGTTGTGGAGGCGGAGGCGGTGGCGAAGCTGAAGATAAAGTTACTATTCGTGTAGCTGCTCAAGACCCCGAAGGTCATCCTAATATTGATGCCTTGAATGAAATCAAAGCCAAGGTCGAAGAAGAAACTAATGGCCGTATTGAAATGAAGATCTATCCTGCTAACCAGTTAGGGGATTATTCACAGGTTTATGAAGAAGTTATGAAGGGTTCCATTGAAATGGCTCTAATTACTATTCCTACTCAATATGATGCTAGATTTGAAATGATGGCTATGCCCTACTTGGCTACAAACTATGACCAAGCTAAGAAAACTTTCCTGCCGGATTCAGTTTTCGGACAAGAGTGGGGTAAATTTCATGAAGGTTTAGGAGTTAAATTCTTAGGCTTCTCCATGACCGGAGGAGTTGGAATTACTACGACGAAACCATTAAAAAATGTGGAGGAACCTCTTAAAGATAAAGGCGTCATGATTAGAATCCCGCAAATGGAAATTTGGAAACATACTATGGCGGATATGGGCTTTAGAAACGTGGGTATTCCTTACGCTGAATTATACACCTCTTTACAAACCGGTATTGTTGATGGAAGTATTGGTACTTCTCCATTAGACACATATTCAACAGTTAGAGACGTAGTTAAATATTATTATCTCTATAATGTTTTCTATGACAACATGTCCTATATTATGAACAAAGATCTTTTCGATTCTTTGAAGCCTGAAGAACAGCAATTATTTGTTGACCTCTGTAGGGAATATAACATTAAGAGTATTGAAAGAGCCGAAGCTACTGATGAAGAATATCTAAAGAAGCTTCATGATGAAAAAGGCGTTGAGATCGTTGAAATACCACAAGAAGCTTTGGATGCTTTCGCTAAGCAAATTCGTGAAAACACTTGGAACAAAATGGAAGAACGTTTAACTTCTGATTTGCTGAACAAGTTAAAAGCTTCCGTAGGTTTGTAATAATGATGTCATTACTTGATTAAATAGTAAATGATCAGTCTAAGAGTAGAAGATGTATCACTTTTTGTACATCTTCTACCTTTGACTTAATCCATTGGAAAAGGAGGGAATAAAATGGGAGAAACAGCTAATAAAATACACATTATTAATAGAGATGGCGTTTTTTGGAAGGGCTTGCTGCTGTTTCAAAGGGTGATTATGGCAATTACCAGTATTATGGTTGTCGGGCTTATATCTTATGGAGCTGCTATCCGCTATATCTTTGAGAAGGATTTTTATGGTGTAGAGGATATAGTTTTATTGGTTGCTTTCTGGATGTATTTTATTGGAGGTTCGTACGGTAGCTTTAGAAAAACTCACATTAGTGCTGAGGTTATCCCTAATTATATTAGGAATAAGAAAGCTAAAAGTTTTGTCAGACTTGTTGTTTCAGTTTGTACAACCCTCTTATGCTTTGCTCTTACTTTTTGGGGCTTTTTATTAATTTTGTGGAATCTTGAATTAATGCCTACTACTCCGGCATTAGGGATACCTGTTGTCTGTTCACAAGGGGCTATTTTTTTAGGTCTTTTGCTTATGAGTTTTTACACCGCCGTTTATACCATTGAAGATTTCCGATCATATAAATTGACCGGTGAGCTGTTTTCTTTCGAAGATTAAAATTATGAATTGAGGAGGTGAATGCGGTGTTAGTTGGTATAGCACTAGGTATTTTAATTGTATGTTTGTTATTTGGTATTCCGGTAGCTTTTTCTTTCATGGCTGCCACAATCTTTATGGTTTTTATGCAAGGATATGACCCCACATTTTTATTGCCGTATGGCTATAGTAAGCTTAATTCGATGACTTTGTTGGCTATTCCCTTGTTTATTGTTACCGGTAATTTAATGAACAATGGTAATATCGGGGACAAACTGGTTGATTTTGTTGATGCCTTTGTAGGTAGGATCAAAGGTGGACTGGCTGTTGTCACAACAGTTACTTGTGCAATCTTTGGCTCAATAACCGGGAGTGCTTTTGCAACTGCATCCTGTATTGGTTCTATTATGAAGCCTAAGCTTCTAGAGGGAGGATATTCCAGGGGGTTTATTGGTGCCCTTTTAGCTAATTCCTCGATTCTGGGTCTATTGATTCCACCCAGTGGAATAATGATTATATACGCCTGGTTAGGTAGACAGTCTGTTTTAGCTACTTTTTTGGCGATTGTGGCTCCGGGTATTTTAATGACGATTCTCTTGTCGTTAGTCAGTCTCTTCTTATTAAGAAAAGATAAAAATGTAAAGGTCATGGATAAAATGCCTTTAAATGACGTAGCAGTTATGGCTGCCAAAAGAGGGGTAAAAGCATTCCCAGCTTTACTTTTACCGATAATTATCTTAGGCGGTATTTATGGCGGGTTTATGACTCCGACAGAGGCCGCTGCCGTAGGGTCAGTATATGCTATCCCTGTTGGTTTCCTGATTTATAAAGGACTGAATTGGAAGAACTTTAAAGAAACTTTAATCGAATCAGCAGAAACAACCGGTGTAATAATGGTAATGTTCTTTTCGGTTATGATTCTTAGCCGTATTTATGTTATGGAAGATTTACCCGGCAAGATTATGAATATCTTAATGAGTATTTCTGATAATAAATTAGTTATTTTATTAATGCTCAATATCTTTATGATTATCTTTGGCATGATCATGGATGATGTCAGTGCTTGTTCGCTGTGTACGCCGATTCTTCTGCCTATAGCCATGGAGATAGGTGTTGATCCGGTACATTTTGCTGCGATCTTAGCTGTAAACTTAGGTATGGGTAATATTACACCACCGACAGCACCTTTGTTATATGTAGGAGGGAGTATGGCGGGAGCCTCGCTTGATGAAATGCTAAAGCCGGCAATGATGTTTATTCTCTTTGCCTGGATCCCGACTTTGATTGTTACAACCTATTTCCCATCTTTTGCCATGTGGCTTCCTAATTTAGTTTTAGGTCAGTAGTAGAATAAATATAGTTAATAAAGAGTAAATAACATGTAAAAAATTACAACAAAATTACTGTAAGTCTCTTGACATACAAGTGAATGAGCAGTAAAATACAAGTAACAATAGAATAGGAAAGGAAGATAAGTACTAAGAAAATCTATAAAAATATTTACCTCCCTCTAAGTAAGAAATAAATATTATTAATATAAATATAGGTTGATTAGTACTTTATCTTTATTAGACAGTGATTTTTTAAGCAGATAGTGGTTGTGCTTAAAAAAATAAAAACCAGAGATAAATATCCCTGCTTTTTATCTAAACGATAACTAAATTTCGGCACTTCTTATAATTCGCCGCCAAGCTAAAAGTTATAAGAAGCGCCGCCCGGGCGATATTGCCCTATTATTTATTATACCTATTATGTATTTTACTGTCAATAGATGAAAGGGGGAATCGGGCTTAAAGCGGGTTACAGTAAAAGGTTATTGAAAAGAGTCGTTTTTGTAAAAGAGGATGTAAAAACGCTAGGTAAACAAAAAAATTAAATTAGGAGGGTGTTTTATGGATAAGTTAGAGTATCGTGAATGGATTAATTCAAAATTAAACATTGGTAAAGAGATTTTATATCTTACTATGGATGAATGTATTAACTCTGGTGTAACAGTTGAAGAAGTTATCGATTATACAGAGCTAGCTTTAATTGCACATGGAAAAAAAGAACTTGATATGCCGGCTAAGATAGGTCTTCATCCGTACAAAGATACCTTCATGCATGCTATGCCTTGCTATATTCCCAGTGTAAATTCGATGGGAATTAAATGGGGTGGCTGCTGGCCTACAAACAGAGAACGTTATGGCTTAACTCAGTTATCCGGTTTGTACGTTCTCAATGACCCTGAATCCGGTTGGCCTTTGGCAATTATGGACTGCATCTGGTTGACTGCTCAGAGAACCCCGGCTGTAACTGCTGTAGCAGCAAAATACATGGCCTTCCCGGAAAAAGTAGAAACCTTCGGGATGATCGGATGTGGCGCACAAGGTTATCAGCATATTAGATATATGCCCAAGACCTTACCTAATTTAAAGAAGATTTATATTTATGATTTGTTTGAACCCGCTATGGATCGTGTTGTTAATGAATTACAGGCTTCTACCGCAGCTCAGATTGTAAAATGTAAGTCGATCGAAGAATTGGTAAAGAGCAGTGAAGTATTTGCTACAGCAACAGTTATTACTTCTAAACCTGAACCTAAAATTAAAGATGAATGGGTTTCTAAGGGACAAACAATCCTGATGTGTGACTGCCATTCCTTATTTGAAGATAAAACTATGAAACGTGCGGACAAATATTATGTTGATAGTATTGACCAACATACTCTTTTAACTGAATATGGCTATTATCCGGATGGTTTGCCGGAGATCGTTGCTGAAACCGGTGAAGTTGTGGCCGGATTAGCTAAAGGTAGAGATAACGATGAACAACTAATTGTTGATAATAATGTTGGTTTAGCAGCAGAAGACGTACCGGTAGCTAAAGCTATCTTTGATAAAGCTCTGGAAAGAGGGATGGGAAGAAAGCTTCCTCTATAATATCAATAAATATTTAATGAGAGAGCTTTTTACGATTGTACTTTGAACTATTTTGCGGTTGGTTTCGTAAAAAAAAGGGGAGCTTTTCCCCCTTTTTTTTACCGAAACGCTTATACCCCATTTTATTCCTTATGGCAACATTGATTAGAAAATATAAAAAAAAGGGGTGGGATATTTGATACAACTGGACATTGAAAGATGTAAAGGTTGTGAATTATGCACTATGGCTTGTCCAGTGAACATCTTGGTCTTAAGTCAAGAACAGGCAAATTCTAAAGGAAATGCAATAATTGAGGTAACAGAACCGGAAAAATGTACTTCCTGTGCTAGGTGTGCACAAATTTGCCCGGATACTGCCATAACAGTATATAGAAACAAATAATAGAACTCGTAATAGGAGGAAATGATGATGGAGAAAGTTCTGATGAAAGGAACTGAGGCTATCGGCGAAGCCGCCATTAGAGCAGGATGTAGAATCTATTGTGGCTATCCGATTACTCCCCAGAGTGAATTGTTGGCCTATTTAGCTAAAAAAATGCCACATATAGAAGGTGCATCTTTTTTACAATCCGAAAGTGAAGTTGCTGCAATTAATATGATCTATGGAGCAGCCGGAGCTGGAGCAAGGGCAATGACTTCTTCGTCCAGTCCCGGGGTTAGTCTAAAACAGGAAGGTATTTCCTATATAGCCGGTGCGGAACTGCCTTGTGTAATTGTTAATGCTTCTCGTGGAGGCCCAGGGTTGGGTAGTATTCAGCCGGCTCAATCCGACTATTTTCAAGCTACTAAGGGTGGCGGACATGGGGATTATCGTTTGATAGTTTTAGCACCTAAGTCTGTTCAGGAAATGTATGATTATACTTTTGACGCCTTTGACTTAGCTGATAAATATCGTACTCCGGTCATGCTTATGTGTGACGGAGCTTTAAGCCAATTGATGGAACCTGTGGTTTTAAAGGATATTGAAGTTAAAAAATATGAGAAACCATGGGCTACTACCGGAGCCAAAGGAAGGAAGCCCGTGCTGGTGTCTTCTTTACGGATCGATCCAGCTGATATGGAAAAACAAAATGACCATCTCTTTGAAAAATACGAGAAAATTATCGCTAATGAAGCTCGTTATGAGTCAACTTGTAATGCTGATACAGAGTATGTAGTAGTAGCATATGGGATTATGGCTCGTATTGCTCAAACGGCAATCAAAAAGTTGCGTCAGGAAGGAATTGAGGTTGGTTTAATCAGACCGATTACCTTATGGCCGTTCCCAGTGCAGGCGTTTGATGGATTAAGAGATCAGGCCAAATTATTTATCTCGTTAGAATTAAACAAAGGACAAATGGTTGAAGATGTCAGACTCGCTGTAAATGGTAAAGCACCGGTAGAATTTTATGGTAGAAGCGGGGGCATGATGCCTAAACCTGATGAAATTGTAGAGGTAATAAAAAGAAAGATAAGCGGGGTGGAAAAATGCAACAAGTAATTTTTAAGAGACCAGAGATTTTGACGGATGCATTTACGCATTATTGCCCCGGTTGTGGACATGGAACCATTCATAGATTAGTAGCCAATGCCATTGATGATTTACAAATTCGTGAAAAGGTTATTGGTGCTGGTCCTGTTGGCTGTTCGGCGATGATTTATGATTATCTCGATGTAGATTTTCAACAATCTGCACATGGTCGGGCACCTGCTGTAGCTACAGGAATTAAAAGAGTCTCACCGGAAAATATTGTTTTTACGTATCAGGGCGATGGTGATTTAGCTTCAATTGGAACAGCGGAAGTAATTCATGCTGCTGCTAGAGGCGAGAACATTACAGTTATTTTTGTTAATAATGCTATCTTTGGGATGACCGGTGGTCAGATGGCACCTACCACCTTATTAGGACAAAAAACCCAGACGTCTCCGGAAGGCAGAGATTTAACCACTCAGGGATATCCTTTACGGGTGTGTGAACTTTTGAATACTTTAGATGGAGTTGCTTATTTGGCTAGAGTATCTGTGCACGATGTCAGGAATGTCTTACAAGCCAAAAAGGCGATAAAAAGAGCATTTGAAACACAGATTGAGAAGAAAGGCTTTTCGTTAGTAGAGGTGTTATCTATCTGCCCGACAAACTGGGGAATGAAACCTAAACAAGCTATTCAATGGCTCGAGGAAAATATGACGGCATATTATCCATTACAAGTGTTCAAGGACTGGAGGTGAGAAAATGCATCATGAGTTAATGATTTGTGGAACTGGGGGACAAGGTGTTCTGTTAATTGGTCATTTACTGGCTCATGCTGCCATGCTGGAAAATAAGTATGTTACTTGGTTACCTTATTATGGACCGGAAAAAAGAGGCGGAGAAGTAAATTGTTCCATAGTTGTGTCTGATGAAGAAGTCGGTTCTCCGATTATTACGGCTCCTAATGAAATGATCGCCATGGATTTATCTAAAGGCAAGGTCGAAGAGTTGGCCAGTCCCAATGCCTGTTTCTTTTATAATGAATCAATGAAAAACAGAGAATTTACCAGAAATGATCTAGAATTCATCCCGATTGATGCCAATGCAGCTGCTAAAAAAATAGGGAACATCAAGGTGGCCAATTTAGTGATTTTAGGTGCATTTATCGCTAAAACGGAGATTGTTTATTTGGATTCTGTTATTGCTGCTATGGAGGAAATGTTTAAAGGCAAGAGTGATAAGGTTCTAAATATGAATAAAGAGGCTCTTTTGATGGGGCGGGAACTAATGCTTTCACCAAAGGCTTAGTAAAAGAACAAAGATAATACAGCAAAATAAAAATCAAGGAGGCGAAGTAATGAAGACCAGAAATGATTATTTAAGTTCACTTACAGCAATGAAACCAAACATGTATAAGTTTGGAGAACAGATTACCAATGTTGTTACACACCCGGCAACCAAGCGTACAGTAGAAAGTCACGCTCGTGCTTTTGACGCAGCTAATAATCCGGAATTAGAAGAATTATTTACGACTACTTCATATCTAAGCGGAAAAAAGATTATGAGATTTAATAGTTTAATGAAGTCTCCTGAAGATCTTTTGAATAATGCTAAGCTAAAAAGAGAGATGTACCGCATGACAGGTACATGTGCAGGTGGAGTATGTGTTGGTTGGAACGCTATGAACGTAATGTGGGCAGTTACCCACGAAATAGATGCTGAATATGGTACCGATTATCAAGAACGTTTGAAAAATTGGATCTTGAAAGCAGAGGAAGAAAGTTTACTTGTTGCTGCAGCTTTAACTGATGCTAAAGGTGACCGCAGTAAAAAACCTAGCCAACAGGATTGTCGCAATGCCAATGTTCATATTGTAGAAAAGAGAGAAGACGGTATTGTAATCAGCGGGGCAAAAGTGATGATCTGTGGTGTAGCTGCTTCTAATGAAATCTTCTTGTTGCCCGGTGGCGGATACAAAGAAGATGATGCAGATTTTGCAGTAGCTTGTGTTGTACCCAGAGATATTGAAGGCCTAACGATTGTAGAAACACGTAGACCCAGTGATGGCAGAGAATATGAAGAAGGTTTTGATATTCTTGATACCGGGATTACTCAGGCTTATCTGCTCTTTGATAAGGTCTTTGTACCAAAAGAGAGAGTGTTTATGGCCGGTGAATATAAGTATACCGGTAAAGTTGTTCAATATTTCACTGCCAATTATCGTGCTTGTATCGGCGCATGTGTAGCCGGACAGGGAGATGTGATGATTGGTGCTGCTGCCTTGATGGCTCGTGCTAATGGTCTTTCTATGAAAAAGTTTAAAGATAAATTTATTGATATGTCTATCAATAACGAAGTTACTTATGGTGTTGGTATTTCCGCTATGACTTTAGGTAAAGCTCATCCTTCCGGCGTTTGGATTAGCGATGATTTGATGGCTCATACCAATAAAACACTCGTCGGAAAACTTCCTTATGAGACGAAACGGATATGTCAAGACATTGGCGGCGGTGTAGTAGAGACAGGCTGTCTGCCTTCAGCTAAGGATTTTGAACATCCGGTTTATGGACAGTATATACAGGATGTATTTAAAGCCGGAAATGTTTCAAGTATCGGCAGGGCTAAAACGGCTCGCTTAATCGAATGGCTTACCTTAGGTGCCGGCGTACCTGGTTGTATGCACGGTGGTGGCTCACCTGACGGGGCAAGACTAGTTATTAATGCGAAAATCCCTTATGAAAAATACATTGATTATGCGAAGAAAATCGCAGGTGTTGACGAAGAGACGGAGGACCCAGGCGCGAAAAAGTAATAATATTCCTTCCATGATAAAAGTTTATCACAAGTTCTTAGAAAAAATGTTTTCAAGATAACCAAATGTATGATAATATTAATTAATAATAACAGAAACATAATAATAAAAAGGAAGTGATATTATGAATTTTAATTTCACGGATGAACAAGAAATGCTAAGAAAAGCGGTACGCGAATTTGTGGAAGCAGAAATTGCTCCAAAGGCAGCAGAGTGGGATGAAAAAGATGAATGTCCGGTAGAATTATTCCCGAAAATGGGTCAGATGGGTATCACCGGGATCTTTGTTCCCGAGGAATATGGTGGAGCCGGTTTAGGCCATGTGGAAAGAGCTATTTGCTTAGAAGAGATTTCCCGCCATTCTGCAGGACTAGGTATTGCTCTGATGACTCACCATTTAGGTACAGACCCAATTTTAAAATTTGGTACACCGGAACAAAAAGAAAAGTATCTGCCTGATATTGCTTCCGGGAAAAAGATTGCCGGACTTTCCGTTACAGAGCCCGGTGGCGGCTCAGATTTTATGGGTCAAAAAGCTACCGGAGAATTAAAGGATGGTAAATGGGTAATTAATGGCCGGAAATGTTTCATTACTAACTCGGCTGTGGCTGATGTTGATCTTTGGATTGTTAATACCGGCACAAACGAAAAAGGACGTCCGCTTCTTTCGACCTTTATTATTGATAAAGATACTCCTGGTCATAAGCCTGGTCGGAAGGAAAACAAGCTAGGCTTGAGAGGCTCTGTTACCGGAGAAATCATTTGTACAGATGTGGAACTAGGTCCGGAACAATTATTGGGTAAAGTCGGTGATGGTGCGAAAGCCGGAATGGGCGCAATCGGAGAAGTTGGTCGTGCCGGAATGGCCGCAATTAGCGTAGGGGTTCTGGGTGCTTGTTTAGAATTAGCGGTTAAATTCGCTAACGAACGTATCCTCTACGGCAAACCAATTGCCAAATTACAAGCAATTCAATTTGATGTAGCAGAAACACGTGTAGAATATGAAGCGGCCAGATTATTGCTCTATCGTGCTGCCAGCATGAAGGATGCCGGTATCCCATGTGCTAATGAATTCTCAATTGCTAAATACTATGCTTCAGAAGCTGCTTGCCGCGCTGCTAAGAGAATCATGGATATGATGGGCGGTTATGGCGTTATTAATGAATACCCAATCGGACGTTACTTGAGAGATGCTCAAGCGATTATTCCAGCGGGTGGAACTACTCATATTCAGAAAATGATTATCGGTGCTAATACTTTAGCGGGTAAATAAAAAATCAGAAAAAGTAGGGAGAATGGCGTAAGCCATTCCCCCTCTGATTTTAATGAAGGAGGAAATAAGGTGAGTCTAAAGATTGCCGTATGTATTAAACCGGTGCCGGATCCGGATTATTATGATCAAATTACTATCGATCCTGTGCGGAAAACCATAACTAGAGCGGGTATTCCTACAATAATTAATCCGGTAGATAAGAACGCTTTGGAAGCTGCCTTACAAATTAAAGAACAGGTGGGGGGAACAGTTACAGTTATTACAATGGCTCCTCCTAACGGCGAAGAAAGCTTAAGAGAAATGTTGGCTATGGGTGCGGACGAAGCTTGTTTGTTGACAGATAGGGCCTTTGGGGGTGCCGATACTTTAGCAACATCGTATACTCTAGCGCAAGGTTTGAAAAAACTAGGAAACTTTGATCTCGTTTTTACGGGAACCGAGAGTGCTGACGGGGCTACAAGCCAGGTGCCTTCACAATTGGCCGAATGGTTGGGTATGGCGCATTTATGGAATGTTTCTGAGATAAAATTGAAAGAAGACCAGGCTGAAGATAAGGTACAAGAGCTTCAGGCCAAAATGAAAATTGAGAATGGATATATTGAATATGAGGTAAAACTCCCGGCTGTTTTAGCAGTTTCCCGTGATCTTAATACACCGCGTTTTACTTCGATTATGGGTGTAATGAAAGCCAAAAAGAAACCTTTAACGGTATTTACGGTTAATGATGTAGATGTAGATAGAACACTAATTGGTTTGGATGGGTCGCCAACGAAAGCCGGTGCGGTATTTACTCCCTCTTTAAGCAGAAAAGGCGAAAGACTTACCGGTGATCTGGATGAGGTTGTTGAGCAATTGTTGCAAAAATTACGTGCTGCAGGTATTAATTTAGAAATTAAGAGCAGCAGTCAGGGAGGGAGGTAAAAGGATGGACATTGGTGCTTGGAAAGGAATTTGGGTTATTGCTGAACAAATTGAGGGAACCATCAATTCCGTTAGTTTTGAATTACTAGGTAAGGCTAAGCAACTGAAGGAACAACTTAAAAGCTCTGAACCGGTTACTGCAGTGCTTTTGGGTAGTGACATTCAAGGTTTAGCTGATGAATTAGGTCAGTATGGTGCGGAAGAAGTCATTGTAATTGAACATGAAAAATTAGCTATTTTTGAAAATGACACTTATGCTGCTGTGCTTAACGATTTAATCCAAGAAAGAAAGCCGGAAATTGTTTTAATGGGGGCTACAGCTATTGGGCAAGATTTAGCGCCAATGCTAGGTGGTATCTTGAAAACAGGGGTAGCAGCTCATTGTGTGGATGTTAATATTAATGAAGAAGGAAAATTTGTGGCAGTAGTACCGGCCTTTGGCGGTAAGGTGCTCGGAGATATTTTCTGCCCTGACCATAGACCACAGATGGCGACTTTAAAGCCAGGGATATTAGGAGAACCTGTTTTAGATAAAAATGCTGTTTTTAAGGTGACTGCTTATAATGCGGAAGAATCATTAAAAAAAGTTACAGGCAGAGTAAAAGCTGTAGGTATTTATAAGAATGAGATTCAAGGTATTCCTCTGGAAAAAGCTGAGGTAGTCGTTGTTGGTGGTTGGGGGATAGGCAGCAAAGAAAATTGGAGTTATATTGAGGAATTGGCGACACTCTTAGGAGGTGCAGTCGGTTGTACGCGTCCGGCTGTTGACGAAAACTGGGCTGAGGGCGAACATCAAATGATTGGTACCAGTGGAAAATCAGTGCGTCCTAAGGTTTATATCGGTGCCGCTGTCTCTGGATCTACACATCATCTTTGTGGGATGAAGGATTCAGGTTTAGTAATTAGTATAAATACTGATGAAAATGCTCCTATATTTGACTCTTCTGATGTTTGTATAGTAGCTGATGCTGCTAAATTTTTACCCAAGCTGATTGAACGAATTAAGCAGGCTTAATTCCCACAATCGTAATTCTTTCGGAGGCACTTGATAATTCCTTTCTCCTTGTAAGAGGAGAAGGGGGTTTTTTGATTCTATGTTAATTGTTGGATAAGACCGGTGTTTGCAGTATGCGGCAGGGGGACGTTTCATCTGCCACATTTTTTAAGACAACTTGAAATTAGAAAATGTGGCAGATGAAACGTCCCCCTGCCGCATCGTCCCCCTGCCACATTTTTTGAATAGAATATTGAAGCGGTAAAAAAGGTAATATAACCGAACAATTTGCATTATATTTTAGAAGGGATTTATCGGAACAATGTTGAAATTATTATATACAATAAAATAAAATAGAGAAAAATTAGAACCAACTATTTGTAATCGCAGGAAAGGAGTCTTTTTATGAGAACCGGTAAAACGGTGTGGTTGATTGATGCAGCTTATTTATTTAATGCTCAGCGTTCGTTGGGAGGTGATTATAATTTTGATTATTTAAAATTAAGGAACAAGTTAGAGGAAAATGGAGAAATTAATCGAGTTTATTATTTAAACTCGTCGCAAAACCCTCCTAATGATGCGCAAAATGCTTTTCATTCGTGGCTGAAAACAGCTCGACCTAATGGACCGCAATTTTTAGTAAAGCTATATAAACTGAAGGAAAGCGAAAACAAGTGTCCTTATTGTCATCATGATTTTACTTATCAAGTACAAAAAGGTGTTGATGTAGGTTTAGCAACGTTAATCGTTAAGCTTGCCCATCAGAAAAGCTATGATAATTTAATTTTATCTTCCGGAGACGGTGATTTAGAAGATTCTGTGGCTTATGTAAAAGAATATCTTTATAAAAGAATAGAGCTCTGTGTGTTTAAAGGCGGAGTTTCACCAGATTTGCAGTCATATGCTGATTATATTTACTGGATTAATGATTTTGCTGATTGTGTATCTAAATAGAATGTTATAATAAAGTATAAATGATTGTATAGAAAATATGGGAATAACATTTTAAGTCCCTTAGTCATGGAGGGACTTTTTTAACGAATTATGTTAAAATACAGGGAAAGATTTGTAATAATAAAGTATAATGATGATTTAGGCAAAGTCAGATAGAAAGAGTGATCTTAAATGGTTAATAATACTTCCAAGGTAGTAATTATAGCTTATACTCCTGAACCGGAAAAACTTTGTGCCTCGGCAGCAGGTATTTCTACCACTAAGGGTACTGCTTTAGAGCTTTATAATCAAAAAAATGATCTCGCTAAGGCTCAAAAGTTAATTAAAAATGTTCTGAAACTGGGACATGCTACAACAATTGAACATGCGTGTTTTACTATCGCTTTTGAAAATGTCTCAGCCTTTGTGGAACAGTTTATGATTGAATTTAGGATTGCTTCTTTTACGGTAAAATCCAGACGTTATGTTGATTTTAGCCAAATGGGTTTTTATCAACCGGAATTTAGATTTCAAGAAGAGGTTACTGAGGAGAGACGTAATTATTTTATTAATCTCTATAATACTCAAATGGAAAAGTTGTTTAGGGAATATGAACATTTGGTGGAAAAGGAGATTCCGCGTGAAGATGCTCGTTTTCTCTTACCCTATTGTTATCGGAGTAATTTTTATTGTACAGTCAATGCTCGGGAATTACAGTTAATCATTAATACTGCACTAAAGGGTAGAGGCAGTAAGTATCCGGAGATTCGTGAAATAGGGGCATCATTACTTAAACAAGCTAAGGACATAGCTCCGGGAATATTCGAGCATGATGTGCAAGAGTTTAAGGATAACAAAGAGGAGCAGCTACGGGAATTATTAGCAGGAGAAGCTTTTTCATCTTTATCGAAAACGGTTTTTGCGAAAAGAGAATTGGCGGAGAACCGGAATAATGAGGAAACCGGAAATAGTAAGGAAGCCTTTTGTGAACTTTTAAGTTATACAGAAAATCCGGAAAGTCTGGTGGCAAGTGCAGTACTAATTAAGCATACACTTTGTGCTACTGATACAGCGTTGAAAGTGGTGGAGGAGAATCACCTTTTAAGAGACAAGCTTTTAACAATAGCCTGTCAAGACCAAAGGAAACGTGAGTTAGAGCAAGTTTGTTTTACCTTTAGGATTAATAATCTTACTTTAGCCGGACTTACTCATTTGGCGCGGCATCGTATTCAATCACTTAATGTGCCGTCTTTTACGGAATTTGGCTTTAGTCAGAACTTTGTTATTCCTGCTTCGATAGCCGCAAAGCCGGAACTGTTGACAAGATATTTGAGCATTTGGGAAGAGCAGCAAAGAATTTTTTCTGAATTTGTTACAGCGGGTGTTGTTAAAGAAGATTTGGTTTATTTATATTTAAGCGGAAATATGGTAGATGTGGTGACAACGATGAATGGGCGCGAACTCTTCCACTTTTTCCGCTTGCGGACTTGTAACAGAGCACAATGGGAAATTAGAGCAATAGCGATGGAAATGTTGGATAAATTAAAAGGGATATCACCTAGTTTGTTTAGTAAGTTTGGACCTAGCTGTTATGTTTTGGATAAATGCCCGGAAGGGAAACTTTCCTGTGGTCAAAAAGAGGAAATGAAAAAAAGGTTTTGTTAGGGAGGAATAGGATGAAGAAGATTGCTGTATTAACCAGTGGCGGAGATGCTCCTGGGATGAACGCTGCGATAAGAGCCGTTGTGCGGACAGGTATTTATTATGACTTAAAAGTTGTGGGTGTAAGAAGGGGATATGCCGGCTTAATTGAGCAGGATTTTATCCCGTTAAAATTAGGTTCTGTCGCGGATATTATACAGCGAGGCGGGACGATTTTGCTTACTGCTCGTTGCGATGAATTTTTCACTGAGGAAGGAAGACAAAAAGCCGTTGCTAATTTACAGCAGGAAGGGATCGAGGGTCTTGTCGTTCTAGGCGGAGACGGGTCTTTTCGCGGCGCTTTGGAAATAGATAAACTTGGCATACCCGTGATCGGTATTCCTTGTACTATTGATAATGACATTCCTTGTACAAGTGCTACGATTGGATTTGATACGGTGGTGAATACTGTTTTAGATGCCATCAATAAAATAAGAGATACAGCTACCTCACATGAACGTGTCTTTGTGATTGAGGTTATGGGGAGAAGGTCCGGATTTATAGCCTTGAAAGCTGGATTGGCAGGTGGAGCTGAATCGATAATGATCCCGGAGGCTCCTCTTAAGGTAGATGATATCATTAAAAATATCCAAAGAGGTTTGAAAAGGGGGAAGAAGCATAGTATTATTGTCATTGCTGAGGGAGCGGCTGATGCTTGTGAAGTTACTAAAGAGATTGAGACAAAAACAGGTTTAGAAACACGTTTGTCCATTTTGGGGTATATTCAGAGAGGTGGAACGCCTACGGCTCAGGACCGTATGCTGGCCAGCAGAATGGGGTCTGAAGCAGTACAGCTATTATTGCGCGGACAAAGGAAAAAGATGCTTGCTTTGGACGGAGATAAAATTAGAAATTTTGATTTAGATTGGGCTGTTAATCAGTCGAAGACGGTTAGTTTGGAAGACCTTCAGCTTGCAGATATGCTCTCAATATGATGTGTTTTCGATATAATTTATATGGTTAAGGTTAATATCAAATAAATGAGGTTGAAATAATGGTTAGTAGTAGCGAATTCAGTTCTTTGGGAATTTCTCCTGCTTTAGAAAAAAGCTTAAAGAAATTGAGTATAAATGTTCCTACAGAAGTGCAAAGAGAGGTTATTCCTGCTGTTTTAGAAGATAAAAACCTAATTGTACAATCACCTACGGGAACTGGGAAAACGCTAGCATATCTCTTACCTCTTTTACAAAAACTACATGTCGAAACAAAAGATTTGGAGGTTCTTGTACTTGTTCCTTCACGAGAATTGGTTTTTCAGGTTGTACAGCTAGTAAGAATGATTGCGCAGGATGTGTCTGTGGCTTCGCTTAGCGGAGGAGCAAGCAGGAAAAGACAGTTGGAAAATTTGAAAGTAAAACCTAAAATCGTTGTAGGTACTCCGGGTCGTGTGCTTGATCTTTTTCAGAAGAAAAAATTAAACGGTCAGACTATACGTACAGTTGTAGTTGACGAAGTTGATAAAATGATGAGTGAAGGCTTTATGGGGGATGTATTGTCGATCTTAAGAAAGACCTTAAAGTCTCGACAGGTACTTTTCTTTTCTGCCACAATCCCTCGGGAGATTTTGCACAAAGCACCCGAGCTGATGGAACAGCCTAATTTTATTTTGCTCAAAGGTGCAGGAAGGATTCCGGAGCAAATCAAACATTTTTATTTAATGTGTGAGCGGACGAAAAAGTTTGTAACTCTGGAAAGATTGCTAAAGATTATACAACCAAAACGTGCCCTGGTTTTCGTTACTCGCCCAGAAGGGGTAGTAGTGATAGTTGAATATTTAAGGAAAAAGGGGTTTTCGGTTGTAGGATTGCACAGTGATCTTTCTCAAAATGAGAGAAAAAATAGTATAAAGTCTTTTCGAGAGGGTAAAAACTTAGTATTGGTAACTACGGATTTATTAGCCAGAGGGATGGATTTTGCTGAGGTAGACTATGTCTTTAATTTTGATTTGCCCGTAGATGCTCAGCATTATTTACATCGGGTCGGGAGGACAGGGCGAGCTGGAAAAACTGGCGCAGCCATAACTTTGGTTGCTGAAAACCAAAAATTTATCCTTTATAAAATGGCTAGGGATTTAGGCGTGAGCTTAGAAAAGATGGGATTAGACGGTGAAAGAATTTTTTTAATTAAGAACCGGCGGCGAAAGTAATTTTTGTTGTAATTAAATTTAGTAAGAGTTGGTGAATTGATGAATAAAGTATATAAAGCTTATAAAGATATAGTAATTTTGGCTTTGGGATGGTTGATGCTTATCTTAGGCATAATTGGATGTTTTTTACCTTTCTTACAAGGTATCTTATTTTTGCTGATTGGTTTATATATTCTTTCTAAAAGAACAATTTGGGCGCAAAGAGTTCTAGGGAAAATCAGAAGAAGACTGCCACGCCTTTCCGGTAAAATGGAACAAGCTCGCTGGAAAGGTGAAAGATTCATTGCGCGGATAGAAAAAAAGTGGCAAAGAAAAAAGTTTATTAAAAAGATAAAAAAAGATTATAATCAAAAACCTAAGTAGTGAGTAGTGTTTAGATATGATATACTAAAAATGTATTTTTGTTTAGTAGATTAAAAGGAGGAGCAAAGGTGGCAGAAATATTTAATTATCCACCTCAAGAGGAGTCAAAATTTAATAAATTCAAAGGTGAGGGTTCTACACCGACCAAGTGGTTGGTTGTATTAATAATTATATTACTAGCACTTTTTTTGTTTGTGCGTTTTTTTGTTTCTTTTAAACTTGATTGGACCTGGTTTGGAACTGTAGGGTTTGATCAGGTATTTTGGGATATCTTTACCGGAAAGCTGATGATTGGAGCGGCCCTTTTTATCACAGCTTTTTTGTTGACTTATTTGAACATTTTTCTGATCTATAAAATAGCTAAAAAACCGATGCGGCTTCTTCTTTCTTTGGCTCTGGCTTTTGGCGTAGCAATTTTAGTGACAGGCAATGGAAGCCATTTATGGTTGGAAATCTTAGAATATTTTCATGCCGAATCCTTTGGGATTACAGATCCTCAGTTTAACCTGGATGTTGGTTTTTATGCCTTTAAATTGCCTGTTTTTTGGCTTGTTTTTAGATTGCTTAATCTGTTACTATTCCTTAATTTGTTTCTTAGCATACCCTTGTATCTTTTATTGGTAACCGGAAAGATTGAAATATCTACTCACAATATGACTAAGCGCATTTTTACGGCTGAAGGGGAAAGGGCAATTACCCATATTGGAATTTTGGCAGCTTTCTATTTTATTTGGCAGGCATTTCGCTATAAATTACTTACTTATGAACTGCTGTTTTCCCAAGAAGGTTCGGTGATTGGCGCAGGTGCTACGGATATTGGGGCAAGGCTACCAGGCTTTTATGTGATGATGCTTCTTTCTCTTGTCTTAGGTGCTTTAATCTTTGTTTTCTTACGTAAAAATCTGAAAAAAGTGTTTTTCTCCATAGTAGCTTATTATATTGCTGTTGTCTTAATTACCGGCTTATTCCCGGCGGCTTATCAAAAGTTGTTTGTAGATCCTGATGAACTGCAGAAAGAAATGCCTTATTTGGAGCGGAATATTGCCTATACACGTCAAGCGTACGGTTTAGAAAATCTTAGTACGGAGGAATATTCGATCGATGAGTTGACTGTAGCCGAAATCAATGAAAACAGAGAGATTATTGAAAACATTCGACTTCTTGACCATAGAGCAACAAAAAGCACTTATGGACAGGAGCAAGAAATTCGTCTTTATTATGATTTTGTGGATGTAGATGTGGATAGATATGTGGTTGACGGAAAACTTACTCAGGTTTTGCTTTCCGCTCGTGAACTGAACAGAGAGGCTTTGTCTGCCCAAGCTAAAACTTTTAATAATTTAATGTTTAAATACACTCATGGTTTCGGTCTGGCGATGAGTCAAGCCAATAGCGTTAGTGCCACAGGCCTTCCGTTATATTTGGTGCAAGATATTCCACCCTTGTCGGCTGTTGGACCGATTGAACAGCCTCGCATTTATTTTGGAGAATTGACTAATGATAATGTCATTGTCAATACTACTTTAAAGGAATTTGATTATCCTGTAGGAAATGATAATCAGGAGTATGTTTATGAAGGTAAAAATGGGATACCGATGACCTTCTTTAATAAGGTACTCTTGGCTATTCGGGATATGCAGTATAAGTATTTGTTTTCCGATTATATTACTCCGGAGAGTCAGTATTTGGAAACGCGAAATATTATGGATAGAGTACAAAGGATAGCTCCTTTTCTTAGCTATGATCAAGACCCTTATTTGGTTTTGGCTGAGGATGGTCAGCTTTATTATATGCTGGATGCTTATACGGTTACCAACAGGTATCCTTATTCGCAAGCCATTGGTGCACAGGGCAGTTTTAATTATATACGTAATAGTGTTAAAATTGTTTTAAATGCCTATTCGGGCGAAACTGATTTTTATATTTTCGATGAAGAAGACCCGATCATTAAAGTATATAGTAATATCTTTCCGACTCTTTTTAAGAGTAAAAAGGATTTTCCTGAAGATTTACTAGCTCATATTCGTTATCCTGTGGATTTTTTCGATGTACAATCAAGGATTATTAATGATTACCATATGACTAATCCTACGGTCTTTTTTACGCGGGAAGACAGATGGCAGTTTGGTCGGGAAGTCTATTGGGGAGAACTCCAAGAACAAGAACCATATTATAGTATCATTCGCCTACCCGGAGAGGAAAAGGAAGAATTTATTCTCATGAGGGTATTTTCGCCGGCACGTAAACAAAATATGGTTGCTTGGTTAGCTGCCCGTTCAGACGGTGAAAATTACGGTAAACTTCTTTTATATACTTTTCCTAAAGGGGTACAGATACCGGGCACGTCACAGGTAGAGTCCGTTATAGATCAGGATCCTAATATTTCCAGTCAATTGACTTTATGGGGTCAGGGTGGTAGTAGAGTATTGAGAGGAAATCTGCTAGTTTACCCAATTGGGGGCTCTCTTTTATATGTGGAACCATTATATATAGAGGCGGAGCAGAATCAGTATCCTCAGTTGAAGAAGGTTTTTGTTTATTATAATGATACAATAGTCATGGAAGATACTTTAGAGCAGGCTCTGACCAGTATATTCGGTGATGGTGTTGGTAAAGATGTTGTTTCCCCATCAGGAGATAATACAGACTCAGAGGGTATAAGCAATAATGAAGGAAAGTATAGGCAACTATTTATGCGCCTTGCTGAATTATATGAAGAAGGTCAAGAGAGAATTGCGGCCGGTGATTGGGTAGAATATGGTAAAATTCAGAAGGAAATCGCTGATTTATTAGCAGAAAATAAGATATAGGAGTTGTATTTTATGAGGGATTACCATACACATACTTTTCGTTGCAAACATGCTCAAGGTGATGTTGAAGATTACGCTAAATATGCTGTAGAATATGGTATTGATGTTTTAGGAGTATCAGATCACACGGCACTTCCTGATAATTGGATTCCCGAAATAAGAATGGATATAAGTGAGTTGCCTGATTATGTAGAGGCGATAGAAAAAGCGCAAAAAAAATATCCCCAATTGCGCATTTTAAAGGGAATGGAATGTGAATATGAGAAAAAATATTATAGTTTCTTTCAGGAGGAGCTATTGGGTAAATGGGGATTTGATTATTTAATTTTGGGTCAACATCTGTTTTATTGTGATGGACAATTAGTGTATTTTTGGAAGGATATCAAGGGAGCTAAGGAATTAAAGGTCTATACTGATTTATTGGTATCAGGTATGGAATCAGGACTTTTTACCTTTGTTGCTCATCCCGATGCCTTCGGCAGTTTCTATCTACGTTGGGATGAAGAGGCAAAAGCCTGTTCGCGCTATATTATTGAGGCTGCGGAAGCTTATCATTTACCGTTAGAGATTAATGGGCATGGTTTTCGGAAAGGGGAAATAAAGACAGCACAAGGAGTACGTTTAAAGTATCCCTTGCCTCCTTTTTGGGAGTTAGCATCCCAATATAATGTACAAGTATTAGTTAATTCAGATGCCCATCAACCCCAAGAGGTTGGTGCTTTTCTGACCGAAGGTCAAGAGTTGGTAGAAAGATATGGTTTAGAGATTATTGATCTGTTGGAATTTTTAGAGCTATGATTATTGTGAATTTATATTAATGTAGGAAAGCGGTGTAAGGATGAGTATTAATAAACAAGAAGTAAAAGAATGGGTTATGACGATACTAACAGCGGTAGTACTGGTGATTATTATTAGAGCCTTTATTCTTGATAGTAGAATTGTCCCAACTCCTTCCATGGTTCCAACTATTCAGTGTGGGGACAGACTGTTTGTAGAAAAGATTACTCATCGTTTTTGGGGATTAGAGAGAGGAGAAGTTATTGTTTTTGTGCCTCCTAAACAGTCTCAATTAACAGATGATTTAATTAAACGTTTAATTGGACTTCCCGGTGATATTATTGAGATTAAAGACGGTACGCTGTATATTAATAATGAACCTCAGGAAGAACCGTATCTTGCGGAGTCAATCCAATATGAGTATGGACCGGTAAAAGTCCCAGAAGGAAAAATCTTTGTTCTAGGGGATAATCGTAATCGCTCTTATGATTCACATGAATGGGGGTTTGCTGATCTCGATAGTGTTAAGGGTAAGGCTTTGATTACTTATTGGCCTTTAGACAGGTTAAAATATTGGAAATAAAAGAAAGTGGTAATAATAAAATATGGAGGTGCGGAAATGATGAAGGAAAATAATATAAAAAAGATTATATCTTATTTGGTTTTACTAATAGCAGCAATGTTTGCTCTGGCTTTTACCGCAACAATGCTTTTAAGATGGTATTATAAGTTCTAGTTTATTGAAAATAACTAGAAGATGATGCCCAAGAATCCAAAGCTTAGAAGCAGTAAGATCGGATGAAGTTTTGTGAAATAAAAGAGACCTAGAGCGACTATCGTTAACAGGATTTCTGCAACATTTGTGAAGATGTTTGTATTTAAACCGAGGATTATAGCTGCTCCGATGATGAGCGCAACTACGACAGGACGAAGCCCGCGAAAAACCCCTTGAAAGTAGGGGTTATTTTTATGTTTTAGTACAAGACTTGCTAATGTGGAGATAAGAATAAAAGAGGGTAAAACAAGGCCTAGTGTGGCAAGAGCCGAACCGCTGAATCCAGAAATTTGATAGCCTACATAGGTGGCAGTATTAATAGAGACGGGACCGGGGGTCATTTCGGCTATTGAAAGAATATCGGCAAATTGTGTTGCCGTTAACCAGGAATGATTTTGTACGACCTCTTCTTGGATTAAAGGGAGCATGGCATATCCTCCGCCAAAACTAAAGGCACCAATAAGAAAAAATGTTTTAAAAAGTGACCAATACATTTAGTTATCCTCCTGTGAACTTGATTTTTTGCAATAGCTATAGAGTAGACCGGAGAGAGCACCCAGAATGATAATTAAAAATGGATGTAGTCCAAGGACTAAAAGCAGGATTAAAGCTAGAACTGCAAGGAAAAAATCAAAGCTGGTATGGATGATATTTTTCCCAGTTTTTAAACCAACTCCTAAAATCAGTCCGACAATGGCGGGTCTGACACCTGCAAAGAATTGAATTAAGTAATAATTATCACTGTAAGAAGATAAAAAAGTTGCCAAGAGTAAAATTATTGTAAAGGGGGGGAGAACGACTCCGATTAAAGCGGTGACGGCGCCGCTTAGTCTTGCTACTTTATAACCGGTAAAAATGGAGGTATTAACAGCTACAGGACCGGGTGCCGATTGAGTTACGGCAAGCATGTCTATAAAATCCTTCTCTGAAATCCACTGATGATGATTAACAACTTCTCGTTGGATAATGGGAAGCATAGCATAACCTCCACCAAAGACAAACGTACCTATTTTAATAAAGGATATAAATAACTTGCGATGTAACGCAAGTTTTTGTTTTATGGATATCATGGGAAGCCTCCTTTAGATTTTAAGCCTACACTCTACTTCATATTCTACTACAAATATTTGGTTATTACTTAAATTAATAGATGATAGATTTTAGAATTTTAGAGGAAATTCTTAAGAACATGATTTCACTCTTTTTCTATAAAGTCATATATTATTAGAAAGAAAACCAAACTACGCTCTTTGAAGGAAAGGTTGCGGTAACTATGAGTGAAAATGTTACTGGTTTTTTTATGTTATCACCCAAACAGTTAACCTTGTTATCTACTCTGCTAGGGCTACTTTTAATAGATAATTTAGATATAAAACAGCAAAATTCGTTAGGTAATTTTATAGTAAATGTAGGTCAGGCAATTCTGGTTGCTGCTGCTCAAGGAGAGGTATTACAGAGTAATAATTCAGGTAATGATGATTATTATCATCGGCAAATAAAAATTTTAAAAGAACAAATCTGGGAACTGGAAAAGAAACTAAATTGTACGTTTTAGTCGTTTTAAAATCCAAACATATTTTTAGTCATGCACTTATATACTTGTGTTTACATAGTTATAAATGAGAAATCTAAAAAAAGGTGGCGACAAACTATGAGTTTGCAGCAAATCCTTCAGGCGTTAAATTTTCTCCCGCAAATTATAGAAGGGATTAAGAAAATGAGTGAGCAGGATAAGGAGGAGTTTGTAAATAGGTTAGGTTTAAAAGGGGAAGAACGTGAACATGCTTTATGTATTATTACCCGTTTTCAAAAGGGAGAAACTTTAACAAAAGAAGAACAAAACGCTGCACAAAATTTATTTTTAAAGGCTTTGGAAATGAATAACTTAGACTTATCCGATTTATTAAAAATACAACAAATTTAACTAAAAAATTATTAATAAATTTTTTTAAAGAGAGGTGAACAGAGTGGCTTGTTTGCAATTTAGATATGATGGTTATAAAAGATCTAACCGGAATCGCGGGATGTGTTTCTTTCCGCAAAGATTTCCCTATCAGAATCAATGTTATTGTGTGCCGAGGAATTATCCACAGCCAGTAATACAAACGGAAAGAACAGCTGATGAGAAGGCGAAAGATAAAGAAGTGGATAACACAGAAGAATTTATAAAACCAGATGTGATCATGGAATCACAGGATGAAGAGATTCAAACGTCCGATAATACTTTAAATATAGATAACTTCATAGATAACTCTTCAACTTTTAGTGAAAAAACAACAATAGTTGGTAATGAAAATGTGTGTCCAATTAAGGAGAGTTCTCCAATAGCAAGTGATCAGTCAAATGAGGAAGCTTCACAAAAGGAGACAAAGCAAAAAGGGAAGCCTGATTTTTCACGGATTAGCGAAATATTTATTAATAAATTATCAACTACGGAGACTAGTCTTTCAGAGATTAAGATGATGGTGGAGACAGGTAAACCATTCCTGGACGATTTACTCTATAAGTTAGAAAGCTTTATGCAAATAATTGAAGTTGTAAAAGCCAATGAAAGGCGTAGATTTGATAAACCTCAAGCACAGGTAACTTCTTTGAAAACAACTAAAGATTCTTGCGATGAATTTTTAGAGTTATTACAAGGTCCCGTTTTTCAAAATGTTTTACGGCAGTTTCTCATCAGTATAATGGTAAGGGATGATGATGTAACTAAATTTCGTCACTCCTCATAGTATAAATGAGAAATAAAATGGGCGGGGGGAGGCAGCGTTAGATGACCAATTCTTATCATAAGTATTATTTCTATAATGGCCTTTCCGGAGTTTGGGAAAAGAATTATCAGCCAGAGCTGGATAAGAAAGAAAGTGAACGAGATCAGGTAGGGCAAAAAAACAAGCATGCTTATAAACAAGAGAATACAATCTCTTTTTTGGGTTTGAAGCTTTCTTATGCCAAAGCTTTTGGTATTGTCTTTTTAATAATATTCTTACTTTTATTTTTCCCGGGAATAGGGGTATCGAGCTCAGCAGTTAAAAATAAAGCTAAAACTGAAGGTGTGGACAAAGGTAATGCTAATGGAGAATCCAAGAGCGTTTAAGAGGAAAGGGGGTAGCCATATTATGTATGAGGAGCAAGTTAATGTTGATTCGTTCTTTGGGGGTTCTAACATCATTTGGGTATTTTTTATTATCTTACTTATTCTTTGTATTTTCCCGTTTATTTTCCGCCCATGTGGACCTTGTTTTTAAAAAAATAACTTAATAGGGTTACCAAGATGAATGATAATTCATAAGATAAAGCAAGCAAGAAAAAAATTAAAAATGAGGAGGTAATATTCGTGGCTGAAATTAGTAATCCTGGAGGGTGCTTCCCGCATCGTAATAATTTTGGTATTTTCTTTTTGGTGATTTTAATCTTGTTACTCTTCCCTAGTTTCTTTAACAATTGTTGTTAAGTCAATGTGAATGGAGGCGCAAAGAAATGCGCCTCTAATCTATTTGTTTTGTTACGGAGGTGGAGAAATCATGGCAGGGCGGCAAGGCTTTGCGGTGCAGCAAGAGTTTTCAATCTTAGAAGATTTGGAGATGCTCTCCAAAGAAATCCAATTTGTTTATAATAGCTGTAATCATTTACGGAGATTATTGGATGAGGGAACGTATAAATTAGATTCTATATTAAATATAGTTAATAGTGTAAAAACAAAAGAACAAGAAATATTAACAAGCGGGGGAGATCCGGTTGTTCTTCAGCAGATGAACGAAGAACAAATAGATAATTTATTGGAAATGCTGAAGACCCCTTCTTTCCAAAAGCTAGCACGTAAGTTGTTGACTCAATGGGTAAATACCGGTGAAAATTAAAAAACGCCCTGAAATAGGGCGTTTTTAATTTTATGTATGTTATTTACGAAAACAGTCGCGACAATAAATAGGTTTTACACCAGTCGGTTTAAAAGGGACTTGTGTTTCAGCACCGCAGGCAGCGCAAGTAGCTGTATAGTATTGTCGTTCACCTTTTTGATTTTGTTGTTTGCGTGCTTTACGGCAATCTAGGCAGCGAGCCGGGTCATTTTGAAAGCCTTTTTCTGCAAAAAACTCTTGTTC
This sequence comes from Clostridiales bacterium DTU073, assembly GCA_001512665.1. GTDB lineage: Bacteria > Bacillota > Peptococcia > DRI-13 > DTU073 > DTU073. Next base: position 30,251 of record LFSF01000027.1, read on the forward strand.
TTGTACGCTAAAGATAAAATCTTTCCCACAATCCCTACAATTTAGTACTTTGTCTTCCATTTTTAATCATTTCCTCCCCGAGTTAGATTACCTGCCTCCTTGATTGAGATTTACCAAATCTAACTCCAGGAAAGAAGAGGTTATACTGGTTCTCCTCAAACTTAAAGCAGGTTAAATATATTTTAAGTATATAACTTAATTTTGTATTTTTCAATTAAAACTTACTAAAACTATAGTTATGGCGAAAAGATTTGTTATATACGGGATGTTGGGTTGGATAATGGAAATATTTTGGACAGGGATGGGTTCTTTATTAAAGGGGAACTTGATGCTGTCTAGTTTTACCTATTTGTGGATGTTCCCCATCTATGGTTCTGCCGTATTCTTAGAACCTGTTCATGATCAGATAGAGGATTTTCCTTGGTATGTGCGTGGGGGAATCTGGGTTGTTATTATCTTATCTATTGAGTATATAACCGGTTGGGCATTAATGAGTTTGTTAGGTAGTTGTCCTTGGGATTATAGTGATGCCACACCATATCATATTCAAGGATTGATTCGTTTGGATTATATTCCGGCTTGGTTTCTTGCCGGTCTTATCTTTGAAAAAATTCATCACAGCTTAGATAAAATAATAATTTAAAACTTGCGGAGGTAGAGAAAAACATTTATCATCTAATTTGTAATGCACTATCATATTGTGGAGAAGGGGTTTTTATGCGCTTAACTTTACCCAGAGGTTTGGTTAGACCTTTACAAAGAGCAGTAGTAGAATTTGATTTATTAGCACCGGGAGATAGGGTATTAGTCGGACTTTCCGGAGGAAAAGATAGTACCTTTCTTTTATATGCTTTAACGGTTTTTGTGAAATATTTGCCTTTTCCTGTGGAAATTGCTGCATTTACAGTAGATTTAGGTTTTAAAAATAGAGATGAAATGGATTGGAGTTCTTTAGAAAAATTATGTATAGATTTAGATGTTTCTTTTGAGATTCAAAGGGTTGAGCTTGCGGAGAATATCTTAAATCATCCTAAACAGACGCCCTGCTCTGTTTGTGCATATTTTCGGCGTGCGATTATTCATAATTATGCTAAAAATCATAGGTTTAATAAGGTTGCCTTTGCTCATCATTATGATGATGCTGTGGAAACATTTTTAATGAGTATTCTCTATTCTGGACAGGTTTACACCTTTTTGCCTAAAACATATCTTGAGAGGACTGATGTCACGGTAATTAGGCCCTTGGTTTATATTCGAGAGAAAGAAATCAAAAGCTTTGTGAAAAAACTAGGTATTCAGCTTATTCCTAGTCCTTGTTCTCTTGACGGTTATACGAAAAGAGCAGAGGTAAAAGAGCTACTTAAAGAACTGCGGAAAAAGAACAAAAATGTTCTGGAGCATGTTGCGGCAGCTATGCGCGAGGGACGGAGGATTCAATTATGGCCACCCGAATTGACAAAACTGGAGTTGAGGGAAAAAAGTCATGAGTTTTGGTATGGAGGGAAGGGTCGGACGGATTAATGTTAGGAGGAGTAAACAAAAAATAAAAAGAGGTTATAGCAATGAAAGATTCCTACCATACAAAGAAGAGCGCATATAATTTGTGTTCCTCGATAGGCAAAGTAAAAGTTTTTTTGTGCTGATTGAGGGACGATATATAAATAGAGAACTAAAATCCCAAATTTAAAGAGTAGAACAAGAGCAGGATTTATTTGAAAAAGGAGGCGTAACAAAGGGTTTAATTCGATGCTAATGCCAAAATTTTGGATTAACCAGCATGTCACTGAGAGATCGAATAAATAGAAGAAACATGAAATAATTAGCAAGAAGTTTAAGTTTATTTTTATTTTCATTAATATGTAGCCGCCTATACGATATAATATAAGCGTAGTATGCATTAACCCAGGGCTTTTTTATGCAAAAAGTATACACAGAATAAAAAGCATCACCGATATTATGAGGGGTTGAGTAATAATGGCTAACTTTCTAAAAACGAATCGCATCTTTACACCTGTCAGAAAATATGGTTGGTTGTTTACCGTATTGGTGGCTTTTGGCGGATTATACGAACCAAAATTAGGCTTGTCTGTTTTATTAATCATGGTCGGTCTTTTAATTACCTCGTTCTTTAATGGCAGGTATTGGTGTGGGAATATCTGCCCACATGGTAGTTTATATGATAGAATTTTACTTCCTTTGAGCAGAAACGTGGAGATACCGGCTTTTCTAAAATCGAAAACCTTTATTGTTTTATTTTTTGTATTATTTATGATTAATTTTGTCAGAAGAGCTTTAGTTGCTTTTCAGGCATGGGGAACTTATGATTTTCTCGATAAATTTGGTTTTATTTTTGTGACCACGTATTTGGTTGTTTTAGTTATTGGGGGAACTTTAGCATTACTAACTACACCTAGAACATGGTGTCAGTTTTGTCCAATGGGTTCAATGCAAATAGCAGTTCATTGGCTTGGCAAAGCAATAGGAGTCACTCAGAAAACCGAGAAAAAACTTACTATTTCCGACAAGGCGAAATGTCGTAATTGTGGTAAGTGTGCGATGGTTTGTCCTTTTCAACTGAAGCCTTATCTGGAATTTTCTGAGAATAATCAATTTGAGAATATCAATTGTATTAAATGTGCTACTTGTGTTAAGAATTGTCCGGTAGGGATCCTATCAATAACATTATCTACCGCTAAAAGAGGTAGGAAGAATAGTTAAAGATATCTCTACAAACCTTCTAACACTGGCGGTAGGGTATAATACTATGGTTTAAAAATTGATGTAAGGAGGCAAGTCCGTTAAACGGACTTGCCTTCTTTTCTTAAGTTTCATGTTGAATTGGTTGAAAAAGTCAGAGTCTTGGCGGAAATTGTTCAAACTCCTCTTCTAGTTGGTTTGAAGAGTGTGTTTTCAAGGATTATTTTGTTTGGCATGTTAATTGCATGATTAATACATAGGAATAAAAAGTCTTAACGAGGTTATCAANNAACGAGGTTATCAATAATGGTTTTATAAAAAAGGATAGGCTATATAGGTTATATAATTGGTTGAGTTATAAATAAAGCAGGTTGACGGAGGTAGTATTTGTCATGGTTGTTGATTTACATGTGCACTCTACAGCCAGCAGTGATGCTGACTTTACCCCACGTGAAATAGTTGAAATGGCTATCAATAAGAAGTTATGGGCTATTGCTATTACTGACCATGATTCAGTGGCAGGTTTAGAGGAAGGTCTGTATTGGGGGCATAAACTTGGCTTGGAAGTAATACCGGGGTGCGAATTTTATGTTGAGCATATGGGTAAGTGGCTGCATGTGTTGGGATATTTTATGGATTATAAAAACCCGGAAATGATTAGTTACAGTCATAAGATTGTTGAAGATAGAAAAAAGCATGTGAAAAAGCAGATTAAGAAGCTAAATGACGCAGGGTTATTTGTGGAGGAAGAAATGCTATATAAGGAAACCCCTAATCCAATGCTTCACACTTTTTCTGAAGTAGTATTATCAGAGCCTAGAAACAAGAATAATCCTTTGCTGAAAAAATATAGGGAGATGGATAATTCTGTTGTTACTTTTTGTATGGATTGGCTCATCCCGGGGAAACCTTTAAATGCACCTCAAGAATCACCACAAGCTATTGATGTTTTTCGTTTGATTAGAAATTCAGGTGGTATCCCAGCTTTGGCACATCCTGCTGTAACTCTAACTGAAGCAGATGATTATATTATTGACGATTTGATTAAACATGGCCTAATTGGGTTGGAAGTATATACGAGTTGGCATAATGAAGAAAACGAAAGACATTATGAAATTTATGCACAGGATAAAGAGCTTGTGCTTACCTGTGGCAGCGATTTTCACGGAGCGTTAAAGCCTTATGCCAAATTAGGAGAAATTAAAAACAATAGTTACGAGGTAGTTGAAAAACTAAAAAAATCAAACCTAACCACAAACAGGCATAGTTCTTGCAAATAATAATTCCGGTAGTCGGATAGGAGGTAAAAATATGTTAAAAGGAATAGCAGCCTCTCCCGGAATAGAAATAGGGAAGGCATATGTGGTAAAAGAAGAAACCATAACTATTGATAAACAGGTTATTCCTGCGGAAAAGGTGGAGCAGGAAATTAAAAGGTTTGATGATGCGGTAAAAATGTCACAACAACAATTGGAAATAATTAAAGAGAAAGCTGAAAAAGAATTAGGACAAGAAAAAGCAGAGATCTTTGCCGCTCATTTAATGGTTCTGGATGATGTAGTTTTTCTTGATGAAGTCAGAGGAAAAATAAGGGGTGAATTTTTAACGGCGGATAATGCTCTTGCTCAAGTATCGGACAAATATATAGCTATGTTTGCAGGTATGGACGATGAATACCTGAAGGAAAGAGCTGCTGATATTAAAGATATTTCAGAGAGGCTGTTGAAAAACATTCTTGGTTTAGAAATGCAATCACTGGCAGATATTGCTGAAGAGGTAATTGTCTTGGCTCATGACCTAACCCCATCTGATACTGCTCAAATGAACAAGCAAATGGTTAAAGCCTTTGCTACTAATATGGGAGGTAGAACTTCTCATACCGCAATTATGGCGCGGTCTTTAGAAATACCTGCCGTAGTAGGACTAGTAGATGCTACAGATAAAGCTAAAAATGGTGATTTGGTTATAGTTGATGGTAATAAAGGGGTTATTTACCTTAACCCGGACGAAGCTACTCTTGCTGATTATAAAAAGCAACAAGAAGATTACCGGCAGTATGTAAATGAGCTTAAGGAATTGAAAGATATACCGGGCATGACCAAAGATGGGGAACGTCGGGTAGAGTTAGCTGCAAATATTGGTACACCTAAGGATTGTGCAGGGGCCTTAAATAATGGTGCCGAAGGGATAGGGCTTTATCGGACTGAGTTTTTATACATGGACCGTTCAGCACTTCCTACCGAAGATGAACAGTTTGAAGCATATAAAGAAGTAGCCGAAATTATGGCCCCACGTCCGGTAATCATTCGTACCTTAGATATTGGTGGCGATAAAAAGCTTCCTTACCTGGATATGCCTCAAGAGTTAAATCCTTTCCTAGGTTGGAGAGCGATTAGATTATGTCTCGATCGTAAAGATATTTTAAAAACGCAGTTAAAAGCCATCTTAAGAGCCAGTCATTATGGCAAACTGCGGATTATGTATCCGATGATTTCTAACCCGGAAGAAGTTAGAAAAGCAAATGCTATTTTACAGGAAGCTCGTGAGGAATTGGAGCAAGCAGGAATTTCCTATGACCAAAACTTAGAAGTAGGGATTATGGTAGAGATTCCGTCTGCGGCGGTTATTGCTGATATTTTAGCTAAGGAAGTTGATTTCTTTAGTATTGGTACAAATGATTTAATTCAATATACGATTGCCGTTGACAGGATGAATGAACGTATTTCGCATTTATATGAACCTCTTCATCCGGCTGTATTGAGATTGATCAAAAATGTAATTGATGCCTCTCATCGCGCCGGAAAATGGACAGGGATGTGTGGAGAAATGGCCGGAGATACAATGGCGGCTCCGATCTTATTAGGTCTAGGTTTAGATGAATTTTCCATGAGTGCCGTTTCCATTCCCAGAGTAAAGAAAGTTATTCGTTCGTTGACTTATGCTGAAGCTAAAGATGTAGCTGAAAAAGCACTAAGCTTGGAAAAACCCGAGGAAATCAAAGAGCTGGTTAATTCTTTTTTAGCTAATATTAATGATTGATTTGTAAATTAATTATATATAGTTTCCTGAAAACACTTTTTGGAAAGGAGGGAAAACAATGGCTGGAATTCAGTTACACACAGACGCAGATTTAGTGGAAGTATCTTTAGAAGCTGAAACTAGTGAGCAAGTAATTAGGGAACTGGGGAAAAGAGTACTGGCTAAAGGATATATTGACGAAGAATTTATTGAAAACCTTTTAGCCAGAGAAAAAGAGTTTCCTACAGGGTTAGAAACTGTGTATCCCATTGCTATACCTCATGTGGGAGGACATTGTCATAAATCCTTTTTAGCGGTAGCTGTTTTAAAGAAACCGGTAACATTTATGGCGATGGAAGGAACCGGTAAAGAACTAGATGTGCGCTGTGTCTTTTTATTTGGCATTACGGATCCCCAACATCAGGTAGAAGTATTGAAAAAGTTTATTTTCGCTTTCAGAGAAGAAGAAAATCTTAAAAAAATCCATGAGGCAACTGAAAAAAATGAAATATTAAACATCCTAAAAACTCTATTGGATGATGGTTTAGTTGTGGATAATGTAGTAAAGGAGGCGAAGTGCTAAAATTATTTAAAGTAGTTAAGGTAATTATTTAGTTTAAAAAGTTATTTGTATTTTCAAGGAGGGACTTAAAATGTTTAGGATTACTATTGCTTGTGGTGGTGGTATTTTTACAACAACAGTTGTAACAGACCAGGTTAAGGAGATTTTAAAAAAGGCCGGTATTCAGGCAACCATAACGCCGGCTAAGCTAACAGAAATAGCCGGTATTTCTGATGCGGATTTAATTATTGTTACCGGTAAATTCGGGACAGATACTAAAAACATTGCTAATATCCCCATTATAGTAGGAATGCCTTTACTCACCGGTGTTGGTGCTGATGAATTTAAGGTTGAACTTGTTGAAAAAATTAAGGAAATTCAAGCGTCGAAATAATAAAGGAGATTCAAACGAAAGGGGCTAATAATTAATGGATATTTTGAAAATGGTCATCGACCTTTTTGGTCCTACCGTGTTTGTTCCTGTAGTTGTCTTTATCTTGAGTTTATGTATGAGAGTTGAAGTAGATAAAGCGTTCCGCGGTGCTCTTTATATGGGTATAGGTTTGACCGCATTTAATATTATTCTTGGTGGTTTAATGGGATCTCTAGGTCCCATTGTAACCGAGATGGTTGAAAATACAGGAGTTAACCTTCCTGTTATTGATATTGGTTGGCCGGCTGCTTCTGTAATCTGTTATGCTAACCAAGTAGGTATGTTCTTTATTCCTTTCGGTCTTATATTTGACTTGATACTGTTCACTACCAAATGGACAGATACTTTCCATCCAACCGATATTTGGAATTATTACTTCTTTGTGTTCTGGGCAGCCATTGTTCAGTTTGCTACCGGAAGTTTCTTCCTAGCTGTACTTGCCGGAATGTTGTTAAATCTCATTCTGTTGCTACTGGCTGACTGGATTGCTCCTTCTATGGAATGTTATTACGGTTATCAAGGTGTAGTTTCCACTTGCTTCTGCTCCGTAAACAGTGTTCCTTTTGCTATTTTAATGAAATGGGTATTAGGAAAATTAAAACTGGATAAGATTAATTTAAAACCATCAGAACTGAGAGAAAAATTTGGGTTCTGGGGCGAACCGGTTACCATGGGTCTTTTAATCGGGTTTGCGGTTTCCATGATTGCTAAATGGCAATTTCTTGGTGACGTTGCAAGCTGGGCGACAATTCTTAAAACAGCAATTACCACAGGTGCTGTAATGGCTATTTATCCTTCCGTGTCAGGCTTGTTTGTTAAAGGACTTATTCCTATTACCAATACTTTGAATGCACGAATGAGAAGTGGTCAAACTAAGAGAAAGAATATGTATATTGCTATTGACCCGGCAGTTTTCTTTGGTGAAGAAGGTAATATGGCCACCGGTTTGGTTTTAATCCCGGTTATGTTAGCTTTTGCCGTCTTTACACCTGGAAATATTGTTTTACCGTTAGCCGACTTACCTGCTTTACCCTTTATGACCATTGGTATTGTAGCAGTTATGCAGGGTAATGTTTTCAGTGCTGTGATTACCGGTATCATCTGGTTAGGTTTTGGTTTTCTCGTCAACTCTGATGTGGCTCAAATCTTTACCGAAGCTGCCAGAGCGGTTAACGCTATTCCGGAATCTGCCGGTGCAGCTGGAGTATCTTGTCTCCTCGTTGGGCATAACTTCTTTGGCTGGCTCGTTTATAAAGCCTTTGCTGCACCCGAAGCAATAAGAATGTTCACAATTGCAGCTGCTTTTGCTTGCTACTTTATCGTTTACTTCTTCTTCCGGAAGTACCGCAAAGCATGGCAGTTGGCTGCAGGGGCAACTGAAGAATACTTTGCTGAAAAAGAAGCTCTTTGGAAACAGATGGAAGAAGCTGGTAAGTAATTGTCTAGTAATATCTGTGTAAATTAATAAATTAAAGTAATTAAAATAGGGTGACCGGAGTTTGTTTGTGCAATTTATACTAACCCGGCACCCTTTTTCCAAGATTTTAACTATCGAAAAATAAAAGAAGCATTTTTATGAAACACTATAACTAGAAAAATAAATAGTAATTAATAAAGGAGAAATGAAAATGAAAAAACTTAATGCTTTAGTAACCGCTTCTTATAGTGAAAGCGGACTCAATCAATTAAAGGAATTTCTGAATGTAGAGTATCATAACTGGCTTGATCAGAAACGAGCTTTTACTCAGGAAGAACTAAGTAAAATGTTGCAGGGCAAAGAGATTTTGATTGTGGAAATGGATGAGGTGCATCGTGAAGTAATTGAAGCTAATCCACAGCTTAAGGTTATTGCTTGTTGCCGCGGTTTGAGAGGCGATGATATGACTATTGACGTTCCCACATGTAACGAACGCAAAATTCCTATTTTGTTGGCTCCCGGTAGAAATCTAAATTCCGTAGCTGAGTTTACTATCCTTTTGACCTTGGGCATTATGAGAAAGGTACGTCCCGCTATTAATTGGTTCTATGAAGGAAATTGGAAAGAATGGCTTGATTTCTATACAACCTTTAGAACCGGTGAAATCAGAGGCAGAACTGTTGGTTTGATGGGCTTCGGCAATATCGGGAAAAGAGTAGCTGCTTTGTTTAATGCTTTTGGAGCGAAAGTCATTGCCTATGACCCGTTTATTAATGATTTGGAAGTATTCAAGCAATATAATACAGAAAAAGTTGATGCTGAAACTCTCTTTAAGACTGCTGATATTGTCTCTTTGCACATGAATGTTAATGAAGATACCAAAGGGTTTATTAATGAGAAGTTAATCGGCTTGATGAAGCCTACTGCTTTCTTAATCAACTCGGCTCGTGCTGCAATTGTGGACAGGGATGCTCTATATGCGGCTTTGAAAGACAAGAAGATTGCGGGATATGCTACTGATGTTTATCATCAAGAACCTTGTAATCCGGAAACTGAACCAATGTTGCTTTTAGACAATTTCTTTGGCACACCACATCTTGGAGGTACTGCAGATGAAGTTATCGCTAATCATTCGCAAATGGTAGTTGATGACCTCAAAAAGCTCTTTAATGGTGAAAAACCTCAATTTATTCTTAATCCGGAAGTTTTACCTGGTTTCCAAGAAAACTTAAAAAACATGAAATAAGTAAAAAGCAATCAGTATTTAATCGTGCATAATAGACTGTGCATCATAGATTGAAGGAATAGATTTCGGAGGAGATAAGGGAGGCTGTGAAAATGAAAATTTTGGAAAGCAAACAAGGACAGAAAGAGGAAATAATCGAAAAATGTGTCCGCTATTTTGATGATGGTTATGGGTTTGCTTGTGTTGAATCTATTGTTTTAGGGTATAAAGACTATTTTGGGATTGAAGATGACATTATTCCTAAAATAGCTACCCCCTTTGGTGGGGGAATAGCTGGTAATGGCCTTACCTGTGGTGCTTTACAGGGAGCGATTATGTGTTTGGGGTTAAAATATGGTCGTACCGATAGTAAAACTGATCGTCAAGTCCTGTATCAAAAGGTAGATAATCTATTACAGAAGTTTGAGGAATATTATGGCACTTTGGATTGTGGCGGTATTAGAATGATACCTTCAATACTCAAAAAAGATCCTGTTAAACTAAAAAAAATTAAAGACTGCTATCATGAAAATGTGTGTAATGAATTAGTAAGAAATGTTGCAGGCTGGGTAGCAGAAGAGTTGGAATTATAACTTGTTTGTAAAATTACTAAGGGAGGAAAAGTAATGTTAGTTGAAAAATTTGTGATTCAAAATAAAACCGGATTACATGCTCGTCCGGCATCATTGTTTGTCAAAAAAGCGAGCAGTTTTAAATGTAGCATTAAGATTAAAAAGGATGAAACAGAAGTTGACGCCAAAAGTATGCTATCTGTGCTGACTCTTGGTGCCGGACAAGGTACGACTATAACGATTACTACAGATGGTGAAGACGAAAAAGAAGCTATGCAGGAATTGCTTAATCTCTTACAAGAAATAAAAGAATAAAATATTGCTAACTTAAACATGCTTAAAAGAGGGGAAAAAGGGGATGAAAATTATTATTGTAGGCGGTGTAGCAGGAGGTGCCAGCGCTGCTACGCGTTTACGCCGTTTAGATGAAACTGCTGAAATAATTTTAGTAGAACGGGGAGAAAACATTTCCTATGCAACATGTGGTCTTCCTTATTATATTGGTGAAGTTATAGAGAAACGTGATAGTTTGTTAGTGCAAACGCCCGCTGCTATTAGTAAACGCTTCGGGTTAGATATTCGTGTTTTGCAGGAAGTTCGGAAAATAAACCCCTCCGCTAAAGAAGTAGAGATTGAGAACTTGCAAACAGGGGAGATATATAGAGAAAGTTATGATTATTTAATACTTTCTCCGGGAGCATCTCCCCTTGTTCCCCCTTTGCCAGGGGTAGAACTGAGGGGAGTTTTTACCTTACGCACTGTTTCGGATAGTGTAGAAATTAAAGATTGGATTAAAGCGAATAAAGCTCAGAAGGCAGTGGTAGTAGGAGGAGGTTTTATTGGCCTTGAAGTGGCAGAAAATTTTAAGCATTTTGGATTAGATGTGACTGTTGTTGAGGCACAAGATCAGGTATTAGCACCTCTGGATAAGGAAATGGCTGCTTATATTCATAAAAAAATGCGGGCAAAAGGTGTTGATTTATTTTTAAATGAACCGGTAGTTGCTTTTGTAGGTCAGGAAAAATTGCAAGCAGTTGTCTTAAAGAGCGGGAAAAAGGTAGACGCAGATCTTGTTGTTTTGGCGATAGGGGTTAGACCTGAGAATAAATTAGCTGTGGAAGCAGGTTTAAAGATCGGAAAAACAGGAGGTATATTAGTTGATGAATACTTCTGCACATCTGACCCCAGTATTTATGCCCTTGGTGATGCGGTTGAAGTAACGAATTTTGTAAGTGGTGAAAAGGCTTTAATTCCTCTTGCCGGTCCTGCCCAAAAGCAAGCCAGAATTGTAGCTGATAGGTTGATGGGAAAAAAGGTAAAAGGGTATCAAGGAACACTAGGCACTTCTATTGTTAAAGTGTTTGATTTGGTTGCAGCAACAACAGGACTAAATGAGAAAACCTTAAAGAAACTGGATATACCTTATCTAACCTCTTATACTCATCCGGACGCTTATGCAGCTTATTACCCCGGCGGTGACCATATGTGCATTAAACTGCTTTTTACCCCTGATGATGGGAAAGTATTAGGAGCACAAATTATTGGGTCTGTGGGTGTGGATAAACGCATTGATATCTTAGCTACCAGCATTCGTAAACAGTTTACCGTATATGATTTAGTAGATTTGGAATTGGCCTATGCGCCGCCATTTTCCTCAGCGAAAGATCCTACCAATGTTGCCGGTCAGGTTGCTTGTAATATTTTAGCCGGTGATGTAGAAATTGTTCATTGGCATGAATTACAGAAACTGCAGGAAGACGGAGCAATTATTGTGGATATTCGTGAACCGCATGAGCTAGCAAAGGGAATGATTAACGGAGCAATTCATATTCCTCTGGATGAGTTGAGAAATTCCATGACGGAATTACCTAAGGATAAAATGCTTATACTATATTGCAGAGCCGGTCTTAGAAGTTATATTGGATATCGCCTGCTTAAAGCTTATGGTTATCAGGTGAAAAGCTTGAGCGGTGGTTATTTGACTTATAAAATCAGTCACTTTAATTAATAAACAGGGTAAAAAAAGCGAATACAAGCATAAAAAAATGAAAATAATTTCATCTTTGAATGAAATTATTTTCGATATTGATAAGAATTTTTTTATAATGTATGCTAATATCAAGGAAAACAAACGGGATGTGAGAAAAATGGAACCAGAAGTATATAATCAATCAACTTTTATCATACTAAAAGCAGCGTATCTTTATTATCTTAAAGAAAAGTCTCAAAACGAAATAGCTGAAGTTTTGAATATTTCCGTCCCTACTGTTTCCCGGTTAATAAAAAAAGCCAAAGAAGAAAAAATAGTAGAATTTGTCATTAGGGACCCATACCTAGAATGTATTGATTTAGAAGAAAAATTAAAAAAAGAGTTCAATTTAAAAGATGTAGTTATTGCTCCAAATGAGATTACGGGAACAGCAAATGTAGATACAGCAGAGAACACTAAAAAGTTGGTAGCTTTAGAAGGTGCACGATATTTACAACGAATTATCACAGAAGATGATGTACTAGGTATTAGCTGGGGGCAAACAATGTACTATTTGATCCAATATTTAAACCCATGCCAAAAAGTGAATGGGAAATTCGTCACTATGCATGGCAGTATTTCCGGTCTAAAGCCAGAATTTGATGTAAGAACTTTAGTGGCGAGAACAAGCATGGTGTTTGGTGGAAAAAATTATTCTCTATTGGCAGAAGCTTTATTAAGTAATCCTGAAATAGCAGCATCAATTAAAAACGAAAAATATGTTAAACAAGTCTATGAAATGTTCGACAAAATAACAATATCTATTTGCGGTATGGGTTCCTTTTATCCTCAGCTGGATTCTTTGTTATGTAAATCTAAGTATTTAACTGAGGAAGAAATAAGTAACCTACAAAAACACAATGTAGTTGGAGATATAGTTTTGAGGTTTTTTGATAAAGATGGTAAAGAATGTGATACAGATTTCAAAGATAGAACTATAGCTATTGAACTGGAACAGTTTAAGCGTATTAAAACTAAGATTTCTGTAGTTTCTGATGTAGTTAAAACACATACAACTCTTGCTGCATTAAAAGGTGGCTTTGTTGATGTTTTAATTACAGATTATAATTTAGGAAAGTCAATTCTACAAATGAATGAAGCAATAGCGTAGTACATTTTACAGCATGCTGTTTAAAATATAGTTTTTATGAAGTTTTTGGCTAAGGGCCCAGCCAAAAAATCTAATATATATACAATCAAAAACAGAAAAATTAGGAGGTTGTAAAAATGTACGTTGATCCTATGTTTATGCAGTTCGCTGATGGTATTGACAAAGAAAAGTATGTGATTGCTACCTATTTTGCTGTAACTAAGGCTAGTGTTGAATCAGTAAAATATGCTTGTGCACTGGCTATTGAGCAAACTACTGGGACTTGGACTCCGGTTCCTGGTGAGACTCCCGCAGTTAGAGAAAAACACTTAGGTAGACTTGTAGGATTATATGAAGTTCCGACATATGTAAATGAATTTCCAAAAGATCTAGAAGAAAGACAGTTTATTATTAGAGTTGCCTTCCCAGTAATAAATATGGGTGCTCAGTTTGCCATGATGTTAACGGCAGTTATGGGTAACGTTTCTTACATGGGTAAATTAAAATTATTGGATCTTGAATACCCGGAAAGTTATTTAGCACAATTCCAGGGTCCGAAATTTGGTATTCAAGGAATCAGAGACCTACTTGGTGTTCAAGACAGACCACTTGTCAATAACATGATCAAACCTTGTACCGGATTAAACGCAAAACAAACAGCTGAACTCGCTTATGAAGTGGCCCTTGGCGGTGTTGATATCATTAAAGACGATGAATTGACAGCTGACCAGCCTTACTGTCCTTTGATTGACAGAGTTAAAGAAGTAATGAAAGCGATAAAAGCTGCTGATGAAGAAAAAGGTGAAACAACACTGTACACCTTCAATATTACCGGTCCTGTTGTAACTCTGAGAGATAGAGCTTTAAGGGCTATTGAAGCCGGTGCTAATGCTTTAATGGTTAACACCTGGACCTTGGGATTAGATGCATGTAAAATGTTAGCAGATGATCCTGACATCAATGTTCCGATTCTTTCCCATACAGACTTACAGGGTGCTTTATCAACCTCTCCAGTCTCTGCATTGTCTGTTAACTTGGTTAACGCTAAGTTACCACGTTTAGCGGGTATGGATATGGCGATCATCCTGAGTCCTTATGGTAAATTCCCCTTCACTATGGATGCCTTTGTACAAAACATGTTTGCCATGACTTCACCTTGGAAGAATATCAAACCGATGATGCCAATGCCTGGTGGTGGAACAACACAAGGTCATATTGAAGAATTAATGGGCAAATTTGGTAATGACATCATCATTGCTGCCGGTGGTGCTGTAATCGGTCACCCGATGGGTACAGTTGCTGGTGGTAAGGCCTTCAGACAAGGTATTGACGCTGTTATGAAGGGACAATCCTTAAGAGAAGCTTGTGAAGATCCTGCTAATAAAGAATTAAAAGCAGCTATAGATGCTTGGGGTATTTACGGCGAAAAGAGTTTATTTGATTTAAAGAAGTAAGAGCAAAGAACATTTAAATATTGAGATGAGTTATGATTTTAGGGCTAGACAATATAATTTGTAACTACACGGAAAGAGGAAGAAAGAGCTGAGCATATATAATTCTCAGCTCTTTATTCTCTCTAATTATGATAGAATAGTTTCAGATTAAGGGCGAAGGAAAGTAGATATTGAAAAAATATATTATTGGTGGAAAGATTTATGTAAATATATTATAATACTTTTAAGACAATTCAACAAGAAAATAACAAAGTTCTGACAAAGGAGTGGATATTGAGAATATGTTATTGGAAAAGCAAAGGGTTGAACTGATCCGATTTCTTTTAAAAGCCCAAGAAATGGGTTTGATTCCTTTGACTTTTGGAAATTTTAGTTTACGGGACAAGGAAACCGGTTATGTTTGTATTTCACCAAGTGGGATGGATTACCAGGAATTAAAGCCGGAGGATATTGTTGTTGTAGATGTAAACGGGAAGGTTATTGATGGGACTAGAAAGTATTCAATTGAAACTCCGATGCATTGTATGATTTATAGAAAACGGGCTGATGTTAACGGTGTTTGTCATACACATTCAGTTTTTGCTACAGCTTGGGCTTCGACAGAATTAAAATTACCGGTAGTTGTAGCAGAATTGGCGGCTCTTGTTGGAGGAAAGATAGATACAGCTCCATATCAACCAATGGGTACTATGGAATTAGCAGAAACAGTGGTGGCTACACTAAAGGAACAGGATGCTGTATTGATGGCTAATCACGGTTTGTTAACAGTTGGTGTGGATCTGGCTACAGCTTTTAAGAATGCAGTGATTGTAGAAGAAGGAGCTAAAGTAGCTTATTATGCTCATAATATTGGAAAAGTAAAAGTTATGCCAGATGAAGAATGCCACAGATTGAGACAATGGATTATTAATAAGTACGGACAATAACAGTCAGAATTAATGGGGGAATGGGGGAATATCAGGTGCAGGAAAAACTTTTGAAAATTATACAAGAAGAAGATAAAAAGAATCCCCTTACTGATGAAGAATGTGCAAAACTTCTGTTTATAAACAGAAGTGAAGTCACACAGCTCAGACAGGCTTTAGGTATCCCAGATTCCCGGGAAAGAAGAAAACCGTTATTAATTAAAGTAATAAGAAAAATTAAAAGCGAAGACCCCTTAATTTCTGAACGCAATTTGACAGCAGAGATAAATAAAAGAGGATTTAAGCTATCAAGATATAGTGTCGCTAAAATATTAAAAGAATTAAATTTAGAGGACGGTGAGAAAGGACAACAAAATTCCTCACCGGAGCTCCATCATAAGCCAACCTCTGAGGAAAAAGCGGATGCTAATTCTGATCCTTTTGCGATGCTGATTGGCTGGAACAAGAGTTTACATGTGAAAGTTGAACAAGCAAAAGCCGCTGTTCTTTATCCGCCCAATGGACTACATGCCCTAATTATTGGGGCTACAGGTGTTGGGAAAAGTGTATTGGCGGAATGTATGTACAAATTTGCGCTTAAAGCAAAGAAATTACAAGATAAGCAATTCCCTTTTATAATTTTTAATTGTGCTGATTATGCTGAAAATCCGCAGCTTTTACTTGCACAACTTTTCGGTTATAAAAAAGGTGCTTTTACGGGTGCGGATACTGATAGGACCGGATTGGTAGCTCAAGCCAATGGAGGGATATTATTTTTAGATGAAGTTCATCGTTTACCTCCTGACGGGCAGGAAATACTTTTTCAACTGATCGATAAGGGCAAGTATCGGCGTATGGGAGAAACTGATACTACTCATGATGCTCAGGTAATGATTATTGCAGCTACTACAGAGGATATAGAAACAAGCTTACTTGGTACTTTCCGTCGGAGAATCCCTATGATTATTGAGCTTCCTCCTTTAAACAAGCGTCCTGTTGATGAAAGATTGGATATTATCAAAGTGTTTTTTCAGAATGAAGCGGAGCGCATTAATAAAAAAATAATTGTTGATTATAATACTTTGCGAACATTACTTATTTATGATTGTGTCGGTAACATAGGACAGTTACGTTCAGATATTCAGGTTGCCTGTGCTCGGGGTTTTTTAAATTATGTCGCTAAAGGAGGTCAAGAGGAAGCAATTACTGTAGATTTCGAGGCATTACCTCTTCATACCACAAAAAATTTAGTCAATATGCAGTGGAATAGGGTAGAAGTTGAAAAAATTATACCTGATGAATTAATTTTTACACCAGGCCTGTCCGAACCGGAACAGGAAATAAAAGACAGCCTTTATAATCTTCCTAACGATATTTACAAAAATATAGAAGAACAATATCAAAAATTACAAAAGCATGGTTTGTCCGATGAGGTTATTAATCGAATTATAGGTGATGACCTTGAGGCTAAGGTTAGAAAGATTATTAAGCAGGTAAAAAAGAATAAACACAAATTAGTAGGTCAGGATTTAAAGACGATAGTTCTTCCGGAAGTTGCGGAATTAGTTAAGCATATGGTTAAAAAAGCACGATCTTATTTAGGAGAAATTGATGATACGCTATTTTATTGTTTGGCCACACACTTAAATGCCACAGTGGAAAGAATTAAGAGTGGGAAACGGATTATAAATCCCAGATTGGAAAGTGTGAAGAAGAATTATAGTAAAGAGTATAAAATAGCGAAAGAAATGGCTTCTTTAGCTAATCTTTATTTAGGTTTTGATTTGCCGGAAGATGAAATTGGTTTTATTGCCATGTATTTAAGTACATTAGCTAATAAAAATGTTGATCCACAAAATACGATTGGGATTGTGGTTATAACGCATGGTCATGTAGCAGAAGGGATGGCCAGTGTAGCTAATCGCCTTTTAGGTGTAAATCATGTTCAGGCAGTGGAAATGTCTCTTGATGAAAAACCCGAAGTCGCTTTAAAAAAAGCCTTGGAAACTGTGCAAAAAGTTGATCGTGGTAAAGGTGTGCTGCTGTTAGTGGATATGGGCTCTTTAGCGAGTTTTGGTGATTATATTGCTAAAAAAACAGGTATTACAATCAGAACAGTAACCAGAGTTGATACTTTGATGGTTATTGATGCAGTGCGTAAGGTACTTTTACCTGAAGCAGATATTAATGAAGTTGCTTCATCTTTGATCAGGGGAAAACCAATAAAGAATTATCCATATGAAGATAGGGTATTTTTTAATCCGGAAACTCCTGCAATTATCAGTATCTGTTTGACAGGGGAAGGGACGGCACAGCAAATTGATAATTTGATCAAAGATGAGGTTCACAAAATTAATAAGAATATTAAGATCGTCACTCTCGGTGTCTTGGATGAACGTGATATCTTAGAACAAATCAATAAATTGCGTCGAAATTTAAATATCCTGGCGATAATAGGTACGATTAATCCTGAACATCCGGAAATCCCCTTTATCTCCTCAGCAGATGTTATAAAAGGGATGGGATTATCTAGACTCTTAAACATTGTTAAGTTACACTACCAAGAAAACAATACCTATATTTCCAATATGGGCATAACTACAAATTCTGTTTTAGAGTTGGATAACATTTTGGTAGGTAAAGAGATAAATAATAAGGTTGAAGTTATTAAGAATTTGGTTGATATTTTAGTGGATAAAGGTTGTGTGTATCCTAACTTTATTAATGGTGTTTTAGAAAGGGAAAAATTAGGTTCAACGGCTATTGGTAATTCTTTAGCTATTCCTCATGGTTATGGCGGTGATATTATTTCTCCGGCTATAGCCATTATGACGTTAAAAAAGCCTATAGAATGGTATGAAGGAAATAAGGTTTCTTTAGTTTTCCTTTTAGCTCTTAATGAAAATTCCAAGCATGAATTTAAACGTATCCATAAAATTATTAAAGATGAAAGTATTGCTGAGAAATTCAAGTTAGCTCAAAGCCCGGAAGAAATTTTATCTTTATATAATAATATAAAGGAGGATTAATCATGGTGAAAAACAGTATGGCGGAAATTGTAATTAGGGGTGCCGAATATATGGCTCTTGCAGCGAGAACAGCACCAAAGACTAGAGGCGATGATTTCGTAGGGATAAGGGTTATTAGCGGAGAAGATGTAAAAAAAATAGCTGAAGCCATGATTCAATTCGGACAAGAAAACAATCAACCTAAATGGATTCGTGATGGAGAGAATGTAAAAGAGTCCAGCGCTATTTTATTACTTTCTTTAGAAGAACCTAAAGCTGTTGGTCTAAACTGTGGTGCTTGTGGTTACAGTCGTTGTGCTGATTTAAAAACTGTTGAAGGACCTGAATTCTCAGGACCTCTTTGTGCTTGGCGGTTAATTGATTTAGGCATTGCCTTGGGTTCTGCCGTTAAAACAGCTAGTATTTTAAATTTGGATAATCGGATTATGTATCGTGTGGGTTCGATAGCTAAAAAATTAGGAATGACAGAAGGACCAATGGTTGTAGGTATTCCTGTATCCGCCGAGGGCAAAAATATTTATTTTGATCGAAAAATATGATTATCCGTCAGTTAAAAATAGTTAATGAAGCAGGGCTTCATGCTCGTCCGGCGGCAATGTTCGTTAATTTAGCTAGTAAATTCAAATCTTCCATTTTAGTAGAAAAGGGAGACGATGTTTATAACGCAAAAAGTCTAATCTCTATTCTTTCTTCAAAAATAGTCAAGGGGGATATAATTAATTTAATTATCGAAGGTGAAGATGAAGAATTGGCTGAAAAAGCCTTAACGTCTTTAATCGAAAATATGTTATAAATTAGGCAATCATTGTACCTTAGCAGGTATAATGATTGTTTTTATTTAATAAATAACAAAAACATAACAATTATTGTCAAGGAAGGTAAAATGTAGAATAATGTAGTATAATATCTTTAAAAAGCAGCGAAGTCGTAATATGAAGGTGAGTCTGAAGTGATAAAAAATGGGTAAGCTAAATCTTGTAATAATTGACCGAGATGCAGATTATGTTAATTGTTTGTTAGATTATTTAATGGCTGAACAAGCACACAAATTTATAGTAAGTGCTTATACAGAGGAAACAGCTTTAGTCAGATTTCTTGCAGAAGAATCAGCAAAGGCTAAATACGATATATTTCTGGTTAGTGAGGAATTTTATGAGCAAGTAATGCACAAAGTGAAAGGTATGGTTATTCTTTTAGCTGCTCAGGAAGTTAATTTTAACCCCAAAAATAAAGATAGAGTCATCTATAAGTATCAATATGGCGATAAATTGGTAGAGGAGATTTTAGAAAAATTTGCGGAAGAGTGTTCAGTCGGAGATACTTTTAATCCCATCTATATAAGTAATGTTAGTCAGCAAAAAAACAGAATTATAGGGATCTATTCTCCCATTGGTGGTGTAGGTAAGACGACCATTGCAGTAGGGGCTTGTATTCAATCTGCTTGGGAAGGGAAGAGCGTCTTTTATCTGAATTTAGAGAATATAGCCACGACACCCCTTTATTTTCAAGGCGAACAGGAAAAAAATCTTTCTAATGTTCTCTATTTTTTAAAGAGTAAATCAGCAAATTTATCATTACAAATCGAGAGTGTGAAATGTGTAGATCCTTTATATAAAGTTCATTATTTTCAGCCTCCGGATAGTATTTATGACTTTACCGAAGATGTTTCTCACGAGCTTTGCCACTTATTGCAAGAGTTAAAAACAACTATGCAATATGAGCGAATTTTTATTGATTTTTCCAGTGCCATTAATAAAAATAACTTAGCGGTTTTACGTAACTGTGATGTTCTCCTGTTGGTGGCAGAAGAAAATCCGACTTCTGTAGTAAAAATAAAAAATATGTTAAAGGAATTGCATTTGTTGCTTTCTAAGGAAGAAAAAGCGGAGCTTATAAACAAGTTTAATTTAGTGTTGAATAAAGTGCTTCCTGCTGTTGAGGTAAAGACGGAGGGATTAAACATTAATCAAAAAGGTGTAGTTGCTAGAATTCCTTTAGTGGAAAATCTAACGCTTTTTCAAGACGGTATTTGTAAATTGGATTTAAACTCGGCTTTTGGTAAAGCCATTTATCAATTATTATTGAAACTATAAACTGTTTGGGTGTAGGCATATAACGTTTTTAGGATGTATCCCCGGAGGTGTGTTATGGACCTTGAAGCTAATATGTCCTTACTTGAGGATATTAAAATAATTATCAATAGAAATATTGATTTAAAGAAGGATCTTTCTGATGAGGAAATAGAGGAGATTATCACTAAAGCTGTTTTTGAAAAATCGCGGGAAACCTATCTCAGCGTTACGGATAAGCAGTTTTTAATTAGTTATTTCTTTAATGCAATGCGCAGACTGGATATTATTCAGCCTCTTCTTGACGACCCTGCTGTGACAGAAATTATGGTTAACGGTCCTGATGATATTTTTATTGAGCGTGAAGGTAGGATCAGTAAACTGAATCTGGCATTTGTTAATAAAGAAAGACTGGAGGATGTTATTCAAACGATTGTTTCTAAAGTTAACCGGACAGTGAATGAAGCTTCCCCGATTGTGGATGCTCGTCTGGAAGATGGTTCAAGAGTGAGTGTGGTTTTGCCGCCAATTGCTTTAAATGGGCCAATCTTAACCATTCGCAAGTTCCCGGATAAACCCATGACTATGGAACAGTTGCTTGCATATGGTGCGCTCACTGAAGAAGCCGCCGCAGTTTTGGAACATATGGTTAAGGCAAAATATAACATCTTTATTTGTGGAGGTACAGGTTCAGGTAAAACTACCTTTTTGAATGCTCTTTCCAATTTTATTCCCGCTGATGAAAGGATTGTGACAATTGAGGATTCGGCGGAATTGCAGATTGTAAATGTTAAAAACATTGTAAAGCTAGAAACCAGAAATGCCAATACAGAGGGCAAAGGGCAAATAACAATTCGTGATTTAATAAAAACCTCTTTACGGATGAGGCCGGACCGGATTATTGTAGGTGAGGTTAGAGGGGGCGAAGCTCTTGATATGCTCCAAGCAATGAATACCGGTCATGATGGTTCTTTATCTACGGGACATGCCAACTCCACCAAGGATATGTTAAGCAGATTAGAAACAATGGTGCTGACTGCTTCCTCATTTCCGTTGGAAGCAATTAGACAGCAGATTGCTTCTGCTCTCGATGTGATTATTCACTTGGGTCGCTTGAGAGATAAGACGCGTCGGGTATTAGAAATAAGTGAAGTCGTAGGCTATCAGGATGGTGAAATAGTTTTAAATCCTTTATTCTTCTTTAATGAAGAAGGGAAGATGTCTGCGGAAAAAGTGGAAGGAGCTTTAGTAAGAACGGAAAATCCGATGATTCATACCATGAAGTTTAAAATGTCCGGTATTAGGTGTAAAGTTTGAGGTGTAAGAATGAGTTTACTTATGGTTTTTATAGTAGTGGTGGCTGGTGCACTTTCTTTGGGCTTATTTCATTTGCAGGAAAAGCAGACTAAAAATTCTAAAAACCCCAAAGACGTAGAAGCTTCTTTACAAAAGGAATGTTTTGCCAAAGAATGTTCAGCCCAGACCGAAGCTATGAGTCTTGGTTCGGCATTGTTTGGTAAGCCGGATTTACCCGGTGAGAACGATTTGCCACTGCAAAGTATGCAGGGGTTGATTGATTATGATGTTTATTTGATGAGCAAAAAGGAATGGTTTTTTTATTTTAGTCTGGGTGCGGTATTTCTTTTTTTTGTCGCTTATGTTTTTTATCAAAGTATAGTTCTTTCTGCTTTAGTTGCTCCTTTGGCGTTTTTTTATCCTCGGATCAAGGCTAAGGAAATTATTGTCCAAAGGAAAAAAGAATTAGCTTTACAATTTAAAGAAGCTTTATATGCTTTGTCTTCTTCACTCATGGCCGGTCGTTCTTTGGAATCAGCTTTTAAGGAAGCATTAAAAGACCTTTACTTACTTTATCCAAATTCGCAAACATATATCATTCAAGAGTTTACCTATATCTCAAGGCGCATCGATATGAATGTAACAATTGAGGATGCTCTTGTCGATTTTGCGCAAAGAGCACATCTAGAGGATATTGATAGCTTTGTAGATGTTTTATTAATCAGTAAAAGAACAGGTGGTAATATCGTGGAGATAATTAAGAATACATCTACGATTATCGGCGATAAACTACAGATTAAACAGGAAATAGATACTCTTCTGGCGGAAAAGAAGTTTGAACAGAAAATCTTAAATGTTATGCCGATTGTAATGATCTTGCTGCTTACCTGGTCAACGGGAGATTATATGGGGCCGGTATTTACTACTTTTTTTGGCAAATTAATGATGACGATTGCTGTTTTATTGTTAGGTCTGGCTTATTATCTCTCCAAGAAGATAATGACTATTGAGGTGTAGTTAGATGTTGGCTTTTCTCTTTTTGGGTGTAGTACTAGTTCTAGCCTTGTTATATTTAAAATCTAAAAATAAATACAAAGATTTTTTTCAGTCTCTCGACCCCAAGGATTATCCTTTACGTGAAAGCTTTTTACCCATGGGTCATTTCTTGTTGCAAAAGATAAATTATGCTTATAATACCCGTTATGACTTGGGTTTATATAATAAGTTAGCCGAACTATATGGTTATAAACAGGCTCGTTATTATTTACAGGTCTATTGGGCGAACAAGTTAGGATATTTGCTCTTAGGCCTCTTAATCATGTCTTTTTTTATTGCTGCCATGGGTGAAATAGATGCGGTTATGGGGATTTTTTCTGTGCTAGTATTACTTGCGGTGTTTTTTGCTCCTGATTATGAGATAAAGAAGAAGATAGCACAAAGAAATCTTTATATGCGCTTAGATTTTCCGGATTTTTTAAATAAATTAACATTACTTATTAATGCCGGAATGACCTTCACTAAAGCTTGGGAAAAGATTGTGCTCAATAATCAAAAGCAGACACCGTTTTATCAAGAAGTTGAAGTAGTGATACAGGATATACTCAAGGGCAAACCAGAATTTCAGGCTTATGAGGATTTTGCCCGGAGATGTCGTGTGCCGGAAATAACCAGATTTACAGCAGTGGTTTTACAGAATATGAAAAAAGGAAGTTCAGAATTAGTACCGGTACTAAGGTTATTAGCCAATGAATGTTGGGAGATGAGAAAAAATGCCGCGAAACGTTTGGGTGAAGAAGCTTCTACCAAATTAATTTTACCCATGATGCTCATGTTTATTGCGATTTTGTTGATTGTTTCTGCTCCGGCCTTGCTGGCTTTAAGGGGTCTATAGGTGCAGCAAAGTACTTATCTTCGAACTCTTAAAGCCAATAGGTATCGAGCTCCTTCAGCCTCGGGTTTGGGTTCTGCATGATCATGTGGGGGCCCCCATCCCCACCTTGGGTAGACACCCAAACCGCATCGGCTTCATTCGCTCTTTTGAACAAGGGCTTTAACAGAGTTCTGCAGATAAGTTACTTGCCTTACTCAATAAACACTATTTGCTAAACAGTGTTTATTAAACAGTATTTGATAAATAGTACGGGCGGAATATTGAGGGAGCAGATTATTTCTGCAGATAAGTTACTTTGCCACTTGAACTCTAGTCGCCCTTATACTAGTTCACCCTACAAGTGTAGCGAGTTGTTGGCGAACTTATGCAAGGAAATCATAAATCTCTGATTTGTAGATTAGATAAACATTACAACAGTACAGAGGGAATATGGAGGGAAGCAGATATGAATGTAGGTAGAAAGGAGGTGTGGGGATATGCGCAATTTATTGAAGAGATTTTGGCACGAGGAAAGTGGTATGGGCACAGTAGAAATTGTCATTATTATAGCTGTTTTGGTAGGTATTGCCCTTTTGTTTAGAAGTCAGATAACCAGCTTTGTTCAATCGGCTACAGATAAAATTTTTGATGAGGATATCATTGATGAATCATTAGGTAATCAGACTACACCAGAGGGTTAAGAGAATATACTGTACCGTTTTCTGTTATATGTACCTCATTTTGAGGGAAACGGTACAGCATATTTTCTTGTGAATCTATGTAAGAAGAGGAATTTGAAAGCGAATGATGGGTAGATGAAGGTATACAACAATAATCGGGGGGCTATCTCTGTTTTTTTAATCATTATTTTTCTTTCCCTATTAATGTTGTCAGGCTTGTTTGTGGATATTTGTCGAGTAATGGCAGCCGAAAGGAAAGTTCAGAATGCTTTGGATACGGCGGTACGTTCTGTATTAGCGCAATATGATGATGAATTGGTAGGACAGTTTGGGTTATTTGCTGTTTCCACTGTTGATAAAAAAGAAGAATTAGCAAGATATTTTCGTGTTAATTTGGAAGAACAACATGAAAATTTTCACTTTATCAATTATAAAATAAATAAGGTTGAAATAAGTAGTATCCCTCAGCAAAGTATGTTAAATAATGAGGCTTTTAAGGAACAAATCTTAGAATATATGAAATATAAAGGACCGTTGCTGATTACTGATAATGTCGTAGATGTTTTTTTGCAAGGCTCATTCGATAAAAAAGCTGATTTATTAGAAAATGCAAAAGATATTTCCCGTAAATATAAAGATATTGAGCAGGCCAAAAAAAGTATCAATGATCATCTCAAAAAGGCAGCATTTTTGGTTTACGGTAGTGCTGTAGAAAAGTATGTAAATCTCGAAAATGTTAAAAAAGGTATCGAGGAATTACAGGAATTAATTGTACAAACTGAAGATAAAACCCAGAAAGCTAACGCTCAAATTGCAAAAATAAAGGAGCAGATGAATGAGCTTTTGGAGAATGAACAAGAATTAGAAAATATTAAGGGATTTAAAGATTCACAAGATTTAGCAAAATTAAAAGATGATTTAGGACAGATGTTAGTACAACTGGAGCATAATCAAGAGATTTATCAGCAAATTGCTACTTTGGAGGAGAAAGCGGCTAGTTTAGAAGCTGATGATTATCAGGGAAAAATGTTAATCTACAGACAAAGGTTGGCTCTAGAGGAGCAGTTATATGACATTAAGCCTATAAAGCTTACAGAAAAGCCGGAGCTAGAGAGTCTATCTAAAAATGAGTCGGACAAAAAAGATGGTTTAAGAAAAAAACTGGAAAGTCTTGCCGGTCAAAAAATCTCTGAAGACAATTCTGTTACCTTTTTAATTAAGCAGGAGGACTTGCAAAGGGCTAACGCCCTAATTTCAGTAGAAACCGGTGTAAATGATTCTTTATTTGAAGTAGACGAGCAAATGGGGAATTTATCTGCTGATAATGATCATGTCGAAGCTCTGAGTGAAAACATTTTCAATTATTTGCGTCAAGTAACTCAGCAAATCCGGCAATTTGCTGCAGATAAAAGAAATGATACATATCTTACAGAGTACATTATGGACAAGTATAGCTTTGTGACTTCACCGGTAAGTCGCGGTCATTATTTTGATAAGGGTGAGGTGGAGTATATTCTTTGTGGGCATAATTATGAAATTGCCAATATTACTGCTGCATTTTTTCGGGTTTGGGGGATGCGGTATGCGCTTAATGCTGTAGATGCGTTTTTACTTAATCCACTTCCTTCTTTAATTGCTCGTTTAGCTAAAGCTTTAGTACAGGGTTTTATACTGGCAACAGCAGATATGGTACAAATGTATGCGGGGCAAGATGTGCCTGTTTGTGCCAGTTTGGGTAAATTACCGGCCGGTTTGGGCTATTCGGATCATTTAAGGTTATTACTGTTATTGCAAAATGAAGATATACAATTAGAGAGAATGAGACAACTAATGCAGATTAATATTCGGCAAGAGAAATCTAATTTTGAATTAAAGAATTATGCCACCATAGTTACCGGAAAGGCAGAGGTGACCGTAAATCTATGGTTTGCTCCGTTATTACAACTGGATAAATTGGGCTTCCCACAGATTGATGGCAATCAGTATCATCTCTGTGTAACATCTGCACAAGGGTATTAAGAAGGAGGAAAACCAATGCTGTTTGGGTGCAAAAAAAAGGTTAAGGGTTCCCTTACAGTAGAGGCTTGTATAGCTCTACCTGTATTTTTATCCTTCTTTTTTTTATTACTGTTTTTTACCAAAATAGCTTATCTAAATATTGTTTTAGATCACGCTGTTAAGGAATCAGCACGTCAAATAGCTTCCTTGTCTTATTCGCTTGAGTTTTTAAACGGATATATTGATAATAAGGTTGCCGCAGGGGTTCCTATTACTGAATTTCTTCAAAATCAGCCTGCACAGGTGGGTGCTATCGTCAAAAAATCGTTAAATGAGTCACTTCTTACTACGGTCTTATCGGGAAAAGTTCAGAAACCGGATGTAGAAGAAATTTGGGAAGATATTGATAATCAAATAACCGAAAATTTTAATACTTGGGTGGAAAGGTTAGTATATAAGGCTCTGTTAGGACCTTATCTTGATTTAAAAGGCTCTGGTCAATATTATCTTGTGCAGAAAATCTTAGAGGAACAGCTTCAGCACAGCATGGTCAATTTGGAGAAGCTCAATGTTACATTTGTAGAATTACCGCAAGGTATTGCGGAATATGAGTATAAAATGGATCGGAATTGGTATAGTGATCTGCAGTTAAAGCCGAATCAGGATTTCAGCAAAGATGATGTGGTAATTCAGGTAAAATACGAAGCGGTTTTACCTATACCGTTTTTAGGGAGAAAAAATGTTCAACTTTGTTATACGGCAGTGGAAAGGGCTTGGTTGTATGGTGGTAATGGTGTATATGCAGCTGCCGGTGATGAAGAGGGCATTGATTTTGCTAAATATGATCGCTATAAGCAAACAGGTGAAGAAAAAGAAAAGTCAAATAAGTCGACAGAGTATGTCTATCTTTGTAAATCTTCTACTGAAGTATATCATCCTTTTCGCCATTGTAAGTATATTGTAGATAAAAGCGGTGTGCGCAAGGTAAGCCTAGAAGAAGCAAAAGACATGGGTTTGCGTGTCCATGGTGGTTGCCCGCACCTGTTTAAATAGGTAAAGGTTTAAGTAGGTGAATTAACTAGGAAGTGAGTTCATGGGGGAAATTTTAGTTAAGATTAATAAGGATAAAAAGGGCAGTTATACTATAGAAGCAATCTTTATTTTATCTACACTTCTAGTGATTGTTTTTCTGCTATGTTTTTCTTTTATGTTGATGTATCATCGGGTTCTTTTAACTAAGACAGCATCTTTAATCGCTCAGCAAGCAGCAAAGGAGTGGCATAACGATCAAGAATTATATCATCATATTACTGAGTTAGCACAGGGCTCAAAAACTATGGTGCAAACGGTTGAAGGAGATTTAACAGCAGAGATTGTTCGGATGTCAGCAGTGGTAGAACCACCCACAGGAGTCACTCAGAAATGTAAAGTCATTCAAAAGGCAGTTTTGGCACAATTAGCTAAAACCATCAAAAAACCGGAAAGCACAACGGTTGAAGTGCAGTATAACAGTGGATTGTTTACACAGGAAATAACAGTTTGTATTAAGCAGGAGATGACTGTTCCTTTAGGGCAGTTGAAAAGGTTTTTTTCCGGGAAGGATACAGTCCTACTTTCAGCAGAAGAGAAAGTGGTTGTTACTGAGCCGGCAGAATTTATTCGCAATGTTGATTTATTTTTGGAATGTAAAGAAAGAATAGGTGACAGGGTAAACTTAACTGAACTCTTGAGTAGACTTAAAGGGAAAAAATGAAACAGATTTATGTGATAAAGGGGTTAAGGAATGGAAAAAGATTTCACGGTTAATTTAGTAAAAGATGTTGGGGGAAGTACTTTAGTAATAGGTTTAACCGGGGAACAGAAAACGGTTTATCATCAAATTAAAGTAATTAATCGTAATGCGCCTCCCGGAATTATCGTGATGGAAGAAAGAAGGGAAAATAATCAAATAAAACTATATTACGATTTAAAAAATTCCCTTCCCCTAAGTTATTACATAGAAAGAGAAGAAATTAGCGGTGAAGAAGTAATTAGATTTTTGGATGAGATAGTGGGTGTGGTTTTGGAAAGTAAAAATTATTTATTATTTGCGTCTAGTTTTCTTCTTCAGCAGGAGTATATTTATTTTAATCCGGATTCTCGAAAAGTGTTATTGGTTTATCTTCCCGTTAAATTACAGGGAGATGTTAATGAAAACTTTAGGCAATTGTTAAAAGAATTAAGTAATAAATTGGCAGATTTTCCTCAGGAATTGACGTCATATAGTAAAGAACAGTTTTTTAATCTTCAAGGCTTTCGGGAACAACTCAAGAAGATAAAATATTTTGATTATAAACAGCTTAGTTTGGAAAAAGAGCAAGGAAAAACGAAAACCTTTCAGCTTGAAACTGTGCCAAATTATATGCAATTTCAGAGTGAGGTGTCTGTTGGGGAAGAAGCGGAGCAGGAAGTTGTTAAAGACAGAGGTAGTGAGACGGTTAAAGTTGCTGAAGGATTGTATTTCAAAAGACCTATGATTATATTTATAGCCGTACAGATAGGGATAGCGATCATGCTGGTGATGTTTTCTTCTGTAATTAGGGCACTGGGGGGAACTGCGGCTACTTATCTAGGATTGCTTTTAATTATTATGTCTTTTGACTATATTCTTCTTAAAAGATTACTTGGGAAAGAGTAGGATTTAAAGGATTTGCACGCATTGACATTGATCATTAATATATGATACTTTATTTACGGCTAGGTATAAAGAGAACGGAGTGATCTATATGTCTGAGCGAGAAATATTAAAAATAGATTTAGATATTTCAAGACCTTTAGGAGTTCTTGTTTATGAAGCACTTAGAGATGCTATTATTAATCGTGTCCTTAAACCCGGAGAAAGATTGATGGAAACAGAGCTGGCTGAAGAAATGGGTGTAAGTTGTACTCCGGTGCGAGAGGCGATGCGTAAATTAGAGTTAGAGGGTTATATAGTGATGGTTCCGCGTAAAGGAGCATATGTAGCAGGACTTTCCATCAAAGATATCACTAATCTATTTGAAATCAGAGGAGCTTTAGAGTCTTTGGCGGCAGGACTTGCTGCCTCTCGTGCTACTAAAGAAGAAATTGAAGAAATGGAAAGAAGTCTGGTTATGGAAGCGAATCTTTTTAAAACCAGTGATGTGCTTAATACAATAGAAGTAGATACAAATTTCCATGAGCTGATTTATAAGGCTTCTAAAAATAACCGGTTACAAAACTTGATCATAGATTTGCGTGATCAAATTCAACGCTATAGAACTACTTCTTTGGCTGTTCCGGGAAGAATGAAGTTTGCACTTTCCGAACATCGGAGAATAGTTGAAGCGATTGCCGCTGGCAATGTGCAAGAAGCTCAAATAGCCACAAAAGAACATATCGAAAGTGCGGAAAATGTTCTGTTAGAAGTAATTAGTAAAAATAAAAGCCAATCGGAATAAATAAT
>LFSF01000015.1:0-27780 GCA_001512665.1 Clostridiales bacterium DTU073
ACAAACCTTTGGGGATTTTCCCGCGCCATTTTATCTATTTCTTTGCCAACTTTATTTAATATAACTTCAGGAACATCAACATTAATTAATTCACGAAATGCTTTTTCACCTCTCCGAATATCATCTGCGTCTAAATTGTATAGAACATGTTTATTGTGATTTAGAGAAAGTTTTTTTAAAAATAGGTGTTGACATGGACAAGAAGTCTTGTGTATACTATACTCAATTTTAATTATTATATAATAAAAGCCATGAAGGGAAACTGTTATACTAAAATATGTTCCAGAGAGCCGGGGTGCTGAGAACCGGTACATATCTTGTATTAACAGCCTCGTCCCGGAGCTGCTTATTCGAAAAAAGTAGGGTAAGCCGGATGCAATCCGTTATTTGATTAAGCAAGTGACCTCTTAAGGAGGTAATCAGGGTGGTACCGCGGGAATTTTAATACCTCTCGTCCCTGACGGTTTAGGTGACTGTCAGAGATGAGAGGTTTTTTATTATCAATTTTTCTAAGAGGGGGTGAAATAATGAATGGTGCCGAGTATATCGTTAATTTTTTAGAGAAAAAAGGTGTAGATTTAGTTTTCGGTTATCCAGGTGGAGCTGTGTTGTTTTTATATGATGTTTTAGATCGTTCCTCAAAAATTAAACATATTCTTACTCGCCATGAACAAGGCGCTATTCATGCCGCCGATGGTTATGCGAGAGCAACCGGTAAAACAGGTGTCTGTTTTGCTACTTCAGGTCCCGGAGCGACAAATTTGGTGACAGGACTTGCTAACGCATATTTGGATTCTGTACCAATATTGGCGCTTACCGGTCAGGTAGGAGTAGACAGTATAGGGAGAGATTCTTTTCAAGAAGCTGATATTGTGGGCATAACCATGCCTATTATTAAACATAGTTATTTGGTTAAAAAGATAGAGCATCTTCCGGAAGTTTTAGAAGAAGCTTGGCAAGTAGCTAAGGAGGGTCGTCCGGGTCCGGTACTTATTGATATTCCCAAGAATTTGTTTTCGGAGGAATTTGCTTTCTCGGAAGTCTTTACGATTACACGTAAACATAAAGTTCCTATGAAGAATGGCTTGGCTAAACAGTTGGGGAAAATAAAGGAAGTATTAAAAAAAGCACAAAAGCCGCTGGTACTTGTAGGAGGGGGCGTAGTTTCTTCCGGTGCTTGGGAGGAACTGGAGCAATTTACTCGATTCACGAGAATTCCTGTGGTAACTTCTTTGATGGCTAAAGGCGTACTACCTGAGAGACCAGATGGTTCTTTGGGCATGGTCGGGATGCATGGTCGACCTGTTGCTAATCTGGCTTTGAGCAATTGCGATGTTTTGATCGCAATAGGTACTAGGTTTAGTGACCGGGTTACCGGTAATCCTCAGCATTTTCTTACAGATACTTGTATTATTCATGTAGATATTGATCCGGCGGAATTATTTAAAAATGTGCACATTGATATTCCCGTTGTAAGTGATGCGAAAAAGTTTTTGCACATGCTTTTAGAGACTTTGCAAGAGGAGAAGAGCAGTTTTGCTATTGAATCTTGGTTACAGCAGATTACCGACTGGACTAAAGAATACCCGTTAAACTTTATATCTTCCGATTTACTGAAACCGCAAGAAGTAATCATGGAGGTGGCTAAGCAGGCTGAAGCTCAGCAACCTATAGTAGTTACAGATGTAGGACAGCATCAGATGTTTGTAGCACAGTATTATTCGATTCTTGGCAGGAGGGGTTTTATTACCTCAGGTGGCTTGGGGACAATGGGTTTTGGACTTCCGGCCGCTATTGGGGCAGCTTTAGGCAGACCTGGAGAAACGGTAGTGCTGTTTGTCGGAGACGGAGGTTTTCAAATGACGGTACAAGAGTTGGCGGTAATGGTACAATACCAACTCCCGGTTAAGGTTTTTATGTTGAATAATTCTTGTTTAGGGATGGTTAGACAGTGGCAGGAGCTTTTTTACGAGGGACATTATGCACAATCTGTCTTTAACGAGGGACCTGATTTTGTCAAGTTAGTGGAAGCTTATGGGATTAAGGCTTTGCAAATTAGGAAACCGGAAGAAACAAAGACTATTGTCAGTGAAGCTTTACAGCATTCCGGACCGGTGGTGGTGGAGTGTCTTGTTGATCCCCAAGAGAATGTTTTACCGATTATTCCACCGGGAGGTAAACCTAGTGAGATGTTAGGGAGGTGGCATGGTGAAGCACACATTAGCCGTATTAGTTGAGAATAGACCCGGTGTTTTGTCCAAAGTAGCCGGTCTTTTTGCCCGCCGGGGGTATAACATTGAAAGCTTGGTGGTGGGTGAGACGGAGGATCGGACTGTTTCTCGGATTACTTTGGTAGTTGAGGGCGATGAACGGGTTATTGAACAGGTGAGCAAACAGTTGAATAAGCAGGTTGATGTAATTAAAATTCAGGATATTACCGCTGAAGAAACAGTAGATCGACAAATGCTTTTAATTAAAGTTTCGGTGGCTGACCAGGCAGCGCGTCAGGAAATTTTGCAATTGATGGAGATTTTTCGTTGTCGCGTCGTGGATATAGGCAGACGTTCTTTGATTATAGAAGCTACCGGAGAGGAAGGAAAGATAGAAGCTGTGATTCAATCTTTAAGACCCTTTGGGATCAAAGAATTAGTGAGAACAGGTAAGGTTGCGATGGTCAGAGGTGCGAAGTAGTAATCAATTTCAAAAGAGATTTTGAAGGAGATTAATATAAAAATAATTATTTTAGGAGGTAATTTATCATGGCAAAAATGTTTTATGATTACGATGCAGATTTAAGTTATTTATCAGGGAAAAAGGTAGCAGTTTTAGGGTATGGCAGTCAAGGTCATGCTCAGGCTCAAAACTTAAAGGAAAGCGGAGTAGACGTTATTGTTGGTTTAAGAAAGGGCAGTCCTTCCTGGAGTAAGGCAGAAGCTGACGGATTTAAGGTTTATACGGTTGCTGAAGCAGTGGAAAAGGCAGAGGTAATTCAGGTTTTACTTCCAGACGAAAAACAAGCTGAGGTATATAAAAAGGAAATCGCTCCGGGCTTAAAATCAGGTAATGCTTTGGTCTTTTCTCATGGTTTTAATATTCATTTTGGTCAGATTGTACCACCCCAAGATGTGGATGTATTTATGGTTGCACCTAAAGGGCCTGGTCATATGGTGAGAAGGTTGTACACTGAAGGAACAGGTATTCCGGGCTTGGTAGCCGTATATCAGGATGCCAGTGGTAAAGCGATGGAGATAGCCCTTGCTTATGCCAAAGGAATTGGCTGCACTAGGGCAGGAGTTCTTTTAACTACTTTTAAAGAAGAAACGGAAACTGATCTTTTTGGTGAACAATGTGTCCTTTGTGGTGGTTTAACCGAATTAATCAGAGCGGGCTTTGATACTCTCGTGGAGGCAGGTTATCAACCGGAGTCAGCATATTTTGAGGTTTGTCATGAGTTAAAGTTGATTATTGACCTGATTTATGAAGGCGGTATTGCTAACATGAGATATTCAATCAGTGATACGGCTGAATATGGCGATATGATGATTGGACGCCGTCTGATTACTGCAGAAACCAGAAAAGAAATGCGGAAAGTATTAAAAGAAATTCAGGATGGTACTTTTGCCAGAGAATGGATTTTGGAAAATCAGGCGGGAAGACCGAAATACAACGCCATGAAGAGAATTGATGCAGAACATCCGATTGAAAAAGTGGGTCAGGAACTAAGAAGTCAAATGCCTTGGTTGAAAAAGAAGTAAAGGGTAAAAGTTGGAGGTGTGTTTCTGATGGAACCGGGTGCGGAAATTTTGGTAAAGTGCCTGGAAAAAGAGGGGGTAGAGATAATCTTCGGTTATCCGGGAGGAGCTGCTTTAGAGATTTTTGATGCTCTCCATAAGTCTCAAAAGATCAAGACGGTTTTAGTTCGGCAGGAACAAGGTGCCGCTCATGCAGCTAATGGTTATGCTCGGACAACTGGAAAAGTGGGTGTATGTTTGGCTACTTCCGGTCCTGGAGCTACGAATCTGATTACCGGTATAGCCACAGCTTATATGGATTCTATTCCACTGGTTATTATCACCGGTCAGGTATCTACCGGGATGGTAGGAACAGATGCCTTTCAAGAGGTAGACACAACCGGAATTTCCGAACCCATTACTAAGCATAATTATTTAGTGAAAGATGCCAAACAGTTACCGAGAATTATCAAAGAAGCCTTTTATATAGCAGAAAGCGGACGCCCAGGTCCGGTATTGATTGATATTCCTAAAGATGTCTCCTCTTCACAGGTTGAATATGAAGAATGTAATAGTGTGGTGCTGCGTGGCTATAAACCTAATTTAGTGGGGAATAAAAGGCAGATTAAACAGGTGTTAAAATATATCAGGAAGGCGAAACGACCTCTTATTTGTGCCGGGGGCGGTGTGATCAGTTCCCAGGCTGAAGAGGAGTTACTGCAACTTGTAGAGAAATTGCAGATTCCTGTAGTTAATACACTGATGGGGTTAGGGAGTATTCCTCGGCGGCATCCCCTTTCTTTAGGAATGTTAGGGACCTATGGCTTAGCACAGGCAAATTTAGTCGTTCAGTCTTGTGATTTATTTATTGCCTTGGGGATGCGTTTTGACGATCGGGTTACGGGTTGTGTGGAGAAGTTTGCTCCACAGGCAGAAATCATCCATATAGATGTGGATACTGCGGAAATAGGCAAAAATGTACGTGTTGATGTCCCTTTAGTCGGAGATTTAAAAATAATCTTGGGACAGATTCTGGAGGATTTGTCTATAGGGTCCAAGGAAGCTTGGTGGTTAAAATTAAGTAATGATCACGTTCTGCCTACTGATAAGTTAGAGGAAGAGGGGGAGTTAACCCCTAGAAAGATTATCTCGGCATTAAATAATATTTTGCCGGAAAATGCAATTATTACTACAGATGTTGGGCAGCATCAGATGTGGGCTGCTCAAGGTTTAAAGATAGAAAGAACGCGTTCTTTTATTAGTTCCGGCGGTTTAGGTACCATGGGATATGGGATTCCTGCCGGGATTGGAGCTCAAGTGGCCTTTCCCAAGCGCCCGGTTATTGTTATTACCGGTGATGGTAGTTTTCAGATGGGCATGTCGGAGTTAGGAACTTGTCTGGAGGAGGAGTTACCATTAAAGATTATTATTTTTAATAATCGGGCATTAGGAATGGTTAAACAGCTTCAGGACCTTTATTGTGAAGGCAGGCATGTCTCTGTACATTTTAAGAGAACTCCGGATTTTCGATATCTAGCACAAGCATATGGAGCGTTAAGTCTTCGTGTGGAGAAGCAGGAAGAATTAGCGGAAAATCTGGAGAAGTTTTTAAATTATCCGGGTTTGGCTATTTTGGAAATCTTGTTTTCTCCTAGTCATAATGTTTATCCGGTGGTTTTAAATGGTAAGGGATTAGATGAAATGATTTGGGAAGATGTCGAGCGAGATCATAAGGAGGTTGGGAAATAATGAGGAGTGGTATAGAGAAAAATGATCAGAGAATTTTTATCTTTGATACTACTTTACGTGATGGGGAACAATCCCCCGGTGTAAACCTGAATAGTGAAGAAAAACTGGCGATTGCCCAACAATTAGCTCGACTGGGTGTTGACATAATTGAAGCGGGGTTTCCTATTTCCTCGATGGGAGATTTTAAAAGCGTACAGCGCATAGCCAGAGAAGTCAAAGGACCGGTTATTGCCGGTTTAGCACGGACAAATGAGCGGGATATCAGGGCTGTTTTTGATGCGGTAAAGGAAGCGGAAAAACCGCGTATTCATACCTTTATCGCTACTTCGGAAATTCATATGCAGAAAAAATTGCAAAAAACCAGGGAAGAAGTAAAAGAAATGGCGGTTAAAGCTGTTCGCTTAGCTAAAAGCCTTGTGGATGATGTGGAGTTTTCGGCTGAGGATGCCTTCCGTAGTGAAATGCCTTTTCTTTGTGAAATTCTGACTGCGGTGATCGAAGCAGGAGCCACTGTAGTTAATGTACCGGATACGGTAGGTTATGCTACACCGTTTGAGTTTGCGGAATTTATTAAGAAGATTAAGCAGGGCGTTCCTAATATTGATAAAGCAATACTTAGTGTGCATTGTCATAATGATTTAGGGATGGCGGTGGCCAATTCTTTATCAGCGGTTTTAAATGGTGCCAGACAGGTTGAAGTTGCCGTGAACGGGATTGGTGAACGTGCCGGTAATGCTTCGCTCGAAGAAATTGTTATGGCTCTCTATACACGGCGTAATTATTTAAAATTTGATACAGGGATAAATACTCAGGAAATATATCGCACCAGTCGAATGGTCAGTACCTTGACCGGGATGATGATTCAGCCTAATAAGGCTGTTGTCGGGAAAAATGCCTTTGCTCATGAAGCGGGAATACATCAGGACGGAGTATTAAAAGAGCGGGAAACGTATGAAATCATGAATCCTGAAATGGTGGGGATTAGCTCCAATAAGTTGGTGCTGGGCAAACATTCGGGGCGTCATGCTTTTAAACTGCAGTTGCAAGAGTTGGGTTATAACCTGGAGGGCGAAGCTCTTGATAAAGCTTTTGATGAGTTTAAGCAGTTGACAGACCGGAAAAAAGAGATTCTGGATGAAGACTTGATTATGCTGATGGACAGTTTCTTGTTCGGGAGTGGTGAGGACGTTTATGTTCTGGATCATTTTCAGCTTTCTTCCGGTACAAATATCTCGTCTACAGTTACTGTGGGGATTAAAACCAATGGAGTAATGGCAGAAGAAGCAGCTTGTGCGGACGGTCCGATTGAGGCTACTTATAAGGCTATTGAGAAGATTATTAACCTTCCGGTAAAATTAGATTCTTATAGTATTAGTGCGGTAACGGGAGGTAAAGATGCTCAGGGTGAGGTTGTAGTGCGTGTTTCTCTGGATGATCGTACTTTTATGGGTAGAGGGTTAAGTGTAGATATTATTGAGGCGAGTGCTAAGGCGTATATTAATGCTTTGAATAAGATTGTGAGGACATATCCGGAGCTTGTTCCATAAAGGAATGTACTGTATCATTTTCCGTTTCGTGCTCGTTTATAAAATAGACTAATACTCGGCTCGGGAGAAAACAAACCACCCTCGATATACAATGGGGACATTCCGCGACTAGGATGCCCCATGTAAACAGCGGTGTGTCCCCTAACCTCTTAATACTGCGAGGGTTGGCACTGACGTCCTGTCAGTACCTTTGTTTTCTCACTTCGCCTTCGAAAGTCTATTATTTAAACTTCGCAAAGAAACGATAAAATGACACAGTACATTTCCCGGGAACGACAAGGACGTTTTCCGTTTCGTGCTCGTTTAGAATAGATTAATACTTGGTTCAGGAGAAAGCAGACCACCCTCGATGTGCGATGGGGACATTCCGCAACTAGGATGACTCATGCAAACAGCGGTGTGTCGCCTGACCTCTTATACTGCAAGGGTTGAGGCTGACCACCTGTTAGCTGAACTGCAGCAATGGAACGTAGATTGGGATATTTGGCAGTGAGTAGTTTTGGCGCAAGGTGCTGCCGGAGGATGCCTGTTCGCAGGTCAGTTACAAACTTAGTGCAGGTGAGGCTAGTAATGCTGAGGTGCCGACAGGACGTCGGCAGCAGGGCGAACTGAGCAAGGAGGCGAATTGAGCCCGGTCAGCATTATGCTGAACCAAGCTTAGTTTGTTTTGACCGAGAATTTAGCACCAGCAGGCAGCCCTTGTGATAAAACGATAACGATAAAATGATAATGATAAAACAATAACGATAACGATACAGCGACATACTTTTAATTATTAAATATGAAGAGAAAGGTGGAGAGAGAAGAAATGGGAATGACGATTACGGAAAAGATCTTGGCAGCACATGCCGGACTGGATAAGGTTACGGCCGGGGAATTGGTTAATGCTAAGCTGGATGTAGTTTTAGCCAATGATGTCACCGGACCGCTAGCCATTAAAGAATTTGAGAAAATAGGGGTAGAGAAGGTTTTTGATCGGGAGAAAGTAGTTTTAATCCCTGATCATTTTGTTCCGGCGAAGGATATAGCTTCAGCTCAGCAGAGTCTGGATATAAAGAATTTTGCTCGCAAACAGAACTTGAAACATTATTATGAGGTAGGACGTTGCGGGATTGAACATTGTTTTTTGCCTGAACAGGGTTTAGTTTTACCCGGTGATGTTGTGATAGGGGCAGATTCTCATACTTGTACTTATGGTGGCTTAGGGGCTTTTTCCACAGGGGTGGGAAGCACGGATTTAGCTGTAGGTATGGCAACAGGTGAATTATGGTTTAGAGTACCGGAAACGATGAAGGTTGTCTTTAAAGGGAAAGCTCGTAATCCTTGGGTGACAGGAAAGGATTATATTTTAGCGTTAATCGGGAAAATCGGGGTAGAT
This sequence comes from Clostridiales bacterium DTU073, assembly GCA_001512665.1. Classification (GTDB taxonomy): domain Bacteria; phylum Bacillota; class Peptococcia; order DRI-13; family DTU073; genus DTU073. The sequence goes on from LFSF01000015.1 coordinate 8,406, forward strand.
GGTGCCCGTTATAAGGCCCTTGAATTTACTGGTGAAGCTATCAGTAATTTGTCAATAGATGCCAGGATGACGATGACTAATATGGCTATTGAGGCCGGTGCCAAGAATGGCATCATAGCTGTTGATAAAAAAACGGTGGATTATGTAAGAAAGAGAGCCCAAAGACCGTGGCAGGTTTACGAAAGTGATGCTGACGCCGAATATAGTGAGGTTATAGAAATTGATGTAACCAATCTTCAACCACAGGTAGCTTTCCCGCATTTACCTTCCAATACTAAAGATGTACAGGAAGCTATTGACGTAAAGATAGATCAAGTGGTAATTGGTTCTTGTACCAATGGACGTTGGGAGGATTTAGAGATTGCGGCGAACTTAATTAAAGGAAAAAAAGTACATCCGGACGTGAGGGTTATTGTCATTCCAGGGACGCAAGAACTTTATTTGCGTGCAGTTCAGGAAGGGTTAGTGCAGATTTTTGTAGAAGCCGGAGCGGTGGTAAGCACACCAACTTGTGGTCCCTGCTTAGGTGGATATATGGGTATTTTAGCTAAAGGTGAACGTGCTGTAGCGACAACGAATCGGAACTTTGTGGGACGGATGGGTCATCCGGAAAGTGAAGTTTATCTTGCTAATCCTGCGGTAGCTGCAGCTTCGGCAATCTTTGGCAGAATTGCCAGTCCTGAGGAGGTGAGTAAATAATGAGTTTGGATAAATTAAAAGGAAAAGTATGGAAGGTAGGAGCGGATATAGATACGGATGTGATTATTGCTGCTCGTTATTTAAATCGTTCGGATGGTGAGTATCTTGCTACCCATTGTTTGGAGGTTTTAATTCCTGAGATAACCACGAAAGTTAAGCCCGGTGATATTCTGGTTGCGGGGAAAAATTTCGGGTGTGGTAGTTCCCGGGAGCATGCACCATTAGCTTTGCAATATGCCGGTTTTAGTTGTATTATTGCAGAGAGTTTTGCCCGTATTTTTTATCGAAATGCCATAAATATCGGGCTACCTGTGCTTGTTGCTCCTGAAGCGGTCAGAGAAATTAAAGAGGGATCAATAATTGAGGTAGACCCCAGTACAGGGATTATTGACGATGTAACCAATAACAAAAGCTATCAGGGGGAAGCATTTCCTGCTTTTATGTTGGAAATCCTGAAGTCTGGCGGGGCAATTCCTTATGTCAAAGAGAAGGTGAAAAAACGTGTTTAAATTAGCAGTTTTACCGGGAGATGGGATAGGTCAGGAAGTTACTGTTCAAGCTTTGAAGGTTTTGGACGCAGTTAAAATTAAATATAACCTGGATATTACTTATCAGACCGGATTAATAGGCGGTTGTGCCATTGAGAAAACAGGAGATCCCTTTCCTCAAGAAACTCAGAAACTGGTGGCACAAAGTGATGCTGTACTGTTGGGGGCGGTTGGGGGTCCGCAGTGGGATGGACCGGACAAAAAGGTACGTCCGGAACAGGGTTTGTTGGCGATACGTAAATATTTACGTCTCTTTGCTAATTTGCGTCCTGTTAAATGTTGGCCTCAATTAATTGAACAATCTCCTTTTAAAAAGGAAAGAATTGTTGGTGTGGATTTGCTGATTGTTAGGGAATTAACCGGAGGAGCATATTTTGGAGCTAAGGGGAAAAAGACCGTTGACGGAGAAAGCAAAGTTTATGATACGATCGAATATAGTGCCGAAGAAATTAGACGGATAGTAAAAGTAGCCTTTGATTTGGCAGGGCAAAGAAGGAAAAAGGTTACGTCGGTAGATAAGGCTAATATTCTCGATACTTCCCGTCTGTGGCGAAAAATTGTGGAAGAAGAAAAGACGAATTATCCTGCGATTGACTTAAATCATTTGTATGTAGACAATTGTGCGATGCAGTTATGTATAAATCCCGCACAATTTGATGTCTTGGTGACGGAAAATACTTTTGGTGATATTCTCTCTGATCAAGCATCTGTTTTAGGGGGTTCTTTAGGGATGCTGCCTTCTGCAAGTATCGGTGAAGGTTCTGCTTTGTATGAACCGGTTCATGGTTCGGCACCTGATATCGCCGGTCAAGATAAAGCAAATCCTTTGGCGGCGATACTTTCTGTAGCGATGATGTTAAGAATCTCGATGAAAAATTCTGCCGCGGCGATGGCAGTGGAGAAAGCTGTAGATACTGTTTTGCAGCAAGGATTAAGAACAGCTGATATCTGGACACAGGGTAGTACTAGTGTGGGAACAAGTACAATGGCTGCTGCTGTGATAAAAGCATTAGGCTAAAAGTGGATCTTTTATTTCTCTAAATTTTTCCTACTGTATTAAAGGATATAAATAAATAGAGAGAGAATATATATCTATTACTAAAGTTATCGGTAGGGGGAGACCAGTTTGAAGATTCTCGTTGCAGAAGACAGCAGATATTATCAGCGGATATTGCAGGATACTTTAAGTAACTGGGGGTATACTGTTGTTTTAGCAAAAAACGGAGTACAGGCATTAGAAAGGCTAAAGGAAAAAGATGGGCCGAAGTTGGCGATAATTGACTGGATGATGCCAGAGATGAATGGATTAGAATTATGTAAAAAGGTTCGTGAAACGTTAGACAATAGTTATATATATTTAATTTTTCTTACAGCTAACTCCAATAAAGAGGATATGATTAAAGGTCTGGAAGCCGGTGCTGATGATTATATCACCAAACCTTTTAATGAATTGGAATTGAAATTTCGTTTAAAGAACGGGGAAAGGATACTTAATTTGGAAAATAGGATTATGCAACTGGCTTTAACAGATCCGCTGACCGGATTATTAAATCGCAGAGCCTTTGTTGATCGGTTAGTGAGTGAAATCGCCAGATATAAACGATTGGGTCAGCCCCTTTCTTTAATTATGGTTGATTTAGATAATTTTAAAAAATGTAATGATACATACGGACATTTAGTGGGAGATGAAGTTCTTAAACATGTGGCTAAATGTTTTTCTCAATTTCTTAGGAAATACGATTTTATTGGTAGGTATGGCGGTGAAGAGTTTGTTATTTGTACACCTGGTGTAGATGCTTCAGTTGCATACACTATTGCGGAAAGATTACGTAAAAGTATAAAACATGTTAATATTCAACAGGAAGAGGGAGAACCTTTACAACTTTATATTACGGCAAGTTTTGGTATATGTGAATTTAGTGATAAGATAAAAGATGTTTATGATTTAATCAAAGAGGCGGATGAAGCCTTATATCAGGCTAAAGCCAACGGAAAGGATCAAGTAGTAATTAAAAATTAGTATAAAAAAGTGACCTTGTGAGAGGTCATTTTTTTCTTAGTTAATTGCAGGGATTAGAGTTAGATGTGCCGAAAAAAGAGATAGAATAATTCACTATACACTCGAAGGGACGCCGAAAAATGTTGACAAGACGCGAATTTTTAGTTGGCTTAGGGATACTTTCTGCAGCGGCTATGTTACCGGTGAGACTGCTTAAGGATGATATAAAAGAAGAAATAAAAACGGTTGATGCTCCGGAACCATTGGATTGTGACTGGTTGATCGATAATGTCATGATTATTGATGGAACAGGTGAATCCGCTTTTAAAGGAAGAGTAGCTGTTAAAGGTGAGGAGATTGCAGCAGTAGGCAATTTTTCTTTTCCTACTGAGGTTAAAGTAATTAATGGGGAAGGGTTAGCTTTAGCTCCTGGCTTTATTGATATTCATACACATACGGAAGATTATGTTTATAGTGGCGGGGATATGAGCGCTTTTTTATCTCAGGGTGTGACCATGCAGATTGGAGGCAACTGTGGACGTTCTCCTCGAGATATAGCGGGTTATTTTCAAACTGTTTCCCAATTGCCGATTAATTATGGTTTATTGATGGGCTATGCTACTTTGCGGGAAATGGTGCGCGGGCGAGATAGAGGTGGAAAAACAACATTAGCTGAAATAACCAAGATGCAGGAATTTTTGCATCGTGCCCTAACAGAAGGAGCAGTCGGTTTATCCGTCGGATTAGAGTATTGGCCGCAAACTTATGCGACGACTGAGGAAATGATTGCTTTATGTGAGGTTGTTAAGAAAACCGGGGGATTTTATGCCATCCATATTCGAAATGAGTATGACGGGGTCTTAGAGGCATTAGAGGAGGCAATATTGATTGGTAAAAAAACAGGAGTGCCGGTACAGTATAGTCATCTTAAAGCCGGATATTCCCGGAATTGGTCTAAGTATCCGCGGATTTTAGAAATGCTGAGCGAAGCAGAAGCAGACGGATTGGATATTAGAGCTGACCTTTATGCCTATAATTTCTCCAGTACGGATTTAGGGAAAAAGCCTTTTGTTCCTTCTCTTAGTGATGAGGGGAATGAACTCGCCGCAGCTCATCCTTTGACCTTTTTTGGTAGTGATTCGGGAATATATGCCGGGGGAAGAGCAAATCATCCGCGTACATATGGTAATATTCCCCGGATTTTGGGTAGATTTGTGCGTGAAAAAAAGGTGCTGACTTTAGAAACAGCTGTGGCTAAACTAACGTCAGAACCTGCGCGAAGATTAAAGTTAAATAATCGGGGTTTATTGAAAAAGGGTTATAAAGCTGATTTGGTAATGTTTAATCCGGAGACGATTATTGATCGGGCGACTATAAATAATACCACATTATTTTCCGAGGGAGTTCGACATGTTTGGGTAAATGGAAATTTAGCATGGTCTGATGGAAAATTGCTCAATGCTAATAGTGGTCAGATGATTAGCAATCAAGGTGCATTATAAAGGGGAGAAAACGTTTCTCTCCTTTTTTCTTTCTCTTGACAAATTTTTGCACCGGAACTCTGTTTTTGACGGATATTAAGGGAAAAAAACTAAAGGAAATGCTGTAGGTATGGCGAAAAATGAGAAATGTTGACCAGATCTGGAAAGATAAATTTTATTGTTTAGGAGTGGGATGTCTACGTGAGCAGTATATATAATGACTTTAATATTTCTGCCGGTAGGTGTGTTGCCGCTTATACTACTTTGGATCGTAATTGCGGAAAATGTGGTTTGATTATTCTTTGGGAAAAGAGATTACCGAAAAAAGAGCTGGAATTGCATACCTTTTTGCTGAGCTTCAATTCTGAAGGTATAAAAAGGTACAAGATGAAGAAACTATTAACTTTGCAAAGTCAAAATTGGGAAGATAATCTCGTCGGCTATGTACGGATAGATTTTTTCGAAGCAGTTTCTTTACTGCAAGATGCTTATAAACAGAATATCAAGTTTGGTACGCGTCCGGCCGATGGGTGGGAGAAATATAGTTATTTCTTAGATTATGAAGTTCCAGATATAGATAGGAAGAGACTTTTAGAAAAATTGGCCTTTAATAACTTGAATCCTATAGAATTTACGAATATATATCTGGCGGCTTTAAAAAGATTGGATAATGCTGTTTTATATGATTTATCCAGTCCCGAGCGTCAAAAAAGGCTGGGTAGGCGTGAAGACTTTTTACTTTATAACGGAGAGGATTTAGCCGAATATACTTTTCTCAAAAGTAAAGTTATATCTTCAGAAAAACAAGGAAAAAAACGTCTTATTTCTGTTTTTATCATTGTTAGTACACCTCAGGATGAAATCATGAAAATTGATTATCAGTTGGTGCTTATTCGCAGTGGTAAAACCTTATATCTTGATAGTTTTGAGGAAATAAAACGGACTATTCTTTCTGCAGACGATCCGGAAAACCCCATGAATTATAGAGTTTTTTGCTCAATTTATCATCTTTCTTCTTATGCACATGTCTTGGTAAGAAGTTGGTTGGAAAGTAATGAGGAAATCTTTTTGACAGGGGAATTTGCAGGAGGCTCTTGTTATAAATTATTAAAACAGGAAGAAGTAGCGTCTAAAAGTTTTGATGCGATCAGCGGAATTATTTGTGAGTTCATGCTTACGGATCATGAATTGTTTATCTATGCGCAGAAACCTTTTCATTTAGCGAAAATGGAACGGTCATTGCCGCTTGCGCTTAAGGATAAGGTTATTTTTAAACAAAAATATTATTTACCAATTCGAAAACTGTATAAAGCGGCAATAATGGGGTTGTCTTTAGAAGAAATACTGAAAAAAAGCGCCCAGGAGACAAATTCTAATGTGTTTTTGGCTTATTCAGCTTTTCTTTATTGGAAAGGGTATGGTCAGATTTTTGATAAATTGAAAAATGATGCTCGACATATCTTACAATTGGATCGAGAGGCCTGGTATTTCTTTATTGAAAGAAAAAGTTGTGGTGCGGAAGAAATGCCTATTTATTTGGAATATTATATTTCCGGAAATTGGTTGCGTCTCAATGTTTTTAATGGAAATATTACTGAAGAGCTGAACATATTGGGACCATATGTTGATGTTGTTAAGGAGTATGAGTTCCAAAGACAATACGATATCTTTAATGGACCGCTGGGGAGAGAGCGACAATGGAAAATGTTTAAAATGTTAAATTTAATGGGAAGGGAAGCTCCTTCCTTGAAAGCGATGGGGCTAATTCCTTCGGTAAAAGGAATGGCTCGTAGATCAGGGACTTTAGTGCAATAATTTAATAGGTAAAAGAATTAAGGAGTGTTCCTGTGAGAGGTACACTCCTTTTGTACTGTTTAGTAGTTATTTTATATAGTTTTTTTAGTTGTTACGGCAAAATATTCCTGAGTGGTTTTGTAAGCGGATTTGCGGCTTCATCTTTCTTTTCTTCCGCTATCGTTCCTTCAGGGGGTTTATATTCATTCATAAAATAATAGGTAACAGGTTTTTGGATAGCCGGAATTTCCAGTTCCTCTACCTTTTCAATTTTAGGATAGGCATTGAAAAGAGCCAGATTATCCATGATTCCTCCGGGAAGTGTTAAACCTTTTTCTAAATTATTAGCGTTACCAATTGTTTTGATGACAATAGGATATTCCAATTTTTCGTGATTTACCGTCATAAAAATACTATAATTTGCTTCGCTAAAAATATCTTCTGCGACGGAGATGGTACTATAACCGGTAATTCGATGTTCGTTAATAGAGATGGCCTCAGCTCCGGCATTCCATAGCTCATTAACTATATTTAAAAGATCAGTGTAAATTATCGGCATGTATTCTTCGATGGTGATTGTTAATCCGGGTCCTTTTACAGGAGTGGTTCCGTTAACAATCTGTAATTTTTTCATTTCCAGGTCTATACTTTCTAGAAGGGTTTCTTCATCCCGATTACTTTCCACTTGTGATCTTAATTGTGCTCCTAGGTCAATGATTTCCAGAGCCAGTTTTTGTCGTTTTTCGGAAAGCCCTCGCACCATGGCAATAAGGGTTTCGGTTCTCTGTAGAGTGAGATCACTGGCGATACGTGTTTGAGCTTGAAATTGTAAAGATAGCATAATTCCTAAACAGAGTAAAACTATGGTAATGGGTATAGACCAGCGTATTTTACTCATTTTTTTCACCTCTTGCCAAGGCTTTTCTTTGACGTAAATTAGTGATGACGTGATGTCTGATTGTGGCAAGGTTTTGGAAGATTCGAACACCAAAGGCAAAGATAGCGGCATAATATAGGTCTACGTCCAGCCGGTCACCTAAATATGCTAAAAGGGCTGCGAGAAGAGCATTGGTAAAAAAACCGCTCAGCAGAATAGTGCCGTCAAAGTTATTTTTGAGGACAGCTTTAATTCCGCCAAAAACTGAGTCTAGAGAGGCGAGAACGGCTATGGACATATATTTAATGTAAATTGCCGGCAATTGGAAAGTGATATTCGAACCTAGATATATACCTAGGATTAATCCTATTATAGGTAAAATAAACCACATAGAGGGGACCTCCTTTATTGAGAAACTGCAGAATTAAATTGTAGTTCTCCTTTATAGGCAGGGATAATTAGTTCTTCTTTTTCTTCAACGGTTATGGGATATTGTGCTGATTTTAGAAGTTCCAATTGCCCCATGGAAACACTTTCAAGCATTAATTTGGGACTACCTATGGCACTGATGACAAACGGTGGAGCTATACGAGACATATTAATGAGAATAAGATTACCGACACAACGTATTTCCGATGTAGTGATCAAACGTTGTCCGTTTACGGAGATTGCCTCGGCACCGCCTATTTTCAGTTCATTAACAAGATTTAGGATATGTTCGTAATGAATGATATATTTATTAGGATCATCGTTAGGAGCGGCATTAAGTCCTTCTTTATTGTCATCAAGGGTAATGACAATTCCTTTGCCGATAACTGAAGTTAAACCTGCATTAATTTTAGCACGAATAAGTTCTTGTTGTAAGTCCTGTAGTTTTCCTCTGTTATTTTGGTTTTGGATTTCGTTAAGTTGGTTACGCATTGCTGCAATTTGGTCTTCTTGGCTTTCTATTTCTTGTTCGAGGGATTGGATCACATTAATAAGGTTAGCGTTTTTTTGACTAACCGCATCAAAACTTGTAGTATTTGTTTGTATTTTAAATTGAAAAGCGAGGAAGAAACCAGATATAATACAGACTATAGTAAGTGGTAAAATAAATTTACGCATAATCTTCCCCCTTCTTTCTTCATTGTGAGTTTTATTATAACATAAGATTATAAATATATTGAGAGATAAATACTTTTACTTTATATAATTTTTATAGAGGAAACAGTTGATAAATTGTCGAACTATTTTCAGGTAGTATTAATTACCAAAATAGTGGTGTTTAATTATTAAGCTTCTTTTTAAAGGAGGAAATTCTTTTGTGGCAGCAAGCATTGGAACTGCTTAATCTTAGAAGTTTAGTGGATATTCTTATTGTAGCCATAGTGATATATAAACTAATGATGATCATTAAAGGAACACGTGCTGTTCAATTGATCAAGGGTTTATTTGTCTTGCTGATGGCCTCTTTAGCCAGTGAAATTTTTGGCTTAAAGGTTGTAGGCTGGATTTTGGATCAGTTGTCAACGGTTCTGGTAGTTGCTTTACCGATAGTGTTTCAGCCTGAATTACGGCGTGCTTTGGAACGTTTAGGTCGGGGCAAGTTTTTTGCGCGTCCCATGTCCATGCTGAATGAAGAAGCTTTGATTAAAGTCGTGGATCAAATTGTACGATCCGTGAAAGTACTCTCTAAAGAGAATATAGGTGCGCTGATTATGCTGGAACGGGAAATAGGAGTGAACGATTTTATTGAAACCGGGACAAAAATTGATGGTATAGTTTCTGCGGAATTCTTGGTAAATATTTTCATACCCAAAAGTCCTCTTCATGATGGAGCTGTGATTATCAGAGGTGATCGTATAGCGGCTGCCGGGTGTTTTTTGCCTCTTTCGGAAAATCCCAACCTTAGTAAAGAATTAGGTACCAGACACCGTGCTGCTTTAGGTTTAACAGAACAATCTGATGCTATTGCGATTATTGTTTCGGAAGAAACGGGGACTATTTCCGTAGCTGAAGAAGGACGCTTAACCCGCTATCTGGATGAGAACACCTTGAAGGAAATTTTATATAAGCGTCTGATCACCAAACAGCAAAACTTCACGCCTTTATTTAACTGGAGGTCTTAAATTATGGATAAAATATGGAAATCAAACCTTGTTTATAAGGCGCTCGCTGTTTTACTGGCAGTTTTATTATGGTTTTATGTAAACCCCTACTCGGAAAAAGTTTTTACTGTGAATGTGGCATATCAGAATCTGAAAGAGGGGATGATTGTTGTAAGTGAGCCCCAGAAGGTAGATGTAAAGGTAAGAGGGACTTCTTCGGTGCTTGATATGCTAAGTTCTGAAGAGATTAAAGCATATGTCAACTTAGATAAGGCTGAAATAGGAGAAGGTAGTTTTATTGTAGAGGCAGCTATACCACCGGAGGTTGTTCCAGTGTCAATAAGACCTTCTTATCTTAATTTACAGTTAGATGAAATTAAAGAAAAGCAGTTGCCTGTTCGGGTGATTACTCAAGGTGTAGTAGCTGCGGGATATTCTCATTTTGAACCGGTGTTAGAGCCTTCTACGGTAGTAGTACGTGGGGCAAGTCAGTTACTAACAGATTTGGATACTGCACTTGTTACGATAAATCTAGACCAGGCTAAAGATAATTTGGTGCTTAATCCTCCTGTCACGTTATTAACAAAAGACGGGAAAATTGTGACGGACAAGTTTGAGGTTAGCCCGAAGAATATCCAAGTATTTATTCCGGTAACAGAAAATACTCATAATAAAACCGTATCTATTACGCCGAATATTCAAGGACAGCCGCAAGAAGGTTATCGTGTTTCCCGAGTTGTTCTTGATCCGGAGACCGTGAAAATTACCGGCAGTTATGATGTATTAAGTCTGATTTATCAAGTGAACACAGCACCTATTGATATAACCGGAATCACTGAAAATTACTCCACGCAAGTGGCGATTGTGCCTCCGGAAGGAGCAAACCTTCTCTATGAACCTGTAGTAAAGGTTCTGGTGCAGATTGAAGCGGTTGCGGTGACTAAAGTTATTGAGGATGTTCCTGTGTCTGTAGTTAATTTAGTCGAAGGGAAGCAGGCTGTTTTGACTCCGGATAAAGTTAGCTTGACCATTAAAGGACCAAGAGAACAAATAGCAGCTATAAGTAAAATTGCGGTGAAAGCATATGTTGATGTAGCAGAACTAGAGTCAGGAACGCACAAATTGGAAGTTAAAGCAGATATACCGGACGGGTTACAATTAATTAAGATTGAACCTAGTATGGTCGAAGTTAGCATTAACGAGAAGGATAATAAACTTGAAGACTAATCTTAGTATATAATCAGTATATAGTATATAGGATATAAAGGAATAGAATTGCCTAAGGAAGGAATTAGTAAAAGGGAGGAGTACTTTTTAATGGGAAAACTCTTTGGAACAGATGGGGTAAGGGGAGTTGCCAATAGTGAACTAACCCCTGAACTGGCCTTTAGATTAGGAAGAGCTGCCGGTACTTTACTGAAAAAACCGGAGCAGAGAACCGCGATAATTTTAGGAAAGGATACACGTATCTCGGGTTCATTATTAGAGAGTGCTTTGGCAGCAGGAATTTGTTCATCCGGAGTTGATGTATATGCAACAGGGGTTATTCCCACTCCTGCCATAGCGTTTTTAACTAAAAGTATGAATGCTTGTGCCGGGGCAGTTATTTCTGCTTCCCATAATCCTTTTGGTGATAATGGGATTAAGTTTTTTAATAATACAGGCTATAAACTGGCAGATGAGCTAGAAGAGCAAATCGAAGCTCTTGTTTTGGGGGATATGGAGAACTTGCCTCGACCTACAGGTAATGACGTGGGGAGAATTATTTATTTTCATGATGCGGCCAATCGTTATGTGGAATTTCTGAAAGAAAAAATTAATGCTTCTTTTATTGGTTTAAGGATTGTTGTTGATTGTGCTAATGGAGCCGTTTCCGAAATTGCATCAAGGGTTTATCGTGAATTAGGTGCACAGGTGATTACCATCCATGATCGGCCTACAGGAATTAATATTAATGAAAAATGTGGTTCAACTCATATTGAGTCTTTACAGGAAGCTGTTTTAAAACATCATGCTGATTTAGGTATTGCTCATGATGGTGATGGTGATCGTGTTATTGCTGTCGATGAAAAAGGTCAGGAAGTTGACGGAGATAAAATCATGGTGATTTGTGGTCTCCATCTACAGAAAAAGGGTGAACTGCGCAACAAAATTGTTGTGACAGTTATGAGTAATATGGGTTTGAAAAAAGCCTTTGAAAAGGAAGGAATTGAAGTATTTGAAACAAAAGTCGGGGACAGGTATGTTTTGGAGAAAATGTTGGAAGTAAAGGCTGTTTTAGGTGGCGAACAGTCGGGACATATTATTTTTCTCCAGCATAATTCTACCGGTGACGGGATTCTTACGGCACTTCATTTGCTTAGTGTGGTGAAAGAAACGGGAAGACCTTTAAGCGAATTAGCTAAGCAGATGACCACATATCCCCAGGTTTTAGTTAATGTAAGAGTGAAAGATAAAAGTGCCTGGGTAGAAAATTTAGCGATAAAACAAGCAATTGCCGTTGCGGAAAAAGCTTTAGGAGGAAATGGGCGGCTGCTTGTGCGTCCTTCAGGTACTGAGTCTTTACTGCGGATAATGGCTGAAGGTGAGAATAAAGCTCAATTGGAGAAAATTACAGAGCAACTTAAAGAAATAATGCTTAAAGAGCTAGGTTAAATATGTGTATGGGGAGGCGGTATGGAGGGATGGTGTGGCAGGGGGACGTTTCTGCTGCCACATTACCAGCTGGGTAAAATTAGGAGGGAAGTTAATGTGGCAGCAGAAACGTCCCCCTGCCACACCATCCCCCTGCCACATGACCACAGCAAAAAAATGTGGGGAGCAGAAGTTATGATTTATGTAGGAACGGATATTATTGAAATTGAGAGGATTAGGAAAGTAGTAGAGCGACATCCGGCTTTTTGGGATAAAGTATTAACTCCGCAAGAAAAAAGCTACTGCTTCGCTCAGGGGAATCCTATTCAATCATTGGCCGGGAGATTTACAGCTAAAGAGGCTGTTTTAAAGTGTCTGGGGTTAGGTCTATTTCGCTTATCTTGGCATGATCTGGAGATTAGTACTGATTCTTTAGGATGCCCGATGGTCGAGCTAAAAGATTCATTGGCTCAGATTATGGCGAGGAAAAATATTACGGCCATAAGTTTAAGTATTTCCCACTGCCGGTCTTATGCCATGGCAGTGGCAGTAGGAGAGGGAGGTTCTGATAAAAAATGAGAATAATTACCGGAAGTAAGATGAAAAGATTGGATCTTTGGGCGGAAAAAGAACGGAAGATTCCGTCTTTACTCTTGATGGAAAACGCCGGACGTTCTGTGGCTTTGAAAATTCAAGAATTATTTCCGGAAAAGGAGCAAAGGCAAGGTAATTATCTCTTTTTAATCGGAAAGGGAAATAACGGCGGTGATGCTCTCGTTGCTGCACGACATCTTTATCAGCAAGGTTTTGGGGTAAAACTGTTTTTTCTTTTCCCGTTAGACAATCTTCAGGGAATTGTGCTGAAAAATTGGCAGCTTCTTGAAGAATTAGGGGTGAAAGGGCATTATTTAGCTGATGAACATAGTTTCTATTTGTTTAAATTGTCTCTTAACAATTGTTCATTGGTTATTGATGGTATTTTTGGTACTGGATTTAGAGATAAGCTTCCTGCTAATATTGAACGAACAATAGATATCGTTAATAATAGTTCTTGTCCTGTTTTAGCTATAGATGTGCCTTCAGGTGTGGATGCTGATTTTGGCTATGTCAGTAATAAATGTATATGTGCCGATTATACAGTCACCTTTGCTTGGTCCAAGCGGGGACTCGTTCTTTATCCTGCTAAAAAATTTGTGGGGCAACTGTATATAGCTGATATTTCTTTTCCAAAGGATGCGTTGGCTCTTTTAGATAATGCGGAATACTATGTTGATGCTGATTTCGCTGGAAAACTTTTGCCGGAGAGGGATGAAGAAGGACATAAGAATACTTTTGGTCACGCTGTAGTGATTGCGGGTTCAGCGGGGATGATGGGGGCAGCATATTTAGCTGGCAAAGGGGTCTTGCGTTCTGGTGCAGGGATGGTTACTGCCTGTGTACCGGAATCAACTGCCAATACCTTTGATTTAGCATTACCTGAAGCCCTTACGCTGGGCGTAGAGGAAACCAAAAAAGGCTCTCTCTCTGCTGCGGGTTGGTCGGCGATTCAACGTATTTTGCCAGGTAAAAAAGTGATAATCTTTGGTCCGGGGTTAGGAACAGATGAACAAATTCAAAAGCTTTTGCAGACGGTTTTACAAGTAGAGATCCCGGTAGTATTGGATGCAGATGGTTTAAATGTTTTGGCCCAAGATGTGAGTGTTTTAAAGATGGCGAAAGCTCCCTTAATCCTTACGCCTCATCCCGGAGAAATGGCGAGATTGTTGGAGACTACCGTAGAGAGTGTACAAAAAAACCGGGTGCAAATGGCTATTCAGGCAGCAGTAAATTTTAATGCGGTGGTTGTTTTAAAGGGAGCGGCTACTGTTATCGCTACCCCTGATAAACAGGTGTTTATCAATTCTACTGGGAATTCTGCTTTAGCTACAGCGGGTTCCGGGGATGTTTTAGCAGGAGCGATTGGTGGTTTCATCGCTCAAGGCTTGGCAGCTGTAGACGCTGCTATCTTGGGTGTCTATATTCATGGGTTGGCCGGGGAGATTTTGGCTAAGGAAAAAGGTTTACGCGGTGTTTTGGCCGGTGATGTAGTTGAAGCGTTACCTTTGGCATTAAAGACTTTGGAAGGCTTAGTTTAGTTTGACAATTGTTTACGAAAAAGATATACTGACTTTCAATTGATTATTGGAGATGTAAAAGAGTATGGAAAATATTTATTTAAGTGATTTATGCTCATTTTTGCGAATAAAATTTGATTTTCCCCGGGACTTTCAGATTAATAATGTCTGCACAGATACGAGAAAGCTTCGGGCAGGAGATGTTTTTCTTGCCTTGATTGGGCAGAAGCATGATGGGCACGATTATATTCAAACCGCTATTGATAAGGGTGCGTCAGCACTTATTGTTTGTGACAAATATCAGGGCGAATGGGGAGTTCCGGTGCTGAAAGTTCCGGATACTTTAAAGGCTCTTGCTCAGATCGCCGCCTGTTATCGTCAAAGGCTCAAGATTAAAATTGTAGCAGTAACGGGAAGTAGTGGCAAAACAACAACCAAAAATATGATTGCGAAGCTGCTTTCGTCTAAATATCAAGTAGTATCGACCTATAAGAATTATAATAATCAAATCGGATTGCCGCTGTCGATTTTTGAATTGACTTCAGCGGATGAGGTTGCCGTTTTGGAACTAGGCATGAATCATTTGGGTGAAATAGCGGAGCTGGCTAAAATTGCCAAACCCGATCTGGCAGTGATCACTAATATCGGCTCCGCTCATATCGGTAATTTAGGTTCGGTGGAAAATATACAGAAAGCTAAATTAGAGATTATTGAAGGTTTAGATCCGCAAAAGGGATTATTGATTTTAAATAGTGATGATAAAATGTTGTCTAATTGGAAAAACATTCCGTATGCTCATGTACTTTATGCCGGAACGGACTCGTCGGAACAAAATTATATCTATGCGGATTCTATGGAAACATTATCTAATGGCTTAAGCTTTGATTTAATAAAAGACGGAAACAGAATAAAGATTTTTATACCGATTAAAGGAAGACATAACATTAATAATGCTTTATTGGCGATTACGTGTGCTTTACAGTTAGGGGTTTCGGTGCAAGAGATTAAAGATTCATTTCGTTATTTTGTTAATGAAAGTCTGCGTTATGAGGAATTTACCTATAAAGGCATTACAATTATTAAAGATTACTATAATGCCAGTCCCGAGGCGATGCGGGCGGCGTTAGCTACGTTGCAATCTTACGATAATGCTGGTAAAAAAATTGCGATATTAGGTGAAATGAATGAGTTGGGTAGATTTACGTCCGAAGCGCATCGGTGTTTGGGTGAATTGTGCCGCCAGATGACAGATGTAGCCTTTTTCGTTGGGAATAGTTATGAGGATTTTGCCAGAGGTTATGGTGAAAGCCGGTATGTCTTTAAAACAAAGGGAGAACTATGTAATTACCTGAAGGAATATATTTTTTCCGCAAATCTTGATGAGAAAGATGTAATTTTAATTAAAGGCGCCAGAAATATGAAAATGGAAGAGGTTTTTTTGCAGATTAAAAAATATCTGAACATGAGTTCCCGTGTTGACACGTCTAAAAATGTGCCTTTATCTGCAGTAAAGCTGTATGTAGACATTAGTGCCATGCAAAACAACATTAGACAAATCCGGAACGCTGTGTCTGAGGAAGTAGAAATTATGCCGATTATTAAGGCTAATGCTTACAGTTGTGGAACAGATATTGTGGTCAATGCTTTTCGCTTTTGTAATTATATTGCGGTAGCTGATGTAAGTGAAGCGGTTACGTTAAAAAGAATTTTTCCCGAAAAAAACATTATGATTTTGTATCAGCCTGATCATGCGGACATACCGGTAATTGTGGAAAATGATTTTATTGTTGGGATAGGATATTATGAATTTGCCGAAAAATTAAATGAGAATACTACAGCTGATCAAAAGATCCGGGTTCATGTGGAGATTGATACCGGAGCCGGAAGATTGGGAATCAATCCGGCGTATGCTCGGGAAACTGCGGAGAAGATTAAAAAACTCGAAAATATTGTCGTTGAAGGTTTATATATGCATTATGTCTGTGCCGACAGCACTAATCAGGAGGACCTTGAATATACTGAAATGCAGACTAAGAAATTTATTGAAGCTATTCAAGATTTTGAGGATGTCTATGGTCATGTGAAGTTTAAACATGCTTGCAGCAGTGCGGCTATTTTCACGCAAAAGCAAGCGCATTTTAATATGGTTCGTCCGGGGTATATGATTTATGGGTACTATTCTTCTGAAGCATTAAAAAAGGAAGTAACTTTATCGCCATCCCTTCAGCTTTCTACCAAGATATTGCAAATAAAAACTGTTCCCCCGGGCACGTGTATTAGCTACGGGCGTACGTTTGTGACGAAAAGAGAAAGCGTTATTGCCACTGTGGCTATTGGTTATGCTGATGGGTTAAGCCGACTTCTGTCTAATCGGGGGTTTTTTGTGGTGAACGGACAAAGAGCTCCGATTGTAGGGAGAATGTGTATGGATTTAACCATGCTTGATATTACTGACATCATTGGAAATGTAAATGTTGGTGATGAGGTCTACATTTTTGACAACATTAATGTAACTTTGGATGATCTTGCAACATGGTCTGATACAATAGGATATGAGGTTTTAACACGCATAGAAGACAAGGTTGAACGTATCGAGAAAGTATAGTAAAGTATAGTTATGTATATATGTATATACGTGAAATATTGCATAATTTTCCTAGTTGATTTATATTAGGCGGTTTGAAATAATAATGTATGATAAAGTAAGTTCATAGAGTTAAAATTAAGTCTAATTCTGGCATTGATAATAATTAATAGGTGCATAATATATAATGCTAAGGAATTGTTAGTTTCTACTTTATTGAAGGGGTGGTTGTTTTGGCAGATAGTAAACGCATTACGCTTTGCTTGCCTGCTTCACTTTTAGAAGAAGTGGATGGGTTAACAAGTTTAGAAAATAAAAACCGCAATGAACTAATCAGAGAAGCTATGCGTTTCTATCTGGAAGAAAAAAGAAAGCTGCGGTTAAGAGAACAAATGCGCCTTGGTTATCAAGAAATGGCTGCTTTGAATTTAGCTCTTGCGGAAGAGTTTTGTCAATGTGAGGAGGAGGCTAACCGGTTGACAGAACGAAAAATAGTGGAGTGTTGCTCATGAATATAAAAAGGGGCGATATTTTTTATGCTGATTTAAATCCGGTAGTGGGGTCGGAGCAAGGTGGTATCCGACCTGTTTTGGTTATTCAAAACGATATTGGTAACCAATACAGTCCCACGACGATTATTGCTGCGATTACCAGTCAGTTGGACAAGGCCAAGCTTCCTACTCATATCGAATTAGCTAAGGATGTTTGTGGTTTAGATAAGGATTCGGTAGCTTTACTGGAACAGATTAGAACGATAGATAAAAGACGCCTCAAAGAAAAAATTACTTCTTTGGATGAGCCTATCATGAGGAAGGTTGACGAGGCATTGATTATCAGTTTGGGGATGCTTGAGCTTTAGGAAAATAAATACATATACATCTGCCAATAAACGAGGTTTTCCTCGTTTTTTTTATTTTCATCCTTACTTCGGGTTGACACCCTCATTGCTGCGTCTTCCTTCGTTCTTTTGAACAATGGTCATAAAGTTGTTCTGAAAGTAACATTTTGCAGTACCGTTTCTTTGGAGGATTATGTAAAACTCAAGCAGTAAATTCCCACTCGGAATTTGGCAAAAAAACAGGATATTTCTGCAATAATGTCGAAAATTAGGTTAAAGAGACATATTGTGCGTTTACATCTTGTGGAAAGGGGTAGTGGCAGATATGTCCAAGAGAAACCGGCGCATCATTTCTGTAGTTCTTTGTTTTCTCTTTTGTTTTAATCTTTTCATTCCGGTGTACTCAGCACAAGCAGAACCCCTGACGCTAGCGGAGAATCTTAGTGATATTCAAGGACACTGGGCGGAAAACACGATAAAAAAATGGCTGCGGCAAAACTTAGTAGCGGGTTATCCCGACGGTTCTTTTAAGCCGGATCAGAGCATCACTAGAGCAGAATTTGTAGCCATAGTTAATAGAGTCTTTAATTATACGCAAAAAGCGGTAGTTCAGTTTACTGATCTTTCCCCAGAGGAGTGGTATATAGACGATCTTGCTAAAGCCGTAGCTGCCGGCTATATTAACGGCTATCCTGACGGTACTTTCCGACCGGAGCAAACCATCACTCGTCAGGAAGTAGCCGCTATTCTAACACAGATTTTTTCTCTTGAAGGAACTACAGAAGAGCTAAAAAAATTTAAAGACTAAGCCGAGATTCCCTTCTGGAGTCTGGGGTCAATTGGTGCCGTTGTTGCCAACGGCTACATGATTGGTTATACTGATGAAACTTTTCGTCCATACCGATCTTTGACCCGAGCAGAAGCGATCTCGGTTTTAGATCGTGCTATTGGTGTACTCTACAACCAAAAAGTTATTGATTTTATTATTGTGGAGGAAGCAAATATCAACTTTGCTTCTGACTATCCCAGAGTAAGCAATATCCATGCAGACCGTTTGGATTTATTAGTGAAAACAAAGGAAAAAGGCAAAGCCTATTATCTTATTTTACCGGCAAGAAAGGATGCTCCCGGTCCTGAACAAATCATCACAGGTCGGGATGCTTCCGATAATTTAGTAGATAGTCGTTACTATGGGCAGCTCGAACTTACAGCTGATGAGCAGATAAGAGAACAGATTCGCGGTTTACGTTCAGCCACGAGCTATCAGTTGTACTTGGTCCTGGAAGATGAAAAGGGCAATTTAACAGAAGTAACGACAATCAAAGTCACAACCAAAAGAAGGACAAGCACGAAACCAGTAACAATAGAAGTAACGAGTGTAGCTTTAGATGACAAATCACTTACCTTAGAGGTAGGTGACGAGGAGACATTAGTCGCAACAGTATTACCGGAAAATGCTACGAATAAGGCAGTTACTTGGAGCAGTAGTGATACAGATGTAGCTACGGTAGATGAAAATGGGGTAGTGACTGCAATTGCTGTGGGGACGGCGACTATCACAGTAACTACAGTCGATGGTAGTTTCACGGATAATTGTACCGTAACTGTAGTTGAGTCGGAACCTGATACTTATACCGTTATCTTTAAGGACCATGATGGGAGAGTATTAAAGACAGAAACAGTAGAACACGGTAAAAGTGCTATAGCCCCGGCAGAC
>LFSF01000015.1:27950-81204 GCA_001512665.1 Clostridiales bacterium DTU073
GCTGACGGCAGTGGCAGTGCGTTTACAGCCACAACAACAGTAACAGGAAATACAACCCTATACGCAAAGTGGACAATCAAGCAGTATACACTAACTTATACAGCGGGTTCCAATGGCAGTATTACTGGGACCAAGACCCAGACCGTCAATCATGGTGCCAGCGGGTCGGCAGTAACAGCAGTGCCGAATACGGGTTATCACTTTGTGAAATGGTCTGACGGCTCAACTGCTAACCCGCGTACAGATACCAATGTAACCGGTGATATATCAGTGACGGCAGAATTTGCGATTAATACCTATACAGTTACTTTTGACAAAAACGGGGGAGATACAGAAGCAAATCCGCAAACCAAGACAGTGACACATGGCGGGAATGTGGGCACTCTGCCCACCGCACCCACCAAAACAGGCTGTACCTTTACCGGCTGGAATACTCAAGTTAACGGCAGTGGTGACGAATTTACAGAAGATACACCGGTGACAGGTAACATTACCGTATATGCGCAGTGGGTAGTTAATGTAACCGGAGTTAGCCTGAATAAGAGTTCGATAACCTTGGCGGTAGGGGCGTCAGAGACGTTGGTGGCGACAGTATCGCCCTCTAATGCGACGAATAAAAATGTGACATGGAGTAGTAGTAATACAAATGTTGCTACGGTAAATAGTAGTGGAACAGTGACGGCAAAAGCTGCCGGAACAGCAACGATTACTGTAAAAACAGTTGATGGAGGAAAAACTGCGACCTGTACTGTGTCAGTACCATATGTAATGGGTGCATCTTGGACAGTAGGACCAGACACTCCTTTAACCAGACTTGGTGATGCAGTAGGAAAAACTCCGGGAGCTGACTTTGATAATATCTATCCGTGGAGTGAGATGACGACACTTACACAAAATGGACAGACTGTAGTAAAAATACCAAAATTTTATTATAAGCGTACCTATGATGGGACAAAGCATGAATTTTGGATAACGAATACACCCTTGCCAGAATTTAAGCTACATCCGGCCTTTTTGCGTAATGGTGTTGAAAAACCTTATATTTTCGTCGGGGTAGGCAAATTTTCTGATCCAGGTGGATACACGTCGTGGCAGTGGTGTCGTCAAACAGCCCAAAGTTACGGCACAGGTTGGGACCTAATGGATATTCAAACCTGGAGTGCTATTCAAATACTTTGGTTGGTTGAATATGCTGATACCAATAGTCAAAAATTTAGTGCTAATTATCGCGGGATAAATGGATTATGGACTAATCCGGGGCAATATCTTAATGGGATTTATATTAGGAGCGGTAGTGTTTATGTTGCGGGGACAAATACAGGCTTAATTGTGGATTATGGAGACTTTATTAAGAACTGGCAATATTCTTCTGATTATGATTGGCTTTTCATACCTAGTGCCTATAATCCGGATTACCCAACTCATTTTTATACATATATACCTGATATCTTTAACCATGCTAAACAATATTCAACACCGCAGGTGGTCCATGTAGGCTTCGATTACTACTGCACTCTCTCTAATGAATCTGCCCAATATGAAGCCGGTTTGTTTAAAATGGGAGCAGTTTACGAAGAAAGAAATGGAATCAAGAACCTAGGCGGGCGTGCCCAATATATCCCTTAAAACAAGTAGGGGACGGGAGGTGTTCAACCCCCTCCCCACTTTTGTTTTATTTCAAACCTTGTGTGTGTAATGGCTGAGCAAATAAGTTTTGCTTGATTTTTTATATTAAAGTGATATCATTATTATATAAAAATGATAAAAGAGGAGTGCTATCTATGAAGGAAAAAATAGTATGGAGGATTAATGGTTTTGTTGCCCTCGTCTTGATGTTGCTGCTTTTAGCCGGTTTGATTTACAGCTTTATCAGATTAGAGTTTGTTTTGGGTAGTGTCTTGACGTTTGTTTTTATTGTCGTTGCGGCGGGATTGCAAATAGTTCAACCTAATCAATCCGCAGTATTAACCTTTTTCGGGAGATATGTGGGGAGTATACGTGAAGCAGGTTTTTGGTTTACGATTCCTTTTTGTGTAAGTAAAAAAGTATCCTTACGCGTCCGCAATTTCAATACCGAAAAAATCAAGGTCAATGATGTGGAGGGAAATCCCATTGAGATTGCGGCGGTGAATGTCATTAAAGTTGTAGATGCTGCTAAGGCTGCCTTTGATGTAGATGACTATGAGGAATTTGTGAAGATTCAAAGTGAGGCTGCTTTAAGACATGTGGCCACAAAGTATCCCTATGATATTTTTGAGGAAAATGGCAGTTCATTAAGAGCAAACACCGAAGAAGTTGCTGCGGAAATTGCCACTGAATTGCAGAATCGTCTAGCTTTAGCAGGTGTTGAAGTAATTGAGGCTCGTCTAACTCATCTTGCTTATGCTACGGAAATTGCTAGTGCCATGTTACAACGTCAACAGGCCACAGCAATTATTGCTGCCCGTCAGAAGATTGTGGAAGGCGCAGTAGGGATGGCTCAGATGGCGATTGAGCAATTACTGCGGGATGGGACGGTAGAACTTGACGAAGAACGGAAAGTAGCGATGGTTAACAACTTATTAGTAGCAATTGTTTCCGACCGGTCTGCCCAACCAGTACTTAATACCGGTTCATTATATTAATGAGCTATTGATGAGTTGGTCTTATGGCTAAAAAAAAGAGCTTTTTGATTAGGATAGAACCGCAATTATATGAGGTCTTGGAGCGCTGGGCAGCAGATGAATTTCGCAGTGTGAATGCACAGATAGAATACCTTTTACGGGAAAGTGTACGAAAAGCAGGACGTTTGTCTGTAGGAAGCAAAAAACAGGAAAGAGATGACCTGGGAGAAAAGGATAAATAAGATAAAGAAAAATAGACCGGTACTGGTACGGGTCTATTTTTTATGGAATCAGTAATTAAAAACAGTGAATAATAATAGAAAAATAAAGGATTAATAATTCAAGAGAATGAAGGAGAAAAAAATGGCCTGTTATATCGGGATTACTTGCGGCTGGGAGGAAAAAAAGAACTGGCATAAGCTCCATGATGAGTACGTCTGTGCGGTAAATGCAGTGGGCGGAGTGCCTTTTTTGTTACCTAGTCTTGATTCTCCGGAATTAGTTGCTGTATATTATAACCAGTTGGATGGCTTTATTTTTACCGGGGGGAGTGACCTTGATCCTCATTATTTTGGCGAGGAACCACAGGAGAATTTGGGTGAGATAACTCCTCAGAGGGATGCTTTTGAAATGGCTTTAGTGCGTCTGGTTTTAGCAGGAAACAAACCGGCGTTGGGTGTCTGCCGGGGGCTTCAGCTTTTAAATGTGGCAGCAGGCGGCACATTATATCAGGACTTAAAAGGTGTTAGTGATTTAATGCATAATCAGCAGGCACCTCGTTGGTATCCTGTTCATACAGTGCAGGTAGAGCAAGATAGCAGGTTGTTCAGATTGGCTGGGCAGGAATCTTTCTTAGTGAATAGTTTTCATCATCAGGCGATTCGTCAGTTGGGGCAAGGTTTTAGAGCTGTAGCTTGGAGTAAAGACGGTTTAATTGAGGCGATGGAGTCTACCGGCGATAAAAAGATTATGGCTGTACAGTGGCATCCTGAATGCAATTGGTCCAGTGACCGCATTTCTTTGTCACTATTTAAAAATCTTGTAGAGAGTGCTCGTTAATGGAGAGAATAAGGAGGATATACGAATATGGAAACCGTAAAATTAGCAGAAGTAACCAGAGGCAGCCTGGTAGAAAGCATCCATCGCGGGGCTGTTGCGGTGGTGGATACAAAAGGTAAACTCTTGGCTTCAGCAGGTAATCCGCAATATCTTACTTATTTTCGTTCTGCCGCGAAACCGATACAGGCTATACCTGTGCTTGAAAGTGGTGCTGCTCAGTATTTTGGTCTTGACTTACAAGAGCTTGCCATTTTGACCGGATCACATAATGGTGAAGTGCAGCATACGGATACAGTTTTGGCGATTTTACGAAAAATAGGCTTAGGTGAGGAATATTTGCAGTGTGGGGTCCATGAGCCTTTACATAAACCCAGTCGGGATGCGTTGTTGTCTAAAGGATTAAAGCCGACATCATTACATAATACATGCTCAGGTAAGCATGCAGGAATGTTGACTTTGGCTAAATATCGGGGTGTATCTTTAGAGAATTATTTTCGACCGGAACACCCGGTTCAACAGGAAATGTTGAGAACGGTAGCGGAAATGGCCGGCGTAACACCTGAGCAAATACCGGTGGGAATTGACGGATGTGGAGTTCCTGTTTTCGGACTGCCCTTGGAGAAAATGGCCTATGCCTATGCCCGGATATCTGCATCGGAGGATAACGGTTTAACGGAGACCAGAAAGGAAGCATGTCATCTCATCAAAAAAGCAATGACTACACATCCTTTCATGGTGGGCGGTACGAATCGTTTTGATACGGAGTTACTTGCAGTTGCCGGAGGGAAACTAATTGCGAAGTTTGGGGCAGAGGCTGTATATTGTGTAGGTATAGCGGAAAAAGGCTGGGGGATAGCCATAAAGGTGGAAGATGGTAACTTAAGGGCCTTGCCTCCTGTAGTTCTTGCCGTCTTAGAACAGTTAGAGGTATTAACAAGCGAGGAAAAAGAAATACTCTCTGATTATCGGCAAAGGAGGTTAACTAACCATCGGGGAGATATTATTGGTGAAATAAGAGCAGTTGTTTCACTGGAACACTGAACTTAACACTAAATCAGATAATAAGAGTAAATGTTTAAAAAGATTAAATGATAAAGAGATTTAAATGATTAGTTTTGTTAGTCAATAATTTAAATATTAAGGAGAAGCAAATGGTACTGGAGATAAATTTTACAGAAAGACTGGCTCAAGAATTGAATTGGTCACTGCAGGGAATTAGACAGGCTGTGCAGTTATTGGAGGAAGGGAATACAATTCCTTTTATCGCTCGCTATCGCAAAGAAGCTACGGGCGAAATGGATGAAGAAACATTGCGTCGCTTGGCGGAAAGACTGGAGTATCTACAAAACTTAGCTAAACGTAAAGAAGAGGTAGTTCGTTTAATTGGTGAACAAGGGAAACTAACAGCGGAATTAGAAAAGGAAATCGTGTCTGCAGAAACATTGCAGGTTATAGAGGACCTTTATCGACCTTTTCGACCGAAAAGGACTACCCGGGCAAGTGTGGCCAGAGAAAAGGGTTTAGAACCTTTAGCCAAGTTAATTGCAGATCAGAATTTAAGCAAAACAAAGGATAGTTCGGACATAGCCACTTTAGCGCTTGAGTACATTAATCCGGATTTAGAGGTAAATACTGTGGAAGAAGCTTTAGCCGGGGCGAGAGATATTCTCGCCGAAGAGATTGCTGATGACCCGGGATTGCGAGGAATTGTAAGAGAAATAATTTCTAAACGAGGGCTTGTAGTGACTAAGGCGCTATTAAAAGAAGAAGAATTCAATTTAACACCTTATGCGATGTATGCAGAGTATCAAGAGCCACTGCGGACTATACCACCACACCGTATTTTGGCGCTTAATCGGGGGGAAAAGGAGAAAGTACTTCAGGTTAAACTTGCTCTTCCCGAAGAGGAAATCATCTCAAAATTATGGCAATGTGTTCTTACTAATCCGGCAAGTTTGGGAACTGAGCAGTTTAAGGAAGCTGTAGCTGATGGCATACGTCGCTTACTTTTGCCCAGTTTGGAAAGGGAAGTTCGTAAAGAACTGACGGAAAAGGCAGAAGAACAGGCAATAATGGTGTTTTCCCGAAATTTAAGAAATTTATTATTACAGCCACCGGTAAGAGGACAGGTTGTTTTAGGGATAGATCCAGGCTTCCGTACCGGGTGTAAATTAGCAGTAGTTAATGATACCGGTAAACTGCTGGAAATTGGGGTAATCTATCCCCATCCGCCTCAGAAACAGGAACAGGCAGCGAGACAAAAGTTAAAGGAATTGCTTAACAAATGGCAGGTTACGGCCATTGCTATAGGTAATGGGACAGCTTCACGAGAGACAGAGGTATTTGTGGCGAAATTTCTTAAGGAGGAAGGCTTGGACATAAAATATACTATTGTCAGTGAAGCGGGTGCTTCGGTTTATTCAGCGTCAAAACTAGCGCGCGAAGAATTTCCGGATCTTGATTTATCTTACCGGAGTGGTGTTTCTATCGCTCGGAGAGTTCAGGATCCTTTGGCTGAATTGGTAAAGATTAATCCTCAATCGATTGGTGTGGGGCAATATCAGCATGATGTGAATGCCAAAAAACTCAGTCAGGCTTTGGAAGGTGTGGTAGAATCTTGTGTTAATACGGTAGGTGTAGAATTAAATACCGCTTCCCCTGCTTTATTACAGTATGTAGCAGGGTTAAGCCCGTCTGTGGCTAGAGCAATTGTGGAGAGACGTGAGAGTAAAGGCAAATATCGGTTGAGGAAAGAATTATTGTCCGTTCCGCGTTTGGGGGAGCGTACCTTTCAGCAATGCTCCGGTTTTTTGAGGATCGCTGAGGGAGATAATCCTTTGGAAAACACACCTGTTCACCCGGAGTCGTATGAATTGGCTGAGCAAATATTGTCTATGGTTGGTTTTAAGGTAGAGGACCTTTTAAATAAAGAAACAGAGATTCGGGAAGCTTTAGAAGCATTAGATTATCAGGAAGTTGCGCAAGAACTAGGAGCGGGGGTTCCTACGGTAAAAGATATTATTGAGGCTTTACAAAGACCGGGACGTGATCCGCGAGAAGATTTGCCACCCGTATTCTTTCGTCAAGATGTCCTTTCTTTGGAGGATCTTACGGATGGAATGATCTTAATGGGGATAGTTAGAAATGTTGTAGATTTTGGAGCTTTTGTAGATATTGGGGTAGAGCAAGATGGACTCATCCATTTGTCTCAGTTAAGTCATAAATTTATTAAACATCCCTTGGAGGTAATCTCCGTAGGTGATGTGGTAAAGGTAAAGGTTATACAGATAGATCGTGCGAGAAGCAGGATTGGGTTGACCATGAAAAATGTGGAGTAGAATAGTGTAACGTGTTATAATTTAAATACTATTTAATGGTTATGAAAAATTATTAAAGCTGTGGAATTTAGACTGGAGGAATAAGTTTGATGATTACGGCGTTAATTAATGGCCGAATTTATACAATGGCGGGAAAAGTATGGGAAAAAGGGATGCTACTTTTTGAGAAGGGCAAGATAACGGCAGTTGGTGATGTGGTTAAGATACCTCAGGAGGCAGAAGTAATTGATTTACAAGGAAAAACTGTTTTGCCTGGTTTTATTGATGCTCATACTCATTTAGGCGTTTTAGAAGAAATATATCAAGAAGAGGGCGATGATTTAAACGAATACACGGAACCTGTTACTCCAGAGTTGAGAGCACTTGATGCAGTTAATCCTCTGGATATTGCATTCCGGGACGCGGTTAGCGGAGGGGTAACTACAGTGATGACCGGGCCCGGTAGTGCCAATGTCCTCGGGGGAACTAATCTGGTCATGAAAACGGCAGGACAAAGTTTTGAGGAAATGATTTTGTTGGCTCAGGCCGGTTTGAAAACAGCTTTTGGTGAGAATCCAAAGCGGATATTCAGTGAGCAAAAAAAAGCACCATGTACACGGATGGGAATAGCAGCCCTTTTACGTCAAGCATTGACTGATGCTCAAGATTATCAAGCAAAGAAGGAAAAAGCCGCTTCGTCCGGAGAGGTTTTTGAGCGGGATTTAGGTTTGGAAAATTTAACTTTAGTGTTGGAGAAAAAAATCCCCTTAATTGTTCATGCACATCGTGCCGATGACATTCTTACGGCGATGCGCATTACTGATGAATTTGGTGTAGAGATGGTTTTGGTGCATGGTACGGAAGCCCAAAAAGTTATTTCCGAATTAAAAAAAAGAAATATCTCTGTAGTAGTGGGACCAACTCTCTCCGGCAGATCAAAGGTGGAACTGGCGGAAATTACTTGGCAGACTGCAGTTAGTTTATATCAGGCGGGAGTTTTGGTAGGGATCACTACGGACCATTCAGTAATTCCGGTACAATATTTGCCGCTTTGTGCTGCTTTGGCGGTCAGGAACGGGATGGCAGAAGAAGCGGCTTTAGAAGCAATTACAATTAATCCCGCACGCATACTAAAATTAGACAAGAGAATTGGCAGTTTGGAAGTAGGTAAGGATGCGGATATAGTAGTAATGTCGGGACATCCCTTAGATTGGCGTACAGTTGTAGAAAGGGTATATATTAATGGGAAAATAGTTTATGATAAGATATAATCAATTTATTTTAAAGGAAGTAGATGGTGATATTGTATAGTTTTGAATCGTATTCAACAGAGGATACGGTGGCTTTGGCCGAAAAACTAGGGAGAAAACTACAAGGTGGAGAAGTATTAGCCCTGGAAGGTGATTTAGGGGCAGGTAAAACTCATTTTGTGAAAGGCTTGGCTAAGGGTTTAGGGGCGAAGGATACTGTAACGAGTCCCACTTTTACTCTGCTTCACCTTTATGAGGGCAGAATACCTTTAGCTCATTTTGATGTTTACCGATTACCTTTCCCTGAGGCTTTTGAAGAATTAGGCTACGAAGAATATTTTTCAGGGTCCGGTGTCACAGCAATTGAGTGGAGTGATTTGATTGCTCCTTTTTTACCGGCTGAATATTTACAGATTAAGATTACTCGTGTGTATCGGCAGGAGACGGGTGAAGGTCGTTTGATTAGCTTTAATCCACATGGTGAGTCTATGGAAACGCTGGTAAAGGAGTTGGTTTTAAATGAAAGTTCTGGGCATTGAAAGTTCGTCACCTGTGGCTTCGGTAGCCTTGGTCTCTGAGGAGAAGCTGTGGGGAGAGATGACCTTAAATATTGGTTTGACTCATTCCGAACAACTCTTACCCTTAATTGATGAACTGTTACACCAGGTCAAGGTTGACATTTCTGAAATAGAGGGGATTGCTATTTCCGGAGGTCCTGGCTCTTTTACCGGTTTAAGGATTGGGATGGCTACAGCTAAGGGTTTGGCGCAAGGTCTCAATAAACCGCTGGTTAGTATTCCTACCTTATTAGCTTTAGCTTATCAGCAGGTAGGTTGTTCGGGATTAGTAGCACCGGTCTTGAATGCCCGCAGAAATGAGGTATATACGGCGTTATTTAGATTTAGCGGTGTGGAATATCAGCAGGTGGAGGATGATCAGGCGATTAATCCTCAATTATGGGCAGAAAAGCTTGCTGATTATGGAGAGCCTATTTTATTTACAGGCGATGGAGCAACAATTTATGCAGATGTTTGGCAGGAGAGTCTCGGGGAAAAGGCTGTAATTATTCCCGGTATTTTTCAATTGGCACGGGGAGCAAGCGTTGCTGAGCTAGGTCTGCGCAAGTTATTAAAAGGAGAAGAGGATGAAGTTTTTACGCTGAAGCCTCTGTATATTCGTTCTTCTGAGGCTGAAAGGAAGTTGAAGACATCTGTTAAGTCTTGAACAGACACATTATTTGTGTTAGGTTTAAGCATAGTGTTGTAGATTTTGCAAGTAAAATTTTGCTGTGTGGATTTAAGTAAAGAGGTGCAGGTAAGTAAAGAGGTGTATTTATGGCTCTGAATACAAAGTATCTTTTGCGACCGATGGAAGAGAAAGATATACCGCAGGTTGTAGAGATTGAAAAACAGTCGTTCTCCTGTCCCTGGTCACCGTATGCTTTTAAGTGTGAATTAGCAGACAATGAATTTGCGTATTATTTAGTCGTAACTACAGAAGATAACCAAGAATTAGTCTTAGGTTATGGTGGGATGTGGCTGATCATTGATGAGTCCCATATTACGAATATTGCTATTGCTCCGGAGCATCGTGGGAAAAAATTGGGTGAGCTTCTTATGGGGGGGTTGGAGGCATTAGCGTTGCAAAAAGGTGCGTTACGAATGACATTAGAGGTACGGGTTTCTAACGAAAAAGCTCAGACCCTTTATAAAAGAAGAGGATTTGTTCCTTCCGGGATTCGTCCTAATTATTATGCTTTGGAAAATGAAGATGCCCTTATTATGTGGAAGGAATTTTTCTGATCTTTTTTCGTTTTTAGTTAAACATATTATTTAATAATAATGATGATGATGATGGTATGTAAGGCAAAGTGAGGTTAGATTATGTTGGGACAAGATAAGGAAATAATTATGGCTGTAGAAACAAGTTGTGATGAGACAGCAGTAGCTATTTTGGCGGAAGGCAAAGATCTGTTGACCAATATAGTATCTTCGCAGATCAAAGTACATCAGCAATATGGCGGAGTTGTTCCTGAAATTGCTTCGCGTAAGCATTTGGAACAGGTTAATGGCTTAATAAGCTTGGCTTTAAAAGAGGCTAAGCTTAACTTTTCGCAGTTATCAGCCCTTGCGGTAACATATGGGCCCGGTTTAGTAGGTGCGTTATTAGTCGGAGTTAGTACAGTTAAGGCCTTGGCGTATAGTCTCAAACTTCCTTTGCTTGCTGTTAATCACATCGAAGGACATATTTATGCTAATTGGCTTACTCATAAGCACATTGAATTTCCGTTGATTGGTTTGATTGTTTCCGGTGGTCATACAGCTTTGGTGGAAATGCGTGGGCATGGAGAATATGTTTTGTTGGGACAAACTCAAGATGATGCAGTTGGTGAAGCCTATGATAAGGTAGCTCGAGCTATGGGTTTGTCTTATCCAGGGGGACCGTTGTTGGATAGACTGGCTCAGGAAGGTAATCCTGAAGCGGTAAAATTGCCACGTGCTTGGTTGGGAGAAAACAGTTATGATTTTAGTTTTAGTGGGTTGAAGACGGCGGTTTTAAATTACTTGAATAGAGCTTCTCAAAAGGGAGAAAAGGTAATTCAAGCTGATCTTGCGGCGAGTTTTCAGGCTAGTGTAGTTGAAGTTTTAGTAGAAAAAACAGTTCGTGCTGCTAAACAAAAAGGCATACTATCAGTTTTGATGGCCGGCGGGGTTTCCGCCAATAGTTCACTGAGGGAGGAAATGCAAAAACGGTGTGGGCAGGAAGGTTTAAAGCTTTATTATCCACCGTTGGAGTTTTGTACTGATAATGCGGCTATGATTGCCTGTGCTGCTCATTATCGCTATTTAAAAGGGGAATTTGCCAATTGGAGCTTGAATGCAGTGCCGCAGTTAAGGTTATATTAGATCGGTATCTTAAAGGGTTCACAAAAGGCAAATTTTGGGTTATGATTAAGCAAATAGAACCTTCAGAAAAAAATTAAAGGTTGTTGTAAATTAAGTTTAAATATGGGACTTCTTTAGGAAATTTTATGAAGAGGGAGGAGAATGGGTAGAGTGAAAAGTTTTATGCAGTTTAGTAAGAATGACCAAAGTGATATTATGCGGAATGGAAGAACGATAGAAGAATTATTAAGACGTGAATTAATCATTTATGCTAAATCAGCTTTAGATAATGTGGATAGATTTATAGAAATCGCGAGAGAAGAATATAGTAATAGAAATTTTAGAGAATTAAAAGGGAAATATCTAGAAACATTAGAAGTAAGGGCAAAAAAACTAAGATCAATGGCAGAAATTTTAAGTGAAGTAGTAGTAGAATTAGAAAATTATGTGAACAAATTAGGTGAAAGTAGAGGTCTGGTGGATAGTTTTAAGAAGGTGTTTAGTGGAATTAATATATTTAATGATGAATTGAAAGCAAAAATTAAGAGAGAACCAGCTCATATTAAAACAAACTTATCATTAAGATGAATCTGAGGGGCAGCTTAGTAAGATTGACCTAAGTGATATTATCATAAAAGGAAGAAAGATAGAAGAACTATTAAAAAATGAATTGCTAATTGATGCAGAATTAGCTTTAAAAAATGTGAACCGACTTATAATAGCAAAAGAAGAACATAGTAATAGCAATAGAAATTTTAAAAAAGTAAAAAGAGAATATATTGAGGAATTAGAAAAACATGTACAAAAATTTAAAACTACGGTAGAATTGTTTAGAGAAACAGTAATAGAATTGGAAAATGAACTAAGTATATTAGGAAAAAATAAAGATAATGAAAGAGGAGATTTAAATAAGCGGAAAAATTTACAAGTTATTTATGATGGAATAAAGGGAATGAGACCGAATAGTCAGGAAATATCTGTAACAAATGCGAGAGGGCTTTTTGCACCAAATAGGGACGTGCACTGACTTTTTAATAATATAAGAAATTAGAGAAAAACCGTTTTTGCGTTAATAGCTAGGGACAGTGTTTATTTTTTTTATAAATCTAGTATAATTAGAGAAGAATTAAAAATTTTTATCCTTATTTTACAAGAGGGGAAAAAGAATTTTAAAATTGAGGAGTTGGTTATACATTGGACCCTGATAGTAGTCCTTATTTAATTCATGTGTTGTTTTTTGTTCTGCTTTCTTTCTTTTGTGTAACTTGTGAAAAGGCATTATGTACACTTAGCAAAAGGATAATACCCAAGGTAAATAGTGAAGAAGCGGGTAGTGAAGGTAATTCTAGTATTGCTTTGGTGAAGAAAGTATTAGAGGATCCTTCTGATGTATTTATTACACTTTTCTTTGTCAATTTAGTTAGTTGTATAGTCGCTGCCGGTTTAGGTATAGTAACAGCTCTAAAATATTGGGGTGAAGGCTGGGGATTTTTAGGTGCGGTAGCCGTTTTTATTGTTGTATTTATGCTGATTGGGGAAATTATTCCCGAGGTATTAGGGAAAAAATATGCTCAGGAAATTAGCTGTTTGTTTATTAGAATCATAGTGCTGTTTAAGTATTTGTGCTATCCTTTGACGAAACCATTTACTTTAATAAAGCAGTTTCTTAATAGAATAGTAGGTATACCAAAAGATGAAGCAGAGAATGAGTTTACTGAAGAAGCAAAAGAGATCATTAATATGGTAACTTCTGGTTTAGCTGTTACGGGCGAAAACGAGGAAATGATTAATCAAGTGGAAAAAACCATATTACATGGGGTTATTGAGTTTGCTGATATGGTAGTCAATGATGTTATGACACCTCGTCCGGATATTATTGCGGTAGAGAAAAATATTTCTTTTGATGATTTAATTACCATAATTAAAGAAGAAAAATTTTCTAGAATACCTGTTTATGAAAAGACAGTTGATAATATTATCGGAGTTGTGCATATTAAAGATTTGATTCTTCTATTGCCCGAACAAAGAGAGAATTTCTTTCTTGAAAAACATGTGCGCCAGACAATTTATATACCTGAAACAAAAAAAATCTCCGAATTATTTATGGTAATGAAAAAAGAGAAGATTCATATGGCTATTGTTTTGGATGAATACGGTAGTACTGCTGGGATTGTTACGTTAGAAGATCTTATTGAAGAAATCATGGGTGACATACAAGACGAACATGACCGGGAGGAACCGTTATTGCGGCATATTGATGAGGATACAGTAGAGGTTAAGGCTAGTATGAGGATTGAGGAGCTAAATGAAGATTTGAATCTTAACTTGAGTTGTGAAGAAGCAGATACGCTCGGCGGATTAGTCTTTGCGACTTTAGATCGTATACCTGTAGAAGGTGATAAGATAGAAATAGCGGATCTTGAACTTTCTGTTTTGGAAATGGAAGGTCATCGCATTGAAAAGGTACGTTTAAATAAATTGCCAAGTGTTAAAGAAATAGAGGCTTAAAAAGAAAATAATAAAAGTAAGAATAAAAAATACGTTTATTTTTTCTACAGTGAGGAAAATAAACGTTTTTTTAATTTAGAGGGTTTTAAGAGGGGTTTAAAATGAAGGAAAAGGTTTTGTGGATTAAAAATCTGTGGATAATGTGAGCAACTTTGTGAATAACTGCTATATGGGGTTTACTAATGTGGACAAAAAACTGAGTAAAAAAATTTCCAAATCTGTGGATAATGTGGACATTATAAGAAAAACGCTGTACAATATGTAAAAATCTGTGTATAAGTTTGTGGATTTTGTGGATAGGTAGCACATATGTTCTGGGAAAAATTTTAAAAAAATGTAAAAACATTTGCAATAAATTTCTGAATAGAATATAATATACTTAAGATATCTGGAAAAGTAAATAAATATAAAGGGGATTACTTGAAATGTTGAATGGTATATATGAAGCAAATAGAGTAATAAGGAGAGATTTAGCAATAAATATTATAAAAAACAGTTCCAGTGAGTTTCTTAATTTACTCATTGAAGATAATGGAGTCTATAAGTTATCTAAGATGTTTAATGTTTATAAAGAAGCAGAAAATAATTTGATTAGAGTTTTTGAAAGTATAAAAATGGAGATAGATTTATAAGGGATTCTAAAGAATGGCAAATGTTTCGTAATGAATTATATCTGAGATATGATGCAGCCAGAGAAGCTGTAGCTATCATGGAAAAATCAGAGATAACAAGAAATGATGTGATAGCTTATTTAAAAATTTGTCAGTCTTTAGGAGGAAATATTAATAAAAATCAATCAGAACTTCTGCAAACATTAAAAGCAATAAATTTAACAGAACGGGGCTTAGATAGTCTAATTCATGAGGTAAATGAAGCGGAAAAATTATCAGTTACAGAGTGGTTAGACAAGATGGGAACTAAAGATTTGAATTCATTAAATAAAAATGATTATGAAGATATGTTGAGTGAGGCGTGGAAATTAAGAAAAGATTCTTTTAATCAAATGTTTGATAACAAACAGGAAAAAATTAATGTTGCCGAATTTAGTAATCCTCATAAAGATTGGATTACTAATAGTGTGAGAGATGAGGTAATGTTTGAGGCAGCTTTGCGGGACAATGTCAATAAGGATGATTTAATGGCGAGAATTATTTAAAGGCGACAGCAGAGAATTATTAGAAATGAATGAATTATTGAATTTAGAAGATGTTTGCTATAAAGATTTAGATCTTGAAAAAATTAGTAATAATAAAATTA
Source organism: Clostridiales bacterium DTU073 (assembly GCA_001512665.1). Classification (GTDB taxonomy): domain Bacteria; phylum Bacillota; class Peptococcia; order DRI-13; family DTU073; genus DTU073. The sequence goes on from LFSF01000015.1 coordinate 42,830, forward strand.
AAAATATAAAACAGAAAAATACAAAAAACAGAGATTGGGATGATAAGAGGGGAAGATGACTTCTTTTCCAGAGTGGGCTAGAGTTTAACAAATGTTTATTAACAAATGTTTAAATAAGGAGGGGTTGTGATGGCACGTTTACCTTGGAGAAGACCGGAAGAAAGAAAGGAAGCTGAAAACAGATTAAAAAATGGGTCTGTTTTTGGTATTGTAAGAAACGGATTTATGGAATTGCCCCAAAATAGAGAAGTTGAAGAAGAACGTTATGCTCCACAGAGTGAGTTAATTCTTGAAGGACGACAATCCCGACAATCAGTGGAAATAGACAAAGGAGTAAATGGTGGTAGTAGAACGGTTGAAGATTTCTTAGCTGCAGCCAAAGCAAATAAGAATAAAGAACAGCAAGTAAGCATAGTAAATACTCCTAATGAAGAAATTGTAATAACATCAAGAGCAAGAACTCCGAGAATGAAAGTACCAGGTTATACGGAAAAGGTAATGCCTGATGGTTCAATAATAAGCACTAAGGACAAAGGAGTAAATGGTGGTGGTAGAACGGTTGAAGATTTCTTAGCTGCAGCCAAAGCAAATAAAAATAAAGAACAGCAAGTAAGCATAGTAAATACACCTAATGAAGAAATTGTAATAACATCAAGAACAAGAACTCCGAGAATGAAAGTACCAGGTTATACGGAAAAGGTAATGCCTGATGGTTCAATAATAAGTGTTAAGGAACAAAGCATAGCGGGAAGAAAGTTACCAAATGACATTTCTGAACAGTCGAAAGCTCAGGGCGTAAAACCAGTGAGACAGGTAAGAACAAATGACGACAGAGAGTTTTGTTAAAGGCTTTCTTTCTTATTCTTTAACTATATAGTTAGTTAAAAGAGAAGAGAAAGGGGAGATTAGGATGGCAATTAACGAGCATGAAATTGATGAATATGGCGAAATAATAGTACAGGGGGAGAGCGGGCAGCAGGATTTGGAAACAAGTGAGAATAGTGTCGCAGAAAAAGAAGTGCTGGCTAAGCATAATAGAGGCGAACAGGTTGCCCGACAATTGGAAACCAATCCGCCTCAAAACGAAACAAAAGGTATAATAGGCTGGTATAGGGATTGGCGAAAAAATAGAATATACAAAAAAATGGATAAAGAAATTCGCAAATTATTCAGGGAGCTTAATAATGAAGGGTTAGAGTATTTGCCTCATATTTATCCTACATCTAAAAGTGATAATGCTAAAGAAATGGCGAGAGAAATGCATGCAATTGAGACAGTACTTGAGAAATATGGAAATAAGTTGTCACCTGAAGAAAGGAGATATGCAAGGGAAGCTTTTTATGAACGCGTAATAGCCGCAGCTGTGGTAAGGCATAAAGGAGAAGCATGTGAATTAGGTGAGTTTGCACGTTTTGAAAATGCAGAGAATATGTTTAGACCTTCTCCGTATCAAAAAATCTTTATTCCTAATTTTAAGAATCATATTGCCGAACTAAAAGCAGAGAATAAATATAAAGAAGCAAATCCACGAGAAAATAGAGTTTTAGAAATAGAACTAAAATTACTATCGGAAAGAGCATATAATCTTCGTTATAACGAAAAATATAAAGGATATCTTAGAAAAAGTAAGGATACGGAGAAAAACCGTTATTTCGAAAAGCTTGATAAAGAATGGATAGAGGATGCATTCAATAAGATACAAAATGGTTTAAAGGATGAATTTGAACGTGATCCGGAGTTAAAAAAGGAAATTGATAAATTACGCGAAAAGATGGAATATGAGGCTCTAAAGGCTAAATGTAAGAGATTAGGTATAAAGCCTCCTGAAAAAAATGCGTCTAAGCAGACACCTAAGACGCCAGACAAACCTAAATTTAGGGTAAGTAGAACTAAAGTTGGTAATGAGTTAAGAATTAAAAGAAAAAACAAACAGGAACCCCCTAAGGTACAGGCAGAGGGACTCAAACCACTTAAAGTATGGGAAAATAATGCTAAAACATTCGCTAAATCAGAGCAACAGAAAATGATTGATGAGTTTCGTACAAAGTATCCGGAACAATATAACAGAGCTATGGGTAATATAGAAAAAGAGCAAAGAGAAGCAAGGAAAATGGCTGATGAATTAAGCACATTGTATCCGGTATATTTTGATAGAGCTATGGCTAAAAATACAGTAGTGGATAATTCACTAATAACTAATGAACAGCAAAATAGACAGATGACTTTAGATGAATGGCAGAATAATGTAGATATTATTAAAAAAGAAGAGCATGCGAATACCAGGACTTTATATGCAGGCAAATCTCCATTTGGTGAATCAAGCAATAAGAGAAAAAGTGCACCAGAACGTTGTTAAGAGTATAAGAAAGGAGAAGTATTTAATAATATGAATGTTACCAGATTTTTCTTTGCTTGAAAATATAAAGTATAGCATAGATATAGATATTAAGGAAACCAGACCTTCTGAATACTATAAAATGTATTTACATCCTTCGTTTAATAAAGAATTATATGAAAAGGAATTGCAAGCTATTGAAAAAAATTTTGCTGAACGGGAAAAAGATTTGCAAGAATTTTGCAAGCAAAATCCCGAATTGAAAGAACAAATAAAAAATTTAAAAGTTGGTTTTAAACAAAGGGCAAAGGATAGGTATGATTTTACAGATTACTGTACTCAAATTATGGATGATAATAGAGCACAAAGAGATGATATACCTGAACCTCCTCAAGAAATGATTGAAAGGTTTCTTAAAGAAGAGTATAATCCTTATTTTGCAGAAGGATTCATTAGATTTGAGAGTATGAGGGCTGAACTGGAGACAAGGTGGGAAAGTAGATTAGCAAAGTTAGAAAGAAGAAGAAGGAAACAGGAAAATTTAGAAAATAACCCCAGACTTCAATTGCCTGAGAAATTTAAACGGGATCGAAGTGATCAGAGAAGTATTGATTCTATTTTATCTGAGTATGGATATGGCAATAAAGCAAAAAAAGAAACGGCTGAGCCTGAAAAAACTATTGATGCTGGAATGTCAGCTAATAAGGATGGACAGATTACACGAAATGGCAATTCTTCTCCGAGAGAAAAAAGTAGTGAGCCTGAACGTTGTTAAATTGTAAGAGAATGTTTTTAACAGAAAGGAAAGGTTCAAAATGGGATTGACAGGTGGAGTAATAAAATGGTTAATAGACAGGAATCAGTCCAGACTTAAAGAGATGAGCAAGGATAGTTTGGAGATTGATTTTCAGTTAAGGTATGGATATTTGGAAGGTTTATGCTCGAAAAAACAACTTGAAGGTATCAAGAAGATTTATCAAGAATTGGAAGAACTAAAAACTAGCCTTGGACAAGTTTATGAAATAACACCTGCTCCTTTAGAGAAAATAGAGAGGAGAAATGAATTAGAGCTTTTTTTCAATGACATAGATAGAATTATTAACCAAGGTAAGCTTGATGTAGCAATTATGGCGATTGAGCTGGATACCCAACAAAAAATAAATGAGGCTATAAAGAGGATGGTCATGGCACGTGAAGATTTTATTCAAACTTGCCCTGATTATTTAAGTATGAATATCGAGTATGGACAAAATGTATATATCTTAAATGAAGCGAGGAATAAGATTAACTGTGCATATTATGAAAGCCTGGATATATATAAAAACAGCCCTGATTTCCCTATAATTAATAATAAGCTTAATGAGATAAGAGATAAAATGTTTTTATGTGAAAAGCATATGTATAATTATAGAGAAAAAGGCTTTGATTTTTCTGAAGATAAAAAGACTGAATTATATGAACTGGAAGCTGAATTCAGTAATTTCGGTTCTGAAAGACTAGCTGGTTTAAAAACTATTGATGAAGGATTTCATGAAATTAGAAGAAAAATGGCGGAAGAGGCCTTAAAAAAACGAGAAGAGCAAAGAGAATTTGATAAATTTGCTGAACGTGTTGATGAAGTATATGAACAAACGAAAGAATTAGCTGAGGCAAGTATTCCGATTAGAAGTTCGCATGTGAGCATAAATGAACGGATGTCTCGGTAATAATTGTATCAACCGGTATATCGAACTTTGTTCGAGGTAGACAATCGAGAATCTGAAAATCGTAAGCTAAGGCTATTTTAAGACAATCTGTACGGAGTTTTGGGAGAAAACGATCAAAATAGCCACCACCATAACCAAGTCTGTAACCTTGGCGGTCAAAGGCGACACCGGGAAGAATACAGATATCCACGTTGTCCGGATTAACCGGACGTAAGTATTCTGGTTTTGGTGTAAGAATATTATATATTCCTCGGGTTAACTCATTAAGATTTTTCAGTCTCGACGGAATTAAGCTATTATTTTCTGCTTGAGTTACGGGAATTAATACTTGTTTTTTTTGTTCCCAAGCATTATTAATCAATGGTAGTGTGTCTGGTTCATTTTTTATGGGAAGGTATGTGAGGATAGTTTTAGCCGTTTGATAAGCAGAAAAAAAGATAAGCTGTTGATTTATTTGATGGCTTTTCCCTTGTACTTCTAATAAGGAAAGCATTTCTCTCTTTTCCAGCATATATTTGCGTAATTCTTGTTTGTTCAATTTATTTACCACCTACACTTAGATATTTTTGACATATTAATATTGAAGATATTATAACATGGATTTAAAAGATGGAATGATTCAGAAGCAAATTTAAAGATAAATTTACAAAAATGAAATTTAGAGCTTGATAAATTTGAAAAGGAGGTTGATACTATTATTAGTTTTATAAAAAAACTAGGAGAATATTTAAGAAAAAGACGCGCAGAAAAAATTGAAAACATGTTAAGAAATCTGATGCAAGACATTAAAGAAAGCTCTCGTTTTCCGGAATATTACAAGACAGATAATAGTCCAGAAATAAATGATAAAATATATAAGCAAGAAATTTATATTATTGAAAATATGATAAGCAAATATAAACATGATATAGTTAGCTATCTGGATATTAATCAAATTAAAAAACTTAATAAGCTCTTATATGAGCGAGCAGCTCTTTGGCATCAGTTTAGAAATGAAGGTTTGAATATGCCTAAAGAAAAATTTGAGAGATTAATAATCTTAGAAGAAAATTTATACGGCGGAGAAGTTGATAAGATTTGGGGAATGGTAGAAGAATTGAAAAGAAAAGAAAACAAGCACGTATACTTAAGTCCTCAAAATTCAACAGGCGATACATTAAAGAAAACAGAAGATATACTGATGACATATTCAGATAACCATAGAATACAGGTTGAACCTAGGAATAGACATAGACAAGAATTAGAATTAATGCGTTAATTTTTATTTTATAAAAATAGGGGTGTGTGATCCTAATGAGTTATTCAGATGATATTACGAGACGTAAGTTAAATCATCGTTTAAATGACTTGAATATGACTGAATTGAAAATGTCTAGGCAAAATCTTGCAGATTCTTTAAATGATATCATTAGAAAGATTAATAATTTTCAACAAGAGCATAGTGCAATATATTATCAATTGCGTTTTAATTATTCTTATATCAATAAAGATTTGTATAAAGAAGAAATAGAGTTAATAAATTATGAATTTGCCGAATTAGAAAAGAAGTTTGCCAATGTCTTAAACGAAGATCCAAAATTAAAGGAAGATATTATGCTGATTAAGAAGGATCTGTTAGAAAAGGTAAAACTGTGGGGTAGGGCCAGAACTGAAGTTGAAAAGGATTTGATTGAAAGAAGACGTGCTGCATTTTGGAAAAAAACAGATAAAATAAAACAGCTATTTACAGAAGCAGATTTCAACCGACTAAGAGAACTTGAAGAGATGTATGGCAATGAAAAAGGGATAGAATGCTTGCAGAATATTAAAAATATGATGTCAGTTGAGAATCCTTCATTTAATCCGGAACAGGTTAATAATGATCATAAACTATCTGCACATAGTATCTTAGATAGATTTAATGAATTAATAAAACGAAAGGGTAGTTGGCGACTAAATGACAGAGGATTTATGGGAAGTAAGGAGGTTAATAGAAGGGAACGGGTGTAAACCTGTTCCTTTTTTAGGCTTTTATAAAATAAAAGCTATTATAATTAAGCTGTTATCATGATTTAGTGTATAAACTAAGTTTTAAGTGGAGATATAAATAATGTAAAGGCAGAGAAGATAAAACTTAATCCATAACAAAATTTGAAGAAATATGGAGTAATAATAAGATATTTATAAATACAAGATAAAAATGAAAGATAATTATTAAAAATAGCCTTATACGAAATTTGCCTTCTTTATCTGCCTTTACTATTATTATTTATAAATGTTAGCACTCAACGAAGTAGAGTGCTAACAAAAGAAAATAAAATAATTAATAAGGAGGATGTCATAATGAATATTAAGCCTCTTGGCGACAAAGTTGTTGTAAAACCTTTAGCGCAAGAAGAAAAAACAAAAAGTGGTATCGTACTTCCTGATACAGCTAAAGAAAAGCCTCAACAGGGTGAGATTTTGGCTGTAGGCTCAGGAAAAACGTTGGAAAACGGTCAAAAGGTACCCTTGGAAGTAAAAGTAGGCGATAAAGTCATTTACTCCAAATATGCCGGAACTGAAATTAAAATTGATGGTGAAGAAGTATTAATTCTAAGTGAAAGAGATATTCATGCAATTATCTAAGTAATTAAGTAATAAGGAAGTAAGTCAAGGTTATTAAAGTAAGATAAATATTAGGAGGGAAAGAAAATGGCAAAGGAGATTATCTTTGGCGAAGAGGCAAGAAAAAGCCTGGAAAAAGGGGTTAATGCCTTAGCCGAAGCTGTAAAAGTTACTTTAGGACCGAAGGGTCGCAATGTTGTACTAGATAGAAAATTTGGTTCACCTACAATTACAAATGATGGTGAATCCATTGCTAGGGAAATAGAATTAGAAGATCCTTATGAAAACATGGGAGCTCAATTAGTAAAAGAAGTTGCTACAAAAACTAATGATGTTGCCGGTGATGGAACAACTACAGCTACCTTATTGGCTCAAGCGATTATTCGTGAAGGTTTAAAAAATGTGGCAGCGGGAGCTAATCCTATGATTTTGAAAAAAGGGATTGAAAAAGCTGTAGAAGCTGCTGTAGAAGAGATTAAAAATATAGCTAAGCCTGTGGAATCTAAAGAAGCTATAGCACAGGTTGCTTCGGTTTCTGCTGATGATTGTGAAATTGGAGATCTTGTTGCCGAAGCAATGGAGACAGTTGGAAATGACGGAGTTATCACTGTTGAAGAATCACAAGGTATGGTTACCACATTAGAAGTTGTAGAGGGAATGCAGTTTGATCGGGGCTACATATCCTCATATATGATTACAGACACGGAAAAAATGGAAGCAATTCTGGAAGAACCGTATATTTTGCTTACAGATAAAAAGATTGCAGCGATTCAGGATATCCTTCCTATTCTCGAGAAAGTGGTGCAATCAGGCAAGTCTTTATTGATTATTGCGGAAGATGTTGAAGGGGAAGCTTTGGCAACTTTGGTTGTCAACAAATTAAGGGGAACCTTTAATTGTGTAGCTGTAAAAGCACCTGGCTTTGGTGAACGCCGTAAAGCAATGTTGGAGGATATTGCTGTACTTACAGGTGGGCAAGTAATTAGTGAAGATGTTGGTTTAAAACTAGAAAATACAACAATTGATATGCTGGGGCAAGCAGGTAAAGTAAAAGTAAGTAAGGAATTAACAACCATAGTTGAAGGTCGTGGCAACAAACAGGCTCTGGAAGAACGTATCGCACAGATTCGTAAACAGTTAGAAGATACTACTTCAGAGTTTGATAAAGAAAAACTTCAGGAACGTTTAGCCAAACTTACTGGAGGTGTAGCGGTAATTAAGGTTGGTGCGGCAACAGAAACTGAATTAAAAGAGAAAAAAGCTCGGATTGAAGATGCTTTAGCAGCCTCTCGTGCTTCTGTAGAAGAGGGAATTGTACCTGGTGGAGGAACTGCTTTAATAGAAACACTTCCTATTTTGGAAAAACTCACTTCTGATGAACCTGACGTAATGACAGGAATCAATATAATTAAGAGGGCTTTGGAAGAACCGCTTAAGCAAATTGCTTATAATGCAGGTATGGAAGGTTCTGTTGTGGTAGAGAAAGTAAAAACTCTTGGTAAGAAAGGCTATGGCTATAACGCTTTGACCGGTAATTATGAAGATATGATTCAGAACGGAATTGTAGACCCGGCTAAGGTAACTCGCAGTGCTTTACAAAATGCTGCTTCTATTGCTGCGATGATCCTCACTACTGAATGTTTAGTAGCTGATCAACCGGAAGAAAAGCCGGCTGCTCCGGCAATGCCACCTAATATGGGCGGAATGATGTAATTAAGCTATTAATATTAAACAAAGAGATAAGAGAAGCTCGATTTTTTACTAGCTTCTCTTATCTTTTTTTTATAGATATAGAAGGGTTTATCATTTTTTTGTTGAAATAATTAATAAAAAGCAAATAAACTAGAATTTTAGCAGGAAATTACAAGAATCAACAGAAATATATATTTATCAAATAAATTATAGAATAATTTGTATTTAACTAACATAATTGAAAGGGAGATAAAATTATGCGAGAATTAACGATGCTGGACCATTTACTTAAAGTAGCTCCACTTATTAATCAGATTTCGTTGGCTGATATGGGTGTGGGAATTTGTAACTTGGAAAAATGGCTATTATACATACCAGCCAAATCCCTTGATGTGAAGATAAAGGCAGGTGATCCTGTTTTACCCGGTGGCGCAGCTTATTTAGCTATGCAAAGGAAAGAAAAAATTACAATGGAAATTGACGAAGATTTATACGGTGTTTCTTATATAGCAACTGGTTTACCAATATATAATAATGAAGGAGATGTTATTGGGGCTATAGTTACCTCCGAAAATTTACAACGTCAGGAGATTTTGTTTAGTACTGCTCGGGAGATTCAAGGGTTTTTGCAAAATATTCAGGGTTCAATTCAAGAAATTGTTGCTGAAGCTCAAGAGTTATCAGCAACTAGTGAGGAATTAAGGTCTGTCACCGAAGATGCTACTATAAAAGTAGAATCAACAGCGGGAATTCTTGATACGGTTAAACAAATATCTAAGAGAACAAACTTAATTGGTCTTAATGCTTCAATTGAGGCAGCTCGAGTTGGTGAATATGGTAAGGGTTTTAACGTTGTAGCTAATGAAGTACGTAATCTTTCTCAAATGACGAATAATTCTACTGCGGAAATAGGTCATATTATTAATTTGATTAAAGAAGCGATAGATTCTATAGATAGTGCTACGCAAATGGTAAGTGAGGTATCTCAATCACAAGCAGAAAAGCTTTCAGGCATTAACGTTATTTTAGAGGAATTTGGTGGATTGGCAGAAAAGCTTGTTCAAGCTGCAGACGGTTTGTTAGAAAACAAGCAAGTAATAAAAGCTAGTAAAAATAATAAACTTTAATAATTTAATAAATGGATGCAAAAAACCTCCTTTTTGGGGCATGCTAAAAAGATGAAAGGAGGTTTTTGTATGAAATTAAGAGATATTATGACCAGAGAGGTAATTGCTGTTTCGCCGGATACTTCAGTTTTTGATGCTGCTCAGATTATGAAGGACAAAAACATAGGTGCAATTCCGGTATGTAAGGATAATATGAATGTTGATGGCATTATTACTGACCGTGATATTGTCCTAAGAGTAGTCTGCGCAGAAAAAGATCCTAAATCAATCAAGTGTAAGGAGATCATGACTGATAAGTTGGTTGTAGGTAAGACCGATATGGAAGTCGAATCTGCGTTAGATTTAATGGGTGATGTGCAAGTTCGACGCTTACCTGTGGTGGAGAATGGTAAATTAGTTGGGTTTGTATCCTTGGGAGATATGGCGGTAAATAACCGTTTTAATCGGTCTGCGGAACAAGCTTTATCAGATATCTCTGCACCAAGTCGTCCTTTAATGTAAATTTATTAGCTAGTTTTATCCTATGGAGATTTAATAGTTTATGTAGTTTATTTGTAAACTTAAAGTGCATTTTGGTGATATTATAGTTCTATACAATTCGCAAAATGTACTTTAAGTTTTTTTATTAAACCATAGAGAGAAGTGGGGGTTGACGTTTTAATGCACCGTTGTGAAATAAAGCCGGAAAAACTTCGTAAAATTTGTGATTATAGTAATTTTCCATTTGATTCTACCGCTGATATTCCGCCTTTAGAAGGAATTATTGGTCAAGAAAGAGGCGTAAAAGCTTTGGAGTTTGGGTTAAAGGTAAATAAGCATGGCTATAATATTTTTATTGCAGGTGTACCGGGTACCGGTAGAAGCAGTTATACCAGCTCTTTAGTAAATAATATTGCCAAAACCGGAGAAAAACCTTTAGATTGGTGCTATCTCTATAATTTTGATGATCCTGATCGACCGAGAGCTGTATCTTTTCCCGCAGGTAAAGCTATAGAATTTCGGAAAGATATGCAGGAATTATTAGCTAAGGTAACAACGGAAATTCCGTTGGCTTTAGAATCTGAAGAATATCAGGATGCTAAAACGGTAATTTTTCAAAAATTACAGGCTAAACAAAATGAGGTGCAAGCTTATATTAATAATATTTCGAAAGAACTGGGCTTTGCCCTAAAATCAGCCGAAAAAGGTTTAGTTACAGTACCTTTAAATAGTGAAGGGAAACCGATGGATGAAGATGAATTCCAAAACCTTTATGGTGAAAAGAAAGAGCTTATTGATGAAAATTCAAAGAAATTAAATCTTTTGGTTTTAGAGGCATTTAAAGAGTTACGTGAATTTGAAAGAGAAATTGAGAAAGAAGTGCAAAAACTGGAGAATAAGATTATTTTAAATAATATTGAACCTTTCTTTCAAGAATTAGTTCAAAAATATTCCGCTTACTCTGCGATCAAAGAATACTTAGAAAAGGTAAAAGAGGATTTACTAAAAAATACTAAAGAATTTAAAAATTATAGCTCTGGTTCGGAATTATTCTTTTTGCAGGAGAATCGTTTTAAAAAGATTATTCAGAGGTATCAGGTTAACGTTTTAATTGATCATAGCAAAACACAGGGAGCTCCGGTAGTTATTGAAGCAAATCCTACCTATTATAATCTTTTAGGCAGAGTTGAATATGAAAGTCATTTAGGAGTGTTGTCAACAGATTTCACGAAGATTAAGCCTGGCTCTTTGCACCAAGCTAATGGTGGGTACCTAATTCTTAAATGTCGGGATGTTTTAACTAGTCCACTATGTTGGGACGGTTTAAAAAGAACCTTAAAAACCGGTGAGATTCAGATAGAAAGTATAAGACATCAGCTGGGTACGATTACGACATCTACTCTAAGGCCTGAGCCCATTCCGCTACAGATTAAGGTGATAATGATTGGCAGTTATTATGAATATCAGTTACTACATTATTATGATGAGGATTTTGGCAAGCTTTTTAAAATAATGGTTGATTTTGATGTGGAAATGCAGCGCTCTGAAGATCATATTTATAAATTAGCACGTTTTATTAGTGATCATTGTGAAAAGCAAAAGCTACGTCATTTTTCCAAAGATGCTGTAGCCCAAATTGTCGAATATAGTTCGCGTTTGGCTGACAGTCAGGATAAATTATCTACTCGTTTTAATGAATTAGTAGAGATCATCTATGAAGCTGATGCTTGGGCAGGGTTAGAAGATGCGGATTTGGTAACAGGTAAATATATAAATAAAGCTATTGAGGAAAAAACATATCGTTCCAATAAATATGAAAAGAAACTCTTAGAAATGATGAGAGAGGGGCAAATTCTGGTAGAGGTAGATAATCAGGTTATCGGACAGGTTAATGCGCTGGCGGTCTTGGATACTGGGAATTATACCTTTGGTAAGCCCAATAAGATTACGGTAAACACTTTTTTAGGTCGGAAAGGTATTATTAATATTGAACGAGAAGTAAAAATGAGTGGCTCAGTACATGATAAAGGAGTGTTAATTTTAAGCGGCTATTTAGGTGAAAAATTTGGACAGAAATTCCCAGTTTCTTTTTCAGCGAGTATCTGTTTTGAACAGCTATATAGTGGTGTAGATGGGGACAGTGCCTCCAGTGCAGAGTTATATGCTCTTTTCTCTAGTTTAGCCGATTTGCCTATTGAGCAGGGAATAGCTGTAACCGGGTCTGTAAATCAAAAAGGTTTTATTCAACCAATAGGTGGAGTTAATCAGAAAATAGAGGGCTTTTTCCAGGTCTGTAAAGCGAAAGGCCTTACAGGTAAGCAAGGGGTTATCATTCCGGCACAAAATGTAGTTAATCTAATGCTTGACCAAGAGGTAATTACAGCGGTAAAAGAAAACAAATTTCATCTCTATGCGGTTACGACCGTAGAGGAAGGAATTGAAATCCTCACAGGCGTTCCGGCGGGTAGAGCAGATAAACAAGGGAATTACCCTCCCAATACGGTATTCGGGCGGATTCAGAAAAAATTACGTACGTATTATTCTTTGGTAAAAGAAGAGCAGAAGGACGAAAATAAGTAAACATTTAAACATTATGTTGTTAGGCATATTACCTTACTTTCTGTAGTAAAGATATAGAAAATGAAAAGTATTACGGGAAGTGAAGGTAAATGAAGTTAAATGCTATGTATAATTTTAAACACAAACACAATTTAAAAAGTATTAAGTGGAAATGGATTATTCTTGCTTTTTTGTTGATAGTTATTCTTTACGGAGGGGTTTATTTCTTTGAGGAGCTTACAAAGCTTCCACCTCAAGAAGCCATAAAGCAAAGCTTGTTTAATACCATGCATGCTCAAAATTATCGGTTTGAGGTTAAAGCTACGCGGATATATGAGGGGAAGGAAACACTTTTATCTGATTTACATGGGGAAAAAGGAGCACAAGGTATTTATTTAAAAGGGACGATCCCTTTAATTAAAGCCGATGTAGAAATCTATCATTTAGGGACTACTCTTTATAGAAGAGATCCTTTTACTAAAGGTTGGGTTGTGGTACCGACGGAAGGGCGTGTTGGTATTGAACAATTGATTACGGAATTGAATCCACTGGGTGTTTTCAATTTCCCTGAGGAAAATCTTGATGTTAAGTATGTTGGTGTGGAAAGAGTACAAGGGAAGAAATGTCGTGTTTATGAAATTATGACCAGAGGAGAAAATAGATATCTACAGCTTTTTTGGCAGGATTTTAACTATATAATTTGGATAGATCGCAAAGAAGGTCTAATTAGGCAAGCACAGATTTCTGCTGAACACCGAGATGATTCTCAATATAATTTAAAGTTGCTTGTATCATTTTATGATTTTAATAAGGAGATTGAGTTAAAACCGCCAATACCAACAGAGTAGGTTGTTGACACTTTTGGGACACGTTGATATAATCAGAAACGGAAAAGATATGGGTTTTGCTTGAAATGTAATAGTGATATTTTAAGGTAAGTCTGGTCATAGTAGACTTTCCTTTTTTTCTTAATTCGTGTAGAGACGAGCTATAAATGTGAAAGGGGCAAATTAAAAATGCATGAACATCTTTGCAAGATTCTTTTTTCGGAACAACAAATACAGAGTAAAGTGCAAGAACTTGGGGTGCAGATAACCTCTGATTATCAAGGAAAGGAATTAGTTATTGTGGGCATCTTAAAAGGAGCGGTTGTTTTTTTCGCGGATTTGATTAGAGAGATTAAATTGCCGTTAGAATTGGATTTTATGGTTATCTCCAGTTATGGAATGTCTACTCGTGCTTCCGGGGTTGTGCGTATTCTTAAAGATTTAGAAAAGGATATTGCAGGCAAGGATGTTTTAATCGTAGAGGATATTGTTGATACCGGTTTAACATTAAGCTATTTAAAAGATAATTTGCGTGCGCGTGGTCCTGCTAGTTTGAAAGTTTGTTCGTTTTTAGATAAGCCTAGTCGTAGAAAAGTAACGCTGGATCCTGATTACATGGGTTATACTATACCTGATGAATTTGCCGTTGGGTATGGGTTGGATTTTGCGGAAAAATACAGGAATTTGCCCTATATTGGAGTTCTCAAGCCTGAATTTTATGAGAATTAATGAGTAATTTTAATAAAGGTGAGGCGATAGATTTGCATAGACGACAAGAAAAAGTTTTGGTTCTCGATTTTGGTGGACCGGATCTTCAAATCTTAGCGCGGAAAATCCGGGAGTTAGGGGTATATTCTGAAATAATCCCTTATAATACCTCCTTGGAAGAAATAAAGCGCCAAAACCCCAGAGGGCTCGTTTTGGCCAGTGTTTCTGCAGACGAAGGTGTGAACTCTGCCGTACGGGACGAAGTTAGGTCTAAGCTTAGAACAATAGGTGTGCCACTTTATGTGCTGAGGGAAGATGCGGAAAAAGAGATGTCTGCTTTAAAAGATTTTTTATTTCAGGATTGCCGGTGCTCCAAGGAATGGTCGATGCAGTATTTTATTCAGGAACAAGTAAAGACAATCAGAGAAAAAGTAGGAGACAAGAGAGTACTATGTGCTCTCAGCGGCGGGGTTGATTCTTCAGTTGCTGCGGTTTTGGTACATAGAGCAATCGGCGAACAGCTTACTTGTGTTTTTGTCGATCATGGTTTTATGCGTAAGGGTGAACCGGAACAGGTTAGAGCTACTTTTAAGGAACAATTCCAGATGAATCTGGTTTTTGTCGATGCTCGGGAACGATTTTTACAAAAAGTAGCGGGAGTAACAGACCCGGAGCAAAAGAGAAAAATCATTGGGACTGAATTTATTAGGGTTTTTGAGGATGAAGCGGCAAAACTCGGTAAAATTGATTTTTTGGTGCAAGGGACGATTTATCCGGATATTGTGGAAAGTCAGACAGCCAGCGGAAAAATTATTAAATCTCACCACAATGTGGGCGGCTTGCCCGAGGATTTAGAATTTCAGTTAATTGAGCCTTTGTGGCAGCTTTTTAAGAACGAAGTGCGTGAGGTTGGCAGAGAACTTGGTTTAGCAGAGGAAATTGTCGGCCGTCAGCCCTTCCCCGGTCCGGGGTTGGCTGTGCGTATAATCGGAGAAATTACAGCGGAGAAACTGGATATTCTTCGTGAGGCAGATGCTATTGTGATGGAAGAAATCCGTAATGCCGGTTTATATGAGTCAACTTGGCAGTCTTTTGCCGTGCTTCCTTCTATTAAGAGTGTAGGCATGCAGGGAGAAGAGAGAACTTATGCCTATCCCATTATTTTACGGGTAGTCAATAGTATTGATGCGATGACTGCCGAGTGGGTGCGCTTACCATATGATTTGTTAGACCAAATTTCCAGTAGAATTGTGCGGGAGGTACCGAAAGTGAACAGGGTAGTCTATGATATTACCTCCAAGCCGCCCGGAACCATTGAATGGGAGTAAAGAAAGAGCAATAAAAAACGCGAAAAATATTACTAGACGAATAAAACGTGTTTTGCTATAATATGCATAATATGGGCGAATAGCTCAGTTGGGAGAGCGCCGCGTTCGCAACGCGGAGGTCGAGGGTTCGAACCCCTTTTCGTCCACCAATTTCAATCTTAATTAGATTGTAGTTGGTATTTTTGTTGATTTATTGATGCTGTGGGTAGTTGAAGGCAGGAGAATGTGTAGGTAGTAAAAGCAGCATGGTAGTATTTCAATTTCCTTTGTGGGTTGTTAAATGGGGCTGTGAAAGCCTCGTAAAAAAGTAGTATGGAAGGATGGTAGAATTAATATGTTTAAATTTGTTATGCTTGGTACCTTTGTGGCTATTTTATTGGCGAGTGGTTTTTTGGCAATGAAAAAAACCAAAACCATAGGGGACTTTTTTCTCGGAGGGAGAAATATTGGTCCTTGGTTGTCTGCCTTTGCCTTTGGTACCACTTATTTTTCTGCGGTAATTTTTGTCGGTTATGCCGGAAAAATTGGTTGGAGTTTCGGTATTGCCGGTCTATGGGTCGGTATTGGTAATGCTCTTGTGGGCAGCTTATTAGCTTGGAAACTTCTCGCTAAACCGACGCGGGAAATGACGGAAAAGCTTGGGGCGATGACTATGCCGGAATTTCTCCAGGCACGTTATGACAGTCATTCTTTGAAGATTTACGCAGCTTTAGTGATTTTTGTGTTTATGGTTCCGTATTCTGCTTCGGTTTTTATGGGTCTAAGTTATGTTTTTGAACAAGTCTTTCAAATAAACTACAACTTCGTGCTGGTTGCAATCACTGTAATCACAGCCATATATCTCTTGATGGGTGGTTATAGAGCGGTTGCGATTACAGATTTTATTCAGGGAATGGTTATGATTTTTGGCGTTTGTATCCTTATTTATTATGTCTTTGGTCATCCTGCTGTGGGAGGCTTTGCTCAGGTTCTGCCGAAACTGGCTCAGATTGATTCGGGATTAGCTTCATTCTTTCCAACCGGTCATAACGGTGTAGCATTATTCTCGGTGGTTCTGCTCACAAGTTTGGGAACCTGGGGTTTACCACAAATGGCACAGAAATTCTATGCTATTAAAGATAAAGAAAAGATTAAGGCTGCTACGGTAATTTCTACTTTGTTTTGTATAATTATCGGTCTTGGGGCATATGGTGTAGGAGCTGTGAGCCATTTGTATTTTGCTGAACTTCCTATGGATCCCGCAACAGGAAAGGCTACTGTTGACTTGTTAGTACCGCAAATTTTAGAGATTGCATTGCCTGAGTTCGCTGCTGTAATAATTTTGTTGCTTGTATTGGCTGCCTCTATGTCTACCTTGTCTTCTCTGGTTTTGATTTCCAGTTCCAGTATTACGATTGATTTGGTTAAAGGATATTTGAGACCACAAATGCAGAAAAAAAATGAACTATTATTGATGCGTAGTTTTTGTTTGCTCTTTATTATGCTTTCGGCAGTACTGGCTCTGCTCAAACCCGCGATAATTCTTACTTTAATGGCACTTTCTTGGGGAACAGTAGCCGGAGTATTTCTCGGTCCTTATCTCTGGGGATTGTTTTGGAAGGGCACAACGAAAATGGGAGCTTGGAGTGGAGCGTTGGTTGGTTTGATTTTTAGCCTTGGGTTTTCCTGGTTTCATCATTTTGATGCCGGATATGTACCAATTGGTGGGGCTTTAGCGATGCTGCTGTCTTTGGCGGTAGTACCGGCTGTAAGCTTAGTAACTGAGAGGTTTTCTCAAGAGCATTTACTCAAAGTATTTGTAGAACAACCTGAAACTAGATAAGTATAAAAAGATGCCCCTTGGCTAAACAAGTGGGCATTATTTTTTCCGGCTTATTTTGTGGTATGGGGACGTTTCATCTGCCACATTAGTATGCCATCCAAATTTTACCTGGTTGCTAATGTGGCAGATGAAACGTCCCCATGCCATATGTCGTCCCCGTGCCACATGTTGAAAAGCTGTTGACAAAATAAGAAGATAAAGATATAGTTTATCATATCATACCAATCATGTATGAATAAAAGTAATTGAATGGAGGTTCAAACATGTCAAAAGTTTATCAGAGTATAGGCGATCTAATTGGGAATACCCCTTTGTTAGAATTAGTGAATTATCAGAGAAAACATAACCTTAAAGCTACTGTGCTGGCAAAGTTGGAATATTTCAATCCGGCGGGAAGTGTCAAGGATAGGGTCGCCATGGCGATGATTGAGGCTGCAGAAGCTAAGGGCTTGTTAAAACCTGATGCGGTGATTATTGAGCCTACCAGTGGCAATACAGGTATCGGTCTTGCTGCAGTTGCAGCTTCTAGAGGTTATCGGCTTATTCTTACTATGCCGGAAACAATGAGCATAGAACGCCGGAAATTGCTCAAAGCCTATGGGGCTGAAATTGTGCTGACAGACGGAGCTAAAGGGATGAAAGGGGCAATTGCCAAGGCCGAAGAGCTTGCTCAGGAAATTCCGCATGCTTTTATTCCCGGTCAATTCGTTAATCCGGATAATCCGGCTGTACACAGGGAAACGACTGGTCCTGAAATATGGAGGGATACTGATGGAAAGGTAGACTTTTTTGTGTCCGGTGTGGGTACCGGGGGGACTATTACAGGAGTTGGGGAATTTTTGAAAGCGCAAAAGCCACAGATTAAAGTAATTGCGGTAGAGCCGTTTGACTCTCCGGTATTATCCGAAGGTAAAGCCGGTGCACATAAAATACAAGGTATTGGTGCGGGATTTGTACCGCAGGTTCTGAATACAACTATTTATGATGAAGTCATTAAGGTAAAAAACGAAGATGCTTTTGCCGTTGGGCAAGAGTTGTGCAAAACTGAAGGTTTACTCGTCGGTATTTCTTCGGGTGCGGCGGTATGGGCAGCAACCGAGCTGGCCAACAGGTCTGAAAATGATGGTAAGACTATCGTTGTACTCTTGCCGGATACTGGCGAAAGGTATCTTTCCACTCCACTATTTTCCGAATGATCAAGAGAGGATGGTGATTTGATGAAGATATCTACAAAGGGGCGTTATGCCTTACGTTTGATGCTTGATTTAGCGCTAAATAATACCGGTGAGTATGTATCTATTAAAAATATTTCTGAACGTCAGGGGATTTCCGGTAAATATCTGGAGCAAATCGTTTCCGTTTTAAATAGGGCAGGATATGTAAAAAGTATTCGTGGTGCACAGGGAGGATATAAACTGGCCAAACCTGCCGAGGCGTACACAGTTGGTATGATTTTAAGATTGATAGAAGGTGATCTTGTACCGGTTGCGTGTATGGCTGATAAGCCTAACCAATGTGAACGTAGCGAATCATGTGTTACCCTAGCAGTGTGGAAAAAGCTTGACGAAGCGATCAGAGGTGTAGTAGATCATCTTACTCTTGCTGACCTTGTGGAAATGAGCGAAAAGCCCGAATGATAAGGGGAATTTATTTAATAATGTTCGCCTTTTCTTGACAAAGAAGTTGTATGGTTATATAAATATATTATAAATTCCTAAAATGTTTTAATCATGGTATTATAATGATTAAGAGTTTGTTTTTTAACAAATGCTACCGGTAGAGGAAGGAAGGGAGATATTTTTGAAGAATAATCAAGTATTAGTAATCATGGGCAGTGATTCAGATTGGCCGATCATGCAGAAGGCGTTAGCAACTTTAAATGAATTTGCCATAGGTTATGAGGTTCATGTGGCCTCTGCTCATCGTACTACGGATCGTGCTCTTGCTTTAGCTAGACAGGCTCATTACGATGGTTTTGATGTGATTATTGCCGGAGCAGGTGCAGCAGCTCATTTACCTGGAGTGTTAGCTGCAGTAACTCCTTTGCCGGTCATAGGAATACCGATTAATGCTACTGCGTTGCAGGGGTTGGATGCTCTTTATGCGATAGTACAAATGCCTTCGGGAATTCCTGTAGCTACAGTTGCTATTGACGGAGCAAAAAATGCAGCATTGTTGGCTATACAAATCTTAGGTGTAAAGGATAACGCTTTACGACAAAAATTAATAGAATATAAAAAACAGCTGGCTGAGGAAGTAGCAATAAAAGATGAGAAAATTCAAGAGTCCGTTAGGGAAATGCAAAAACCCCAAAATGCTTAAATTTAAAGGAGGGAAAAAGGTTGTTTAAAGCGATTATTACGATTACATTTAAAAAGAGTATTTTAGACCCTCAGGGAAATGCTGTACATAAGGCTCTAAAGTCTTTAGGTTATGAAGATGTAGAAGATGTGCGTATGGGTAAACATGTGGAAATATTATTAAGAGGGGATGAACCTCAAGAAGCTGAAACCAAGATTAAGGAAATGTGTTCAAACCTCCTGGTCAATCCGGTTATTGAAGAGTATCAAGTAGAATTAGTGGAGGTAGAGGTATGAAATTTGGTGTAGTGGTCTTCCCTGGTTCTAGTTGTGAAGCAGACTGTTATTACATAATTGATCAGATTTTGCAGGAACCGGTAAGTTATTTGTGGCATGCAGAACAGGATTTACGAGGCGTAGATTGTTTAATAATTCCGGGTGGTTATGCTTATGGTAATTATTTGCGTGCCGGCGCAATTGCTAGTAATTCTCCGATCATGGAGAAGGTAATTGCTTTCGGCAAAAAAGGCGGTTTGATTTTAGGTATCTGTAATGGTTTCCAAATTCTTACGGAAGCAGGGCTTTTACCCGGTGCCTTAATTAAAAACCGGAGTTTGCGTTTTCAGTGCGAAAATACTTTGTTGCGTGTGGAACAAACAAACACGCCTTTTACCAGTACATATACACAGCATGAAGTGATTAAAATCCCTATTGCTCATGAGGAGGGCGCATACGTTGCTGATAAGGAAACCTTGGAACGACTAGAGAAGGAAGGACGTATTGTTTTCCGTTATTGTAATGAACAAGGTGAGATTACTCCGGAAACTAATCCTAATGGTGCGTTGAATAATATTGCCGGCATAATTAATGAACAGGGAAATATTCTGGGAATGATGCCTCATCCGGAAAGATGTGCGGAAGCTATTTTAGGTGGTGAGGATGGGGAGAGAATTTTTAGCTCCCTGCTCGCATGGTGGCAAGGAGGTGCAGGACGATGAAAGAAGATTTTTGGAAAGAAGTGGGATTATCAGAGAGTGAGTATGAATTAATTAAAGAGATTTTGCAAAGGGAGCCTAATGAAGTAGAACTGGGAATGTTCGGGGTTATGTGGTCTGAACATTGTAGTTATAAAAACTCGCGTAATGTTTTGAAACAGTTTCCTACTGAGGCTCCTTGGGTTTTACAAGGTCCTGGTGAAAATGCAGGGGTTATCGATATAGGTGACGGTCAGGCAGTTGCTTTTAAAATCGAGAGTCATAATCATCCCTCAGCTATAGAACCGTATCAAGGTGCAGCTACCGGCGTGGGAGGCATTATTCGCGATATTTTTACAATGGGGGCAAGACCTATTGCTTCCTTAAACTCTTTACGCTTTGGTTCTTTAAAGAGTAAGAAAACACAATACCTTTTTAGTGGAGTTGTATCAGGTATCGCCGGTTATGGCAATCGGATAGGAGTACCTACAGTTGCAGGGGAAGTATATTTTCATCCCTCTTATGAAGATAATTGTCTGGTCAACGCTATGAGTGTTGGCTTAATGAATCATGAAGAATTAGCGAAAGGATTTGCCAGTGGCCCCGGAAATCCAGTATTTGTTGTTGGTGCGCGTACGGGTAGAGACGGAATTCACGGGGCTACTTTTGCTTCGGAAGAATTAAGTGAGGCCACGGAGGAAAAACGACCGGCCGTTCAAGCAGGTGACCCCTTTATGGAAAAACTTTTAATGGAAGCTTGTTTGGAAGTAATTAAGACCGGTTATGTTGTAGGTATGCAAGATATGGGTGCTGCCGGTATCACTAGTTCTGCTTGTGAAATGGCTTCACGGGCGGGTACAGGGATTGAAATAGATGTAGCGAAAGTACCGTGTCGTGAAGAGGGGATGAGTGCTTATGAAATCCTCTTATCAGAATCTCAGGAAAGAATGCTTATTGTCGTACAAAAAGGGAAGGAAAAAGAAGTACAGGATATCTTTACGAAGTGGGATTTAGAGGCTACTGTGATCGGGCAGGTTACTGCTGATGGGCAGATGACGATTAGGGAAGGTAAAGAAATTGTTGCACAGATTCCGGCAAAGGCTTTGACAGAATTATGTCCACGTTATGATCGTGAAGCTAAAGAACCTGAATATTTGGCTCAAGCTCAAGGGTATGATTTAGCTTCTTTACCGGAGATGGAGGATTATGGCAAAGTCTTGGTGACTTTATTAGGAACGCCCACGATTGCCAGTAAAGAATGGGTATACAGTCAGTTTGACTATATGGTGGGTACAAATACTGTTGTACCGCCGGGCAGTGATGCTGCTGTGCTAAGAATTAAAGGATACAATAAAGGTATTGCGATGAAGGTAGACGGTAATTCTCGCTATGTTTACCTGGATCCTTATCGGGGAGGGCAAATTGCAGTAGCAGAAGCTGCGCGTAATATTATTTGCACCGGTGGTAAACCTTTAGCGATAACAGATTGCTTGAATTTTGGTAATCCGGAAAAACCGGAGATTTTCTGGCAGTTTAAACAAGCTGTAGCGGGAATGAGCGAAGCTTGTCGAGTCTTAGGGACTCCTGTTGTGGGTGGAAATGTTAGTTTATATAACGAAACAAATGGGGAAGCGATCTATCCTACACCGATTGTGGGAATTGTCGGTTTAGTTGAAGATTTGGCGCATGTAACCACACTTGGTTTTAAACAGGAGGAAGATATAATAATTCTCTTAGGTATAACTAAGGATGAGTTAGGTGCCAGTACCTATCTTAGTGTAATTCATGGATTGGAAGCAGGAAAAACGCCGGAAATTGATTTGGAATTAGAGAAACAGGTTCAACAGGCGACTTTAGAATTAATTAAAATGGGTTTAGTTGTTTCTGCTCATGATTGTTCTGAGGGGGGGCTGGCTGTTGCCTTAGCGGAATGTTGTATACAGGGTAAAATCGGCGCAGATGTAGCTTTGACCGAAAATATTCGCCCGAGCAGTATTCTTTTTGGGGAATCTCAGTCCAGAATAATCATTTCCATTAACAAGAGTAAAATTGATTTGGTTTTACAACAATTGAAAAAGTTCCAGGTTCCTTATAAAGTTTTGGGAAGTGTAGGAGGAGATTCATTAAACATTGCCGGTTCCGGTTGGAAGGTTAATGTTGATGTAGCTGAGATGGAGGAAAAATATCGGGAGGCAATAGCATGCTTAATGAAGGGATAGAACATGGTTTGACGGAGGCAGATAATCTTTGGCAGAAAGATAAGATGGAAGAAGCTTGTGGGGTTTTTGGCATTTATGCTCCCGGAAAAGATGTAGCACGATTGACTTATTATGCTTTATATGCTCTGCAGCATCGTGGGCAGGAAAGCGCCGGAATTGGTGTTACCGAGGGTAACGGGATCAAGATACATAAGGCAATGGGCTTGGTTTCAGAGGTTTTTACCGAGCAAATCATTTCCGGTTTAAAAGGAGATATCGGTATTGGCCATGTCCGGTATTCGACCATGGGCTCTAATTTAGCTGTTAATTCCGAGCCACTGGTTTGTCATTATTTAAAAGGTGATTTGGCAGTTGCTCATAACGGGAATGTGATCAATGCCCAGGAGTTGAAGAAAAAGTTAGCGGCCAATGGGGCAGTATTTCAATCAACCATTGATTCAGAACTTATCGCTAATTTAATTGCCCGTTACGCACAGGATACATTGGAAGAAGCATTAACCAAAACGATGATAGATCTTAAAGGAAGCTACGCTTTAGTAATCATGACGGAAGATAAATTGGTTGGGGTGAGAGATCCCTATGGAAATCGACCGCTTTGTCTTGGTAAATTGGATAATGCGTATCTTCTTGCTTCCGAATCTTGTGCTTTTGATGTGCTGGGAGCTGAATTTATCAGGGATGTTGCTCCCGGGGAAATAGTGATCATTGACCGGCAAGGAGTACATTCACATCAATTTTTATCTTCAGTTGAACGTGCTCTATGTGCTTTTGAATTTGTTTATTTTGCCCGTCCTGATTCTAATATTGACGGGATTAATGTGATGGAAGCACGGAGGAACATGGGCAGAGAATTAGCTAAGGAAAGTCCGGTTGATGTAGATATTGTTATTCCTGTACCTGATTCCGGGATAGCCGGTGCCCTTGGTTATGCTGAAGCTCGGAATATCTTTTATGATATGGGATTAATGAAAAATCGTTACATCGGGAGAACTTTTATTGGCCCGCAACAGAAAGATCGGGATTTAGCGGTGCATTTAAAGTTAAATCCGGTAAAAAGGTTAATAGAAGGGAAAAAAGTTGGTATTGTTGATGATTCGATAGTCAGAGGAACTACAAGCAAGCGGATTGTCCAACTACTACGAGAAAAAGGAGCCAAAGAGGTGCATATGTTGATTACTTCACCTCCGGTTATTGCTCCTTGCTATTATGGGATAGATACTTCCGAGAGGGCTCAACTTATTGCCGCACAGAAATCATTAGATGAAGTAAGAGCATATATTAATGCGGATTCCTTGTCATATTTAAGCATGGAAGGGCTTTATCGTGCTTTGGGACAAGAATGCGGATTTTGTACAGCTTGTCTTAGTGAGAATTATCCTTTAGGGTTACCTGTCGGTGGAAAGTTGGGTAAACATATTACGGAGATTTCCACACCAAAGCGAAAGGAGGTCCGGTAATGGAGGCTAAACAGAGCTGGACTTATCGGGAAGCAGGAGTAGATATTGATCAGGGTAATAAAGCGGTTGAATTAATAAAACCAATCGTTGCCAAAACGATGCGACCGGAAGTATTAGGTGGTATAGGTGGGTTTGGGTCTTTATTTGCTTTAGATATAGGAAAATATCAACAGCCTGTTTTAGTTTCCGGAACGGATGGTGTGGGAACAAAACTGGCGGTGGCGCACAAAATAGGGAAACATGATACCATTGGGATTGATTGTGTGGCCATGTGTGTCAATGATGTGCTGGTATTGGGCGCAGAACCGCTTTTCTTCTTAGATTATTTGGCTGTAGGTAAATTAGACCCGGAGCAGGTAGCGGCGATAGTAACCGGAATAGCAGAAGGCTGTCAACAGGCCGGATGTGCTTTAATTGGGGGAGAAACAGCGGAAATGCCGGGTTTTTATCGACCCGGTGAATATGATGTGGCCGGATTTACTGTGGGTATTGTGGATCGGGATAAAATAATTGACGGACAGACCATTAGACCTGGAGATGTTCTGGTGGGCTTGCCTTCTAATGGTTTACATTCCAATGGTTTTTCTCTGGCCCGTAAAATATTCTTTGAGGTTTATGGTTGGGATCCTGAGAAGTATGTGCCGGAACTTGGTTGTACATTAGGTGAAGAATTATTAAAATCCACTAGAATTTATGTGAAATTAGTACAACAGATTATGCAGAAATTTACAATTAAGGGGATGGCTCATATTACCGGGGGAGGACTTATGGAGAATCTGCCTCGTATTTTGCCTCCCGATTGTCATTTGGAAGTGGAATATGGAAGTTGGCCGGTTCCTACTGTTTTTGATCTATTGGCACAAGGTGGAAAAATAGAGACTTTAGAAATGCTTCGTACTTTCAACATGGGAATAGGGTTTGTTTTAATTCTCGATGCTGAAAGCGGGAATAGTTTAATTAAGTGGTTAAAACAAAAGGGAGAAGAAGCCTATATAATAGGACAGGCTGTGATAGGTATCCCCGGGGTATCGGTGAGGGGGCTAAAATAGTGGATAAACGGCGCTTAGCTGTGTTTGTTTCCGGTAGAGGATCAAACATGCAGAGCATTATAGATGCTTGTAAAGATGGCAGAATAAATGGTGAGGTAGTTGTAGTAATCAGTGATAAAGAAAATGCTTTTGCTTTGACACGGGCAAAGAAGGAGGGGATTAGTTCTTTTTGTCTTGATCCGTCCAGATTTGCGACAAAACAGGAATACGAAGAAAAATTAGCACAAGCTATAAGTGAATATGCGGTGGACTATTTACTCTTGGCCGGTTTTATGCGGGTGCTCTCGCCTGTTTTTATTAACGCAGTAAGGATTCCAATCTTGAATATTCACCCTTCGCTTTTGCCGGCTTTTACAGGGCTTCATGCTCAACGGCAGGCTTTGGAGTATGGGGTGCGTTTTAGTGGTTGTACTGTACACTTCGTGGATCAAGGTGTGGATACAGGACCGATTATTTTGCAGGCGGTAGTACCGGTCTATCCTGATGATACAGAAGAAAGTTTGTCACAACGTATTCTTCAAGAAGAACATCAACTTTATCCTCAAGCAGTTCAACTCCTTTGTGAGGGGAGAATTCGTTGTGAAGGCAGAAAGGTGATTATAACAAAGGAGGAACAGAAGGTTGAGTAAATGTGCCCTGATTAGTGTATCGGATAAAAATGGGGTCGTGGGTTTTGCGCAAGGACTTCAGGAGTTAGGATATAAAATTATTTCTACGGGGGGAACCGCACAAATTCTCCGCGAGGCAGGGGTAAAGGTTTTAGGTGCCTCTGAAGTGACAGGCTTTCCGGAAATTCTCGATGGGAGAGTAAAAACATTACATCCCAAAATTCATGCCGGTATCTTGGCACGGAATACGGCAGAGCATTTAGCACAAATAGCAGAGCTGGGGATAGAAGCTATTGATTTGGTCGTGGTTAATCTTTATCCCTTTAGAGAAACGGTAGCAAAAAAGGGAGTTACTTTGGCAGAGGCCATTGAAAATATTGATATTGGCGGACCGTCAATGGTGCGTGCGGCAGCCAAAAATTACGAACGGGTTACCGTTGTTGTTGATCCGGCAGCTTATGAGGATATCTTAGAACAGTTGCGGGAGCAGGGCGAGATTTCTTTGGAAACAAGAGCAAGATTGGCACTGGAAGCTTTTGCTCACACAGCTTCTTATGATGTGGCGATTACTCAATATCTAAGTAAAACTTTAGAGGATACAGCATTTCCGCGACATTGGTTTTTAGAGGGCGAAAAAATCCAGGATTTACGTTATGGAGAAAACCCCCACCAAAAAGCGGCTTTTTATAAGTTTAAAGGAAATCAGCAGGGAACTTTGACAGGAGCAAAAAAATTGCAGGGAAAAGAATTATCATATAACAACCTCGTTGATGTGGAATCAGCCTGGTCGATTGTTAATGAGTTTTCGGAACCGGCTGCAGCTATTATTAAGCATACTAATCCCTGCGGGGCTTCTATTGGCAAAGATATTCATGAGGCATATGTACGGGCTTATGAATCTGATACTCTTTCAGCTTTTGGGGGTATTGTCGGATTAAACCGAGAAGTGGATAAAGCTACTGCAGAAGAAATTAAGAAAATATTTATGGAAGTGATTATAGCGCCTTCTTTTAGTGCAGAAGCACGGGAAATTTTAGCAACAAAGAAAAACCTGCGGCTGATCGAGATGGGTAATCAGCCACAGTTTGGAGAGAAGATGGATTACTGGCTGGAACCGGTTAGTGGTGGTTTTCTTCTTCAGGAAAAGGATAGAGCTAAGGTTGTGGTTGCGGATTTAAAGGTGGTTACGAAGAGACAACCAACGGCAGAACAAATCGATGAGCTTCTTTTTGCTTGGAAAATCGTGAAGCATGTGAAATCAAATGCTATTGTTTTGACTAAGAATAAACAAATTTTAGGTGTTGGCGCCGGTCAGATGAATCGAGTGGGTGCAGCTGAGATTGCCCTGAAACAAGCTAAGGACAAGGTTAGAGGTGCAGTTTTGGCTTCTGATGCCTTCTTTCCTTTTTCCGATACTGTAGAGATAGCGGCTAAAGCAGGAATTAGTGCAATTATTCAGCCGGGTGGTTCTATTAAAGATGAGGATGTAATTGCTAAAGCAGATGAATATGGGATTACGATGGTCTTTACCGGCATACGGCATTTTAAGCATTAAGAGGTGAGAGAGTATGACCAAGTTGAAAATTTTAGTTGTGGGTAGTGGCGGACGTGAACATACTCTAGTATGGAAATTAGCTCAAAGTAAATTAGTTGAGAAAATCTATTGCGCTCCCGGAAATGTAGGGATGATTCCCTTAGCGGAGCTTGTTCCGCTTCAGGTAGATGATCTAAGCGGTATAGTTAATTTTTGTGAGAAAGAAAAAGTGGATTTGGTAGTTGTCGGACCGGAACTGCCTCTTACTTTAGGACTTGTTGATGCTTTAGAGGAAAAAGGAATAAAAGCATTTGGACCGAAGAAGAAAGCGGCAGAGCTTGAAGGCAGTAAGGTTTTTGCTAAAGATTTAATGCATCGTTATGGAATACCTACCGCTCGTTATGGTGTATTTCGTGAGGTACAGACTGCTCGAGATTTCGCTCGTGAATTAGCAGGACCATGGGTAGTAAAGGCTGATGGGCTTGCTGCCGGGAAGGGTGTATTGATTTGTTCTACACTGGAAGAAACAGATGTTGCCATTGAAAAAATTTTAGTGGAGAAAATTTTTGGAACAGCAGGAGAAAAAGTAATAATTGAGGAATTTATAGAGGGTGAAGAGTTAAGTCTGATGGCTTTCAGTGATGGGCAAACTGTGATTCCGATGGTTTCCGCTCAGGATCATAAAAGAGTTTTTGATGGCGATCAAGGTCCCAATACCGGAGGTATGGGGGCGTATTCTCCTGCACCGGTTGCTACGCCTGAACTATGTAAAGTAATTGAAGAGCAGGTATTACAACCGACAATTAAGGCAATGGCGCAAGAGGGACGCACCTTTAAAGGAGTATTATATGCCGGGTTGATGATTACGGCACAGGGACCACGTGTATTAGAGTTTAATGCTCGTTTTGGTGATCCGGAAACTCAAGTGATTTTACCCAGATTAAAAAGTGATCTGGTGGAGATTATTTTAGCGGTATGTGAGGAGAGATTGGCTGAGCAGGAAATTGTTTGGCGGGAAGAGGCATGTGTTAGTGTAGTTATGGCTTCTCAAGGGTATCCTGGCAGCTATAAAACCGGGTTACAAATTAAAGGATTGACAGATGTGGAGGATGATATTTTCGTTTTTCACAGTGGTACTGCTTTGAAGGATGGGGAGATTGTAACGGCAGGCGGCAGAGTTTTAGCTGTTACTGCTTTAGGAGAAAATTTGCGCCAAGCTGTAGATTCTGTCTATCGTGCAGTCAAGAAAATAAATTTCTCAGGAGCTCATTATCGCCAAGATATAGCATATCGCGCTTTCCTTCGTTAAAAAATAGATAATTTTATTTATATAGGGGGACCAAGGACGCATGCTGGATAAAAAGGTAGATAAACTTGCAAGTGTTTTAAAAAAGTATTTTCTTGTGTTTAGTTTGTTGGGATTGGTTACAGGTTTGTCTATCTACAGTATTTTGTCGTATAATTCATTATTGAAAAGTTCTTGGATTAATATAGCTAAAATTAGAGATGAGCAAGCTAGATATCTTGATAATTGGTTTAAAGAGCGAGCCATGATTATCAATAATATTGCTTTTAGTAAGGCGGTAAAGGAAAATGATTTAACAGAGATGAAAGCTGTGTTTAAAGAACAGCTGGGATTAACGACAGGGTTTGAGAATTTAGGTTATATTGACCGGGAGGGTAATGTTTTACTTTATGGACAAGTTGAATATACTGATGTTAATGTAGCGGACCGAGATTACTTTAAGGAAGCGATGCGGGGAAAAAGTTGTATTAGTGAGCTTATAATCAGTAGATTTACTAATAATCAAGTTGTAAACGTATCGTGTCCGGTTATCTCTGATCAAGGGGAAATTTCCGGGGTTGTTTTTGCACCATTAAGATGGTCGAAAATAATAGGGATAATTTCCTTTTATCATTTTGATAATACGGTAAAAAGTTATCTTGTGGATAGAAAAGGGGCAATTTTTACCAGTTCATCCGAAGTAAGTGAAGAGGAGTTAGCAATTAGAGCATCAGTAATAGACATGCTTAAGAATGAGGGAAAAAGTTCCGGTGAATACCAAAACAGCCAAGGTGCACAAATTTTCGGAACTTATAAAAAATTAGATAATTACGTTTGGGGTTTGTTGGTAGAAGTTGAGAAGTCTACGGTAGTTGAAAAATTTCATCAGGAAATGTGGTATATTATTTTATTTGTTTTTTTAATTTATCTATTGCTCATTTATCCTTTGTCCCGATTTGTTGCCGGAAACATTGTGCATCCTCTAGAGCAGTTGGTGAAAGGTATAATTCAGTTTGTGAATAATTGTGAAAAAGAGACAAATTTGCAATTAGTAGAAGAAGGATTATGTTATGAAGAAATGGCTGTTATTAAAGAATCTCTCGGAGAAATAGGACAAAAATTTAGTAATATGCAACGTCTTTTACAGAGCCAGGTTTTTTATGAACCTTTGACCGGTTTAGCTAACAAACGCTATTTTTTGTTAAGAACTCAAGAAATTACGGAATTGGCCTTTAGAAAGCGTACACCTTGTTCATTAATTAGTTTTAGTATTGATAATTTTATGCAGATTAAAGAGAAGTTCGGGCTAGAGTTTTCGGAAAAAGTTTTAGTACATACTGCTGATATATTAGGGGAAACCGCTCGGCTCGGGGATTTTTTAAGCCGAACGGAGGAAGAAAGGTTTGCGTTGATTTTACCGGAGACAGATGCTCAGGAAGCTATGCAGATGGCAGAGCTTTTAAGGAAGAAAATTATGGAAAATCCTGTAGAAGTAGGTTATGACAGTGTTTCTTTTACTATAAGTGTAGGTATAGCAACTTTCTTAGGCGATTCGGAAAAATATGAAAACAGTTTAGATTTACAGGAAGAACTTTTTGCTGAATCAACGAAAGGGATGTTAACTGCACAAAAAAATGGTGGAAATACTGTTAAATTTACTGGCTTATGATTACTTAGATACACAATTAACAAGAATAGTATGAGTATTTTTGCTTAGATATTATTTGACAAAAAGAGCTATTTTGGTTAAAATAATAATTGCGTTGTAGTAGTAGATTTTGAATTTTTTGCTTTATTATAAAAGCTACTACCCGGAAGCGGGAGTAGCTTTTTATTTGCAGAAAATTAATCTTTTATATAGGGAAGAATGGTTTTTAAAAGCTTTTTTATTAACTTTAGTTCTTTTGCAGAGCATTTATTGAGTAACATATTTATTTCATCGTATTGATTATTTGCTTCTGTTTTATAGTGATTGTGAATATCGTGAGCATAATAAGCTTGTGGAGTTTTATGCCCAAAAATTAAGTAATCTAAAGAGACATGTAAGCAATTGGCTATCTTAACTAACACGTTCAGACTCATTTGCCGCTCACCTCGTTCCAGTTGTCCGACATAATAATCAGAAAGCTTAACGATTTCGGCAAATTCTTCTCGTGATAGTTCCAGCAGTTCTCGTTGCTCTCGTATTCTTTGTCCTACAGCCTTGCTGTCTATTAAAGTAGTTAATTTCATTTTTTTCACTCCTTAAGCAATACTTTATCCAACTTTAGGCTGTAGTAGAATTTGCCGTTAGCACATATTTATTGTTTGCAATACGCCGATTTAATGTTAGAATAAATAAAAAGATATGTTTATTAAGAAGAAAGAGATGAGTAGAAAAATGAAGGATAAAATTGAATTAGTACGGAATATACTTTATAACGCTTCTGAGATGAATGCTAAAGAGGAAACGCTTTTGAAATTAAGTCAAAAGTTTGATCAATATATTGTGAAATTCCTGCAAGAAAGTTTACATCAAAAGGGTGATAAAGATGAACGGCAACAAGATGATAGAAAAGATTTATAATTATGCCCCTGCCATTTTCCTTGTGGTGGGTCTAATTTTATGGTTAATAATATTTTATGTAGCTAAACAATATAGTATTTATTCTTCTGGTTCAGTTTGGTCGGTTTTATCAATAATTTTCATTCTAGTTTATATAGTGAGTGGGGTTATGATTAGAAATTTATATCATCAGGTACATACAGATACCTTAACCGGCTTGCATAATCGCAAATATCTTTTTGCAAAATTGTCGGAAATCAAAGCTAATGGTGGTTTTTCTTTGATTCTTATCGATCTTGATGATTTTAAAAATGTAAATGACACTTATGGACATATTGCCGGCGATCAAGTTCTTCAGCAATTTGCGGAAATTTTACTTCATAATACAAGAAAGGATGATATTATTGCCCGTTGGGGCGGGGAGGAATTTGCGATAATTTTACCGGATACCCAATGTGAGGTAGCTTATAAAATTGCCGATAGAATCAGAAAAGTTGTAGAACAACATGTTTTTTCTTATCAAGGAATTACTTGTAGGATTACCATAAGTATAGGGTTAGGGTCTGCGAAAAAAGAGTTAGATTTTAAGACGGAAAATTTTATTAAAACTGTAGATGAAGCCTTATATAAAGCTAAAGAGAAAAAAAATAGCATTGTTTGTTGTAGTAATGATTGATTAATTTTGAAAAGGGTGTAGCTGATGATCAGATTTTTACATTTAGCTGATGTTCATTTGGATACGGTTTTTCTAAACCGTGATGCTCAGTTGCGGTCTATGCTTAGAGAAGCGTTACGGGATACTTTTAAGGCGGGGGTTGATTTGGCCCTTGCTTCAGGTTGCCATGCTATGTTAATAGCCGGCGACCTTTTTGATAATCAGACCTTGAGTTTTATGACAGAAAAATTTTTACTTTCTGAAATGGAGCGATTGTCTCAGGGGCAGGTTCAGGTTTTTTATGCTACAGGGAATCATGATCCTTCTGAAAGCAGAGGCCGTGTCAGTCAGTTGAGGTGGCCAGATAATGTACATATTTTTACATCGCATACACCTGAGTCCTATCCTCTTGTTGATCAGGATGGGCAAGTGTTGGCCCGGATAGTCGGGGGCGGTCATGAAAATTCCAGAGTAGGTGAAAATTTAGCTTCTCGGTTTCCTCAGGTGACTGATCATCAGAGCGTTCCACAAATTGCTCTATTGCATGCTATGGTTACGGGAAGCAGTGATGATACGGAGCATGAACGCTATGCTCCTTGCTCACTACAGGATTTATGCGAAAAAGGCTATAGCTATTGGGCTTTAGGGCATGTACACAAACGGGCTGTTCTTTCGGAAAATCCATATGTAGTTTATCCGGGCAATTTGATGGGCAGAAATGCCAAAGAAAGCGGTAGCAAAGGGGCTTATCTTGTAGAAATAGATGATTATGGACAAGTAAAGTTATCTTTCCGCACTTTAGCACCACTTTGTTGGCTTAATTTGACACTTAATAATTTAGAGGAAGCCGATAGTTTAGAAAAATTGGAACAGTTAATCGTAAACTCGGTAGAAAAGCATCTGCAGGACTATCCGGTGGAGGGTAAGTTGTTTCTTCGTTTGAAATTGGAAGGTCGATGTCCTATGTATCGGGAATTAGCTGCTCCGGAAAATCTGCTTACCCTGGAGGAAAATATAAGAGCTTTCTTGTTAGTGGAGTATTTGGAATTGGAGTATGAGGGGCTTACTCCTCCCCTTTGTCCGGAGAATTATAAGCAGGGGCCTCATATTTTAAGTGAGGTTCTGACCCTTCTCGAAAAGGCAGAACATGATGACGATATATTATTACAATTAGCTCCTGAGAATTTAGCAGGATTACCCGGTAACATTGAGTTTAAGGAGAGAGTTAAGTATTTACGTTCTCTTCTTCAGGGTCTGGATTATGAAGCTGTAGCTCGTCTTGTGGAGGTGGACGAGCAATGAAAATAAAGTCAATTCAAGCTTCCGGCTTTGGGTGTTTTAAAGATTGGCAAACTGAGCAGTTGGATAGTAATACAATTGTGGTCTGTGGACCTAATGAGACCGGGAAAAGTACTTTTTTTAATTTAATTGAAACTTTATTTTACGGGTGGCGACCGGTGACCGATAATCCTTATTTACCTTGGGAAGGAAATCCTGCTGTTGTTTCAGCAGTAATAGAGGAGCAGAGCGGAGAGGAATATACCGTACAAAGAAGCTTGCGCAATCGGGCGCAGGGTACAATAATTAAAGGGCAAACCAGCTTTAATTTAGGTAATCATAGTCTCGAGAGTTTAGCCTTTTTACCGCGGGTAGTTTTTGCAGAGGTCTATTTTTTAACCGTGGA
Source organism: Clostridiales bacterium DTU073 (assembly GCA_001512665.1). Lineage (GTDB taxonomy): Bacteria > Bacillota > Peptococcia > DRI-13 > DTU073 > DTU073. The sequence continues at coordinate 76,310 of LFSF01000015.1, forward strand.
TCAGTTATGTTTCCCCAATGTTAATGCTTGGCAAGAATTACAGGACCAACTACTGGGCGGACAGTATGCTTCATTTTTGAAACCTGTCTCCGGGGTTATTGCGGATTTAGAGAGTGAGGTTAATAGTTTATGGCGTCCTGACAGGCGAGGGAAGCCTGTAGCCAGGTTATTAGATGAGGAAATCTTAAAATTAACACAACAAAGAAGATTAGCTTATGAAAACGAGCAGAAGTTACGGGAGATAGAGCAGCAATTATTTACTCTTCGTGAAGAACAAGAGAAGCTCAAACAAGAAAGAATACAGCTGTTGGCAGAGCTTAATTGTATAGAACGTTTGTTACCGGTGAAGAAAAAGTTGGAGCGGATCAAAGAACTTTTAGAAATGGCCGGAGATATAGAGGCTTATCGGCAATTGCCTGCGGATCCTCAAAAGACTTTGGCACTAATTGCCGAGGATTTAATAACGTTAGCGGAAGAAATAAAGAAAGCAGAGCAAAAAAGAGAGCAGTATTCTCTACAAAAGACTGCCTTTGGTACTATGGAGCAGTTATTTATCGCTCAGGCTGATGAGATTGGCGAAATAACTAAAGCTTATGCCCAGATCGTCTCCGATCAGTTAGCCGTAAGTACATGTCGGGAAGAAATTAAACGGGGTGAACAGCGTCTTCAAGATTATGCGGCGAATTTCCTTTTAGGTGGTTGGCAGCCACAGTTGGAGGCAATAATAAAAGAAATTGACGAAGTAGCGTTACGCTCAGAGATTGTTGATTTTAAGAGCTTGGAAACTCAGTATCAACAAAAAGATAGTCAACTGGAGGGGTTAAGGGCACGGATAGGAACTGTAGGGACAGTAGATAATTGGCGATCTATAACTTTGCTAGCAGGGATATCTATTGTGCTGGGTTTGTTAGGTATAATATGGTTAGGTAACACACCTTTAGGTTTTGCAGCTGCTTTGATTTTACTGTTAGGTGTGGGCACTGCAATGTATCGGATATTGTTGAAAGGGAAAAAGTCTGTAGGGTCTGAAGTAGCTGTAGTTGAGCAAGAAGTTGCTCGGCTTAAAACTGAATGTGAACAAAAGCGTGCGAAGATCAGAAAGGTGTTGCAGGGACTTCCGGTAACAGAGCTGAGTTTGGTAACACCTGATGAAACATTATTGGTTGATCTGAAAAATATGAAGATGATTTTAACGGAAAAAGATAACTCTAAGGATAAGTTAGCACAGCTAGAAAAAAGATTAGCTGCTTATCAATTTAGAGTAGAGAGACTCTTGGACACACTTCAGCTAAAATCATCAGGAGATATACTTAAGGATTTACGGCACTTGGAAAAAGGATTAATTACGTCTAGGGAATGCCAAATTACTGCGCAGCATGCAACCGACAGTCTGGCTGAGGTTGAGACACAGTGGGCAGAGTTTATTCGTAAACAAAATAAACTTATTGAGGAAAGGGAGTTATTACTCAACAGTTTACAAAATTTTACGGGTGAGACCTTAGAGGAAAAAATTAATAATCTCGTACTAAGGCGAGATTATTGGCAACAGGCGCAAACCTTAAGGAAGGATTTAGAGAGTGATTATCCCGATTTAAAGGTCCTGGAAAAGGAGATCGAAACTAAATTCTTTGCTGAAAATTGGTTTAATGGAGATAATGAATTAGCGGCAAAGAAGATAAGGTTTGTGGAGTTAGAGGAGAAAAAAGAGGAAATTAAAGAAAATATAGCGCGATTAGAAACGGAATTACAGCATTTAGTCACTTTACAAAGAGTAGATGATGTGGAAGGGGCTATTCAACAGTTACAAATAGAGCGAAAATCTGTAGCATTAAAACGGGATCGGTTGGTGGTTTTACAAAAATTACTTAAGGAAGCGGATCGTCGTTTCCGTGATGAGCATCAACCGGATGTTTTACAGAAAGCCGGACATTATTTGGAGTTAATTACCGAAGGACGTTATGACCGATTGTTTATTAAGGACGACGGGAGTGGCTTAATGGTTCGCGGTAATTATGTAGAGCAACTGTTAAATGTGGCCCCCCCTTTAAGCCGGGGAACTTTAGAACAAATTCATCTTGCTTTACGTTTAGCCTTAGTAGAACATGTGGATTCCGGAAGAGAAACGGTACCTTTATTCTTAGATGAAGTTTTGGTTAATTGGGATAACATGCGATTACATAAGTGTTTAGAAATATTACATGAGCTTGCCGGACAAAGACAGATTTTCCTTTTTACTTGTCATGACTGGCTAGTTAATAAGATGCAAGAGATGATGAATGCAAAGGTAATAAAGCTGGGTTAAGGGCGCTAAATCAATTATGCTACCGTTAGTGAAAGCTGACGGTAGTATTTTTATGAACTTTTTGTCATAATTTACGTCTATAGTTAAAGAACAATTAATGTAAGTGATAACCATCAGAAGATAAGACATTATTGTAAGAATAAGAGAGTTTTTTATAAAGTGGGTGATTCCATATGGTTGTTGAAGAATTGTTGGCAAAGAGACGGGAAAAGAAAAAAAGGTATAAGCGGATACAAAGATGGCGAAAACTAGTTTTTCTCGCAGTTTTTTTACTGACCTTTTTGGTCTTTCCTAGTTTTATTAATATGGAAACAATGGGTGGAAGTATGGAAATATTAGAAAATGCAGATACTTATGAGGATGAAGTCTCTTTAAACATTGATGAAAAGGTTGGAATGCCAGATGATCAGCAAAATGTTCAAGAGGCAAATAATGAAGCAGATCAGCAAGAGAATCATGAAACAAATCATGCGGCGGTTCCAGAAACAAATCAAGAGGAGAAAATAGTTTATTTAACATTTGATGATGGTCCTACAGATTCTCTGACAAATATATTGGACATTTTAGCAGAGTATGATGTTCAAGCTACTTTCTTTATGTTGGAACCATTAATGAGCTGTCATGTAAATACTCTAAGCAGAATGAAAGACGAAGGTCATGCTTTCGGATTACATGGGGTTAGTCATGATCGTAACCTTTTTTATGCTTCAGAGGAAAGTGTATTATGGGAAATGAAGACTGCTCAAGCGAAATTATTAGAAATAATTGGCTTAAATACTGTATTAATCAGAGTACCTTATGGTAGTAATCCGGGTATGACTCCTGCATATAAGGAAGCTGTAAAGGCTGCCGGTTTTAAAATGTGGGACTGGAATGTTGATAGTAAGGATTGGTTATATCGTGATGAACGATTTGTAGATTATACGATTATGCAAATTGAAGCTTTAGAAAAGAAGAAAACGGCCCCGGTTATTTTATTGCATGATCGTAAGGAAACGGTCGCGTTTTTGCCGCAATTGCTAGAGTATTTGCGTAGTAATAATTATCTTTTTAAGGTTTTGACAGCGGAGATGGAGCCTGTACAGTTAAGATAACAAATGTAGTATAATAGGTTTATGATTTTTAATTTGTGTAGTATATAAGCTAAGGGTTGGGTAAAGAGAAATGGGTGCAAAAAAGCAGGTTATCATTGTAGGTGGTGGTGCTTCCGGAATGGTCGCGGCGATTTCGGCAAAACGAAAGGGTGCCGATGTGACCATTTTGGAAAGAAATCCGCGTATAGGGAAGAAGATTTTGGCGACGGGAAATGGGCGTTGTAATTTTACCAATATTAATCTAGATGCCGCTTGTTATCATGGTAGTAATCCACAATTTGTGGAGAGTGTTTTCTCTGCATTTGGGGTGCAGGAAACAATTGAGTTTTTTGAGGAATTGGGGATTGCTTATAAGGTGGAGGACGCAGGTAAGGTTTTTCCTATGTCGGATCAGGCGTCCAGTATCTTAGATGTATTGCTCTATGAATTAAAGAAATTAGGTCCCCGGATTGTTTGTGATGCTTATGTCCAAAATATCAAAAAAGAGCAAGGCAGATTTAGGGTAGAGTTAGCGGATGGGACTTGTTTTTATGGTGATAGGGTGATTCTTGCCACCGGGGGTAAAGCTATGCCGGCAAGCGGTTCTGACGGTAATGGCTATTCACTTGCGGAAAGACTAGGTCATACCATTATCCCTATTTTTCCGGCTTTGGTTCAATTGATGTTGGAGGGAGATTATTTCCGACAAATTCAAGGAGTGAAGTTCGTAGGTACTGCTGAGCTTTTACATAATCAGAAGGTCGTAGCTAGGGAGAGAGGAGATATCCTTTTTGCTAATTATGGGGTCTCCGGTCCGCCTATTTTACAAATCAGCAGGAAAGCAGGGGAACTTTTACAGGCACAGAAAGAGGCTTTATTAAAGATAATCTTGATTGACAGTATGTCCAGAGGAGAATTGTCTGAGCTTTTGTGTAAGCGTTGGCAAGTCAGACCGGAGAAAACTGTGGAATTTAGCTTGGTAGGGTTAATTAATAAAAGGCTGATTTCCGTTGTTTTGAAGGAAGCCGGGATTAGTGATTTGCGCTGTCCAGTGGTTAATCTTTCAGCTAAAGAACGGGAAAAGATTGTCAAGATTTTAACTGATTGGCGTTTTAAGGTGCGCAGGACTAAAGGTTGGTCTAGTGCACAGGTTACAGCAGGGGGAGTGTCTACGGCAGAAATAAATGAAAAAACGTTGGCTTCGAAAATTATTCCGGGCTTATATTTTGCCGGTGAAATAGTTGATGTTGACGGGCAGTGTGGGGGTTTTAATTTGCAGTGGGCCTGGTCTTCTGGTTATCTTGCCGGACAAGATGCGGCTTTATGATAGGCTCTATACAAATAGAAAATTTTAGGGTAAAATATTGTCGTGGAGGTGTCCGGATATGAGTAGCCAGGATTTTGAAAGTAAGGTTTTAGGTTATCTAGCTCAATTTGCTGAGAACATGAACGGAATGCAGCAAGATATAACGGGAATGAAGCAAGATGTAACAGGATTAAAGCAAGATATAACGGGAATG
>LFSF01000015.1:81264-126812 GCA_001512665.1 Clostridiales bacterium DTU073
GGATTAAAGCAAGATGTAACAGGATTAAAGCAAGATGTAACAGGATTAAAGCAAGATGTAACTGAGCTTAAAGATCGCGTGACTAAAATTGAAATTAAGTTAGAAAATGATGTGGCTCAGAAGATTTCAGTGCTCTTTGATGGTTGGCAACAACATAATGATCAATTGGATCGGATTGAAGCAAAAGTAAGTCGGCATGAAGAACTTATTGTTAAACGTGTTAAGTAAGAGTTGATGCTTTGACATAGATAGTAATTTAGTCTCTCGTCTCTTTATCAGAGATGTGAGGCTTAATTTTTTAAAAATAGCTCATTTAAGTATATAATAGTAAAAACGGTGTATTTTTAGTAAGGAGGAAGACTAAGGTGCAGGAAAGGTATAATTTTAAAGATATAGAAAAGAAATGGCAGGAAAGATGGGAACGAGATGCTGTTTATAGGGTAGAAGAAGAACCTCAAAAAGAAAAGTATTATTGTTTGGAAATGTTTCCTTATCCATCGGGGAATTTACATATGGGACATGTTCGGAATTATTCTATTGGGGATGTAGTGGCACGTTTTAAGAAAATGAGAGGATATAACGTTCTTCATCCGATGGGCTGGGATTCTTTCGGTCTTCCGGCGGAAAATGCGGCGATTAAACACCATATTGCCCCTATGACTTGGACGTTGGATAACATTCGTAATATGAGAGAACAATTGAAAGCAATGGGTCTAAGTTATGACTGGCAAAGAGAAGTAACTACCTCTCTTCCTGATTATTATAAATGGACGCAATGGCTTTTTTTGCAATTCTATAAACACAATCTGGCTTATAAGAAAAAGGCACATGTTAACTGGTGCCCTAGTTGTGCTACGGTTTTAGCCAATGAACAGGTTGTTGATGGTGGTTGTGAGCGTTGTGAGACTCCGGTGGAGAAAAAAGCTTTAGAACAGTGGTATTTTCGGATTACTGCTTATGCTCAGGAACTTTTAGACAGTCTTGTTGATTTGCCCGGTTGGCCCGAGAAGGTGAAGACTATGCAGGAAAACTGGATCGGGCGTAGTGAAGGGGTAGAAATAATCTTTACCGTTGAAAAGACCGGGGAAAAAATTCCTATTTACACCACACGTCCGGATACGGTTTTTGGTGTGACTTATATAGTCTTAGCAGCTGAGCATCCTATGGTTAATAAATTGATTGACGGCACTTCTTATGAAAAACCGGTAAAGGAGTTTGTGAAAAAGGTTCAACAATTGACGGAAATCGCTCGTACATCTGCAGAAACGGAAAAGGAAGGAATCTTTACCGGGGCATATGCAATCAATCCGATAAATCAGGAAAGAATACCGATTTGGGTGACCAATTATGTCTTGTATGAATATGGGACAGGGGCAGTTATGGGTGTGCCGGCTCATGATGAGCGTGACTATATGTTTGCGCAAAAGTATGAATTGCCGATTCGCTTTGTTATTCGACCTGCTGAGCAAGAAATAGACCCGGAAGAAAAGCAGGAGGCTTATGTTGACGATGGAATTATGTTTAATTCTGGTTCTTTTAATGGCTTAACCAGTGCTGAAGGTCGGCATAAGATTGCGGAGTATTTGGAAGAAATGGGAGCCGGTAAGGTGATGGTTAATTATCGTTTGCGGGATTGGTTGATTTCCCGTCAACGTTATTGGGGTGCGCCTATTCCCATTATTTACTGTGAGAAATGCGGTGTAGTATCGGTTCCTGAGCAAGATTTACCGGTAATACTACCTCTTGATGTAGAGTTTCGTCCTACCGGAGAATCGCCTTTAAATAATATCCCTGAATTTTTGCATACCAGTTGTCCAGAGTGTGGGGGACCGGCAACTAGAGAAACCGATACGATGGATACTTTTGTTTGTTCCAGTTGGTATTTTTTGCGTTATGCGGATGCACAAAATACCGAAGAAGCATTTAGCAGAGAGAAAGTAGATTATTGGATGAATGTAGATCAGTACATCGGTGGGGTAGAACATGCTATTTTACATTTGATGTATGCTCGTTTCTTTACTAAAGCATTAGCTGATTTCGGTTTGGTAGGGGTTAGAGAGCCGTTTCAGAATTTGTTGACTCAAGGCATGGTGCTTAAAGATGGGTTTAAGATGTCTAAGTCCAAAGGTAATGTGGTGAGTCCTGAAGAAATTATTAATAAATATGGAGCGGATACGGCTCGTCTCTTTATTCTTTTTGCTGCACCTCCGGAGAGAGATTTGGAGTGGAGTGATCGGGGAGTTGAAGGTAGTTATCGTTTTATTCAGCGGGTATGGCGTTTGATTTATCATTACCTCCAGGATTTAAGTGAAGCTAAGGATAAATTTGTCAATAACGGAGTGAATTCTTCTGCAGATAAAGATTTGCGTCGGCTTTTACACGGAACAATTAAGAGGGTTACTGAGGATATAGAACTACGCTTTAACTTTAATACGGCGATAAGTGCCATTATGGAACTGGTTAATGGGCTTTATCATTATCGTAGTGAAGTAGAGAAACAAAATGCGCAGCTTCTCCAAGAAACAATCGAAAAGCTGCTAATCCTACTGGCTCCTTTTACGCCTCATTTAAGTGCCGAGCTTTGGGAGGCAGTGGGGTTAAAAGACAGTGTGCATTCCCAGGATTGGCCGGCTTATGATGAAGCTGCACTTAAAACAGAGGAAGTAGAGATAGTTATTCAGATTAATGGTAAAGTTAGAGATCGTTTGGTAATTCCTGTGGAGTTAGGTCGTGAAGAATTAGAAAAGCAAGCTTTAAGTACGGAAAAAGTACAGGCGGCAATAAGCGGTAAAGAGGTCAGAAAAGTTATTACCGTACCGGGTAAGTTGGTAAATATTGTTGTAAAATAAAGTTATTATAACTTGGTAAGCCAAGGATTAATGGAATAAGGATGGTGGCACAGAGTGCAGGTACTTTATGAAGGGAAGACGAAAACTGTTTTTGAAAGCGGAGAAGGCAAAGTTTTGTTGTTATTCAAAGATGATGTAACAGGTGCAGATGGTGTGATCGACCCTGGAGCAAATACGGTTATTGGTCAAATAGAAGGTAAAGGGAATGCTTCTTTAAGGATGTCTAGTTATTTCTTTGAGCTTTTAAAGAAAGCAAATATACCTACACATTATCTAGAGGGAAATTTAGCAGAAAACACGATGCTGGTAAAAAAGGCGGAAATGTTCGGAGATGGTTTAGAGTTTGTATGTAGATTAAAGGCTACGGGAAGTTTTGTAAGGCGTTATGGCAAATATGTTCAGGAAGGTCAGCCTTTGGATTATTTGGTGGAGATCACATTAAAGGATGATTTACGTGGTGATCCTTTGATTAATGAGGAAAGCTTAGCTCAGTTAAAATTATTAACTTCAGAGGAAATAAACACTGCAAAAGCATTAACGAAAAAAGCTACAAAGCTGATCGAGGAAGAATTGGCCAGCAAAGGTTTGGAGTTAATTGATATTAAGCTGGAATTTGGAAGAGTTGACGGTCAGATTGCTGTGATCGATGAAATATCCGGTGATAATATGCGTGTAAGAAAAAATGGACAAACAATTATGCAGAAGGAGCTTTGTGCGCTGGTTTGTGATTAAAGATCTTAGGCAATGATTAAGACAATGATTAAGGCAATGAGTTTATGAAACTCATTGCCTTTTGTTTCAAGTTAACTTAATTCAAATTATAAAGAAAAATATCAGACATTTTGTTATAATAATATGTGAGGAGATATAAAAATATAAATAACAAAGAGGGTGTAAGAGCATTGAAGTACAAAGGAGTTATTTTTGATGCAGACGGAACGTTACTGGATTCTTTAGAGGATTTGGCTAATAGTACAAATATAGTTTTAGAGCGGCACTCTTTTCCTTGTCATGCCGTAGAAAAATATAAATATTTTGTAGGCGATGGTATGTATAATTTATTAAGTCGTGCTTTGCCTAGTGAGCATAGGACGGAAGAATTAATTAAGCAATGTGTAATTGAGATGAAGGAAGAGTATAGTAAACGCTGGGCAGATAAAACCAGAGCTTATCAAGAAATACCGGAACTTTTGGATGCGTTAATTGCTAAAGGTTTAAAGTTGGCGGTGCTTTCTAATAAGCCGGATGAGTTTATTAGAATTGTGATAGATAATTTTTTCCCTGGCAAATTTGTTCAGGCATTAGGTCAACGTGAGGGTGTACCTAAAAAGCCGGATCCTATAGGAGCGCTGACTATAGCTAAGGAATTAAAAATATCTCCACAGGAGTTTCTTTATCTGGGAGATACCAATACGGATATGCAGACTGCAGTAGCAGCGGGAATGTATCCGGTTGGTGTTTTGTGGGGATTTCGTCCGGCTGAGGAGCTATTAGCCAGTGGCGCTAAAGTTTTGATTGAAAAGCCATTGGATCTTTTTAAGGTAATTCCTGAGTTGCAAAATTAGTAGTAATGTCTGTGGTGGCAGCTTTTATTTCCAGTCCGTTTTTTAAAAGCAGACCAAAATTATCAATGGTTTGTTCCAGTTTTTTAAGATCTTTTGTCAGAATATATTCATAGGTTAATGTCTCAATAAAACCATAAATAATTAGAGAGGTTTTTTCCACATTACAGGGGCGAATTTTTCCCCCTTCAATAGCTTTTTGTAGAATTTCGCTAATTATCAAGGCAAGTTGAGAAAATTTGTTAGCCGGTTCTTGATTACGAAAACGAGGGTTCATTTGCTCGGTGAGAATTACAATAGCTAATTCCGGTTCCTTTTGGATTTCCTGTAAGTGAAAATTTAAGATGCCGTTAATTTTTAAGAACCAATCCATGTGCCAATTTTTAATATTAACGTAAAAAGAATGCCTTTTTTGCCACTCAGAGCTAAAGATGTCTTTTATTATTTCTTCTTCATCAGCAAAAAAGCTATATAATGTACTTAGATTCACCTGGGCTTCTTGAGCTATTTCTGCAGCAGAAGTGTTGAAGAAGCCTTTTTCAGCAAATAATTTAACAGCGGATGCTTTAATTTGCTCTTTCGGTGACATCTAGTTAATCCTCCTATACAAAAATGTATGATTACTAAAATAAAGCCTTTGTTAACGGTAAATTCTATATAATATTGAAATATTCCTGCCAGAATTAAAATTGTATTATATTGCAGACTTGCAACTATATTTAAAATAGCAATGATTTTGCAGGAATTTTATAATAAATGACGAATAATGGTAGAAAATCATTTTAATACCAAAGGTGAAACATGGGAAATATACCGACAAAAGCCCAAATCATTATTCTTATTATTTTGGGGGTTTTTATATTTTTTGGTGGAATAAAATATCATGCTATTCGTCTAAGTGATTTTGAAGTGGAAGTAGTAGGGGTGACAGATAATCTCCTTGCAGAAGAGCAACAAGTAGAGTCAGGGGAAAAAGCAGTAAAGGAAATAGTTGTACATGTTGCCGGTGCTGTAGAAAAGCCAGGTGTTTATTCCTTTCCGGAAGGGGCAAGGGTGGAGGATGCTGTACAGGCAGCAATTCCTTTAAAGGAAGCTGATTTAGATCAATTAAATTTAGCCATATTACTTCAGGACAGTAAAAGGATTGATGTGCCCTTTAAAGAGGCCAAAACAAAGAATGTCTCCTCAGGTGCTTCTGCAAAAGAGGTTGGCTCTTCTAAAGATGAACAGATGCCGTCGGAGAATAAATTTGGTTATGTTACTCCTGCTGATAAAATAGGTTCTTCGATTCAGGAAGAAATCACAGGGGGTAAGATTAATATTAATACGGCGAGTAAAGATGAATTAATAAGCCTGCCTCGAATTGGACCGGCTATTGCTGATAGAATTATTGAATATCGCCAAAAAGAGGGGCTTTTTAAAAGGATTGAGGATTTAAAAAATGTCTCCGGAATTGGTGAAGCGACCATGAAGCAATTAAAAGATTTAATTACGGTGGAGTGAAAGAGCTAATGGAAAGACCTGTTCTAAGGGGAAGCGTACTTTTTCTTAGCGGAATTTTGTCAGCTCATTTTTTTAGTATGAAAACTACGCTTTGGCTATTGTTAGCCGGAGCGTGTTTTTTTGCAGTTTTATTTGCGTGTCTGTGCAAAAACGGAAATCCTCAAAAGAGAGTAAAGATTATCTCTTTTTTATTGGCACTTTCTTTTTTATTCTTGGGCGCTTTTTGGTATAGTCTCAGTCGTTATTCAGAGACCTTTTGTGGTGATTACCTTGGACTGGCAGTATGTGGGGAAGGAGAGGTTTTTTCTTATCCGAAAGAAAAGGAATTTGGCTTCTCTTGCTATGTAAAGGTAAAGGAGATTAGTTCAGAAGAGAACAAGCTTCTTAGAATAGATAAAATTCTGTTAAAAGCTCAGAATTTACCGGAACAAGTACTTTTACCCGGAGATTCGCTTAAGTTTAGAGGTGAACTCACTTTACCCGCAGAAGCTAGAAATCCGGGAGAATTTAATTATCGAGAATATCTTGCTCGTCAAGAGGTTTTTTTTATTCTCGATTGTTATAAAGGTGAGGTAGAAGTTGTTGAAAAGGGCTGGGGGATACAATCATTGGCGGCCAGGTGCAGGGCAAAGATAGTACAGGATTTAAATAAGATTTTGCCTCAGCGGGAAAGAGGATTAATTCTGGGGATGTTATTCGGTGACACCGGATTAATGACCAAAGAGGAATGGTCTGCTTACCAGAGAACCGGAGTGGTACATCTATTTTCTGTTTCCGGCTTGCATGTCTCGATGATCTTAGGGTTTGTTTGGTTTTTGCTGTCATTTTTTAATCTGCAACCGTTAATTCGTTTAATCTTAGGTGCATTGGTACTGTTGGGATACGGATTTATGGTGGGCTGGAGTGCTCCTATTTTGCGTGCTTCAGTCATGGCTCTTTTAGGTTTATTGGCTTTAACAGTGAAACGTAATAATGATGTTTATAACGCGTTGGGAGCTGCCGCTTGGATAGTCTTAATTCTTCAACCGGGGGAGTTGTTTCAGGTTGGCTTTCAACTTTCTTTTATAACTACGGCAGGTATAGTCTATTTGACTCCTTGGTTGGAGAAAAAGGGTTGCGGAAAATTGTTAGCTGTTCCCTTGGCTGCTTCATTGGCCAGTGCCCCAATTTTAGCGTATCATTTTAGTCAGATTTCTTTAATTTCTCCTCTGGTGAATATTATTGCTGTTACAGTTAGTGGCTTTTCTACAATTCTCTCTTTCCTTGCTGCTATTATTACTTTGTTTTTGCCAGTTTTAGCAACGCCTTTCTTTTTGGTGGCAGGCTTTATTATGTACATTTTAAGTGAAGTGCTTTTTAGGTGTGCGGAGTTTAGATGGGCCGGAATAAATATTGCCAGCCCCTCACCGCCGGTAATTATTGTTTTGTATTTGTTCCTAGCTATTTTGCCGGTTGTTTCTCGTTGGCGTTACATTATACGAGCTATTCCAATTAAAACAAAAACAATCATAGCTTCATTGCTAGTCTTTGCGGTGCTTTTTGCCTGTTGGCCTGCCGCCGGAGAGATGGAAGTTGTTTTTTTAGATGTGGGGCAGGGCGATAGTTTTATTATTCGTACTCCCGGGGGTAGAACTGCTTTAATTGATGGTGGGGGTACACCCGGTTCTTCATTTGCGGTAGGGAAAAATGTAGTCAGTCCGGTTCTTTATCATTATGGAGTAAATAAAATAGATTTAATGATGATGTCGCATAATCATTTAGACCATAGTGAGGGCTTATTGGAAATTATCCCTAGTTTCCAAGTGGGTGCTTTTTTCTTACCTCCGCGAGAAGAGAACAATGAAATAGAAAAAAAAATAGCGGAGTTATGTCAGCAGAAAAAAATAACGTTACAGGAGTTAACGGCAGGGAAAAAGATCCGTTTAGATCGTGATGTGTTTTTGGAAGTACTTTATCCTATGCCGGAAGATGATTACATTGGCAATAATCGCTCTCTGGTAGTCAAAATAAGATATAAAGGATGTACTTGGCTGTTGACAGGTGATATAGAAAAAGAAGGTATAGAAAGGTTATTAGCACGAGGTGTGGATTTGCGTGCAGATATCTTGAAAATACCCCATCACGGAAGTATTACTTCTTTTGTTCCTCTTTTTTATGAAAAGATAAATCCCAAAGCAGTGGTTATTTCTGTAGGTGAAAATAATTTTAATCAACCTCATGAGGAAATAAAAAAATATTTTTTTGAAAAGGGAGTTCCCCTATATATCACAAGGGATATGGGTGCAATAATGACAAAAAGTAATGGACAAAGAATCATGTTGAGGACATATTTATGATATAATAAAAAAGTGTATTTTTAAGAATGGCAGGGTAGGGTGATACATAGTGAGCAAAAAATGCTTTTTTATTATATTAAGTATTTTTTTATATTTTGCTATGTCTAAACCGCTTTTTGCGGAACCGGTACTTAACGGAAAAGGGGCTGTGCTCCTTGATGCTCAGAGTGGGCAAGTGCTTTTTGAAAAAAATATGGATGAAAAGCTTCCTCCGGCTAGTATCACGAAAATTCTTACAGCAATTATAGCGATTGAAAGCGGAAAGTTGAATGATCTTGTTACAGTGAGTGCAAATCCTCCTTTTATTGAGGGAACTCGTGTATATTTGGAGGAAGGGGAAAAGGTAGTATTACGGGATTTAGTGATAGCAGCTTTAGTATATTCGGCGAATGATGCTGCCTTAGCAATTGCGGAATATTTGAGCGGTACAGAAGAAGAATTTGCGAAACTAATGAATAAAAAAGCCCGAGAATTGGGAGCGGTAAATAGTAATTTTGTTAATTCTCACGGTTTGACTGAAAATGGTCATTACACAACTGCATATGATATGGCTGTGATTACGCGTTATGCATTGAAGAATGAGATTTTTCGAGAAATGGTAAGCATGAAGGTTTTTGATTGGGAAGGTAAAGCTTGGCAGACCAGACTTATCAATAAAAATCAGTTGCTTTGGTCATATAAAGGGGCAAATGGTGTTAAAACAGGATATACCAAGGAAGCTAAATGCACAATTGTGGCTTCTGCCACCCGCGAGGGGCAAACATACATAGCAGTAGTGTTGGGTAGTATCGGTAACAATACCTGGACGGATGCGGAAAGACTATTAGATTATGGTTTTAATAATTTTCAAACTGTACAGTTCGCCCACCCTGAAGAAGTTGTAGCTACGATTGCTCTTGATGAGAAAAATAAATTACAGTTAGCTGCAGAACATCACTTTTCTTTATCTTTACCGCAGGCAGGCAATAAAAAGGTGGAGTCGCGGCTTTCTTTAAAGGCGATTGGCGATTCCGTCGACCAAGGACAGGTAGTGGGCGAAATGATCTATTCTGTGAATGGTGAGGATGTAGGTTCTGTAAAGTTAGTGGCCAAGGAGCAGGTTAAGATAATTAATTGGTTTGACCGGGTTGTTTATTTATTTGCGGGAATATATTTATTACAGATTTTATGGAGGATAGTTCAGAAGTGGCGAAAAAGTAGAAGATCCAGGAATATGTTTCTGTCAACAACAAGGAGTTTTTATCGTGAACTATAGATGATATGTGTTATACCGTTTTTCGTTTTGGAGCTTCATTCAGAACAGACTAGCACTCGGCTCAGGAGAAAGCAGACCACCCTCGATGTATACAATGGGGACATTCCGCGGATAGGATGACGGTATAAACAAGCGGTGTGTCCCCTGACATCTTAATACTGCGAGGGTTGAGCCAGACGTCCTGTCAGCCTCTCTGCTTTCTCAACTTCGCCGTCGTGCAGTCAGTTTAGCTGAAATCAGCAAAAAAACGTAAAACGGTATAACACAAAGGAGAATTCTTTCCGTTTTGTGCTTGGAATAGTAGAGGTGGAGCTTATTTATGCAAGAACTTAGTGTTATCAACAGTATAAAAAGAGGAGTAATTTCCCCTGTATATTTGCTCTACGGTACGGAGGAATATTTGCAGGAAATGGTGATTAATGCCCTAAAGGATGCGTTGGTTGCTTCGGATATTGGCTCTTTTAATTTAGATGAATTGGAGGGGGAGGAAGTAACAATTGACACAATTGTGGATATCGCCAATACTTTGCCTGTTTTTGCGGAAAAGAGATTGGTGATTGTTAAAAATGCCCCCTTTTTGACTTCAGGTAATAAAAAGAAGGGAGAAGATGAAGAGACAGGGGAGCAGGAATCTCCAAGAAAACAAGCTGCATATACCGGTATTTCAGAGAATCAAGAAAAACGTCTTATACAATATTTAGGCGACCCCTTAATCTCTACGTGTCTGGTTTTTTGGCAAAAGGGTTCTGTAAACAAGAACAGAAAAATTTATAAAGCGATCGTAGCCGGTAAAGGTCAAGTATTGGCAATGAATGCTTTAAAGGGTAGAGAGTTAAATAAGTGGCTTATTTTAGAAGCAAAAAAAATGGGGAAAGTTTTGGAAGCTCGAGCTGCGGAATTTATTAGTTTCAATTGTGGTAATCAATTGCGTGATTTGCATAATGAACTGGAAAAATTAGTTCTCTATAGCGGGGAGGAAAAAACCATTACTTTGGCTATGACGGAAAAGGTTATTACCAAGTCCAGCGAGGGTAATATTTTCAGCCTGGTTGATAATCTTAGTCAAAAAAAAGGAGAAGAAGCCTTGAAAGAGTTAGGGAATTTATTAGCCATAGGCGAACCTCCTGTGCGGATTATCTATATGATCGCCCGCCAATTTCGCTTACTCCTTTTAGCGAAGGATTTAAAGATGAGAGGATATTATGAAAAAGAAATTGCTGCTGAGCTTGATTTACATCCGTATGTAACTAGTAAAATCCTGCGGCAAATAGATAAATTTTCTTTTATTGAGTTAGAGAGAGATTTAGAATTAATATGGGAAAGCGATTTAAAGATGAAATCAGGCTTTAATCAAGAGTTAACTTTAGAGAATCTAGTAATTGCCTTAAGTCGTCTTGAATGAAACCTATAAGAATTCACATAAAAATCAAAGAACAAAAAAGCAGGGCATATCGAATTTCCGATATGCCCTGCTTTTATTTTTTTCTTTTAAGTAGCTTAACTGGCTGTTTTGTTTAGCTTACGAGTTAAACGGGATTTTTTACGAGCTGCATGATTCTTATGAATAACACCTTTACTGGCAAGTTTATCTAAAACTTTAATAACTTTTTGCAGCTTTTCTTTTGCCGCTTCTGTATTACCTTCTTGTAAGGCTCTTTCGAAGTGGCGAATAGCTGTTCTCATAATTGATTTATCAGCAGCATTCCGTGATGCGCGAATGCGGGTTGTTTTTACTCTCTTTAAAGCTGATTTAATATTTGCCAAGGTAGTTGTCACCTCCTTTTAGGTGTAAAAATAACAGGCGTTCTATTATAAATTCACTTATAAAGTGTATCACCATTGTTTAAAAAAGGCAAGAAAAAATCTTTATGTTGTATAAGTTTTCCTAAAAAGGCTAAGCTATTTAAGGAAAAGGAGGTGATTCTTTGTTAAGTACGATTATCCGTTTTCTTATCTCGGCGATTGTGCTATTGGTAGTTAGTTGGTTAGTTCCTGGTTTTTCAGTTGCAGGTTTTACCGGGGCAGTAATTGCGGCAATAGTTATTGCTTTATTAGGATGGGTTGTGGAAAAATTATTAGGCGACAAGGTTACTCCTCGCTCACGTGGAATTGTTGGTTTTATTAGTGCAGCAGTTGTTATTTATTTGGCCCAGTATATTGTGCCTGATAGTATTAGTGTAAGTATTTTAGGTGCATTGCTGGCCTCTTTAGTCATTGGTCTGGTTGATGTCTTTATTCCTACGGAAATCAGGTAAGAACAAAACAAATTAGAAACAATCAAGAGTAAGACAAATTGATAATTGAATTGTATATTCTAGCTCCTCATCACATATAAATTAGGAGAAAGGATGGGGAGTATGTTTTTTAAAAATAGATCAAGTAGGGTCAAGCTTTATTATATCAATAAAGCGTTATTTTTTGCTTTAGTAATTTTTGTGGTGACTTTTTTGCTTGTTTTCCCATTACGAAAAAACTGTTTGCAATTGGCTTTAAATTTAGCCGGAGGAGATACAGGTGAACCTGTAATTATTCTTAGTAAAGGTTTACCAAGTAGTTTTTTCCCTTGGGTGGAGGAAGCTAATTTTCCTGAAGATACTTGGGGATTTTGGGGAGAACAGCTTGTGCAGAAACTTACAGGTGTTAAGATTAGTACTCCTTTTTCTTTGCTCTGTTCAGAATTAAACTTAGCAGAAGCTTATGTGGCTGCGAATTATTTGGTGCTTTCTTCTCCTCTGATGGAGGAGGAAGGCGGAGAAGAAGATTTTTATTTGCCTAACCAAGATCATGATTTGGAAGACTGGCTGATTATTCCTGAGGATGAATATCCGCCTGTACAATTAGATGGGGAACCAATGGTGTTAGTTTATACAACACATAATGGGGAAGCATATTTTCCTACGCAAGGGGTTGCACGTCAAGATGGCAAAAATAGCGGAATAACTTCAGTGGCACAGGCTTTAGTTAAGACTTTAGAAAATAAGCATAGACTTAAAACCGTATATAGTGATGTTATTCATGACTTCCCTGATTTTACAAAAGCTTATAGCAATTCGCGACAAACTGTGAAAAATTATTTACAAAAACATACGAAAATTCAAGCAGTTTTGGATATCCACCGTGATTCAGGTATGCAGAAAAGGTCAGATACACTAGTAACTATAAATGGTAAGAACTGTGCGAAGGTAATGATTGTTGTAGGCACTGCACATCCTCAGTGGCAACAGAATTTGGCTTTTGCTCAGAAGATTGAAAAAAAGGCTAACGAACTCTATCCGGGTTTGATTAAATGTGTTCGTTTGTTTAAGGATAGAATTTACAATCAAAATCTGCACACTCGTGCCTTACTTTTAGAATTTGGGAGTGATTTAAATAAGGAAGCAGATGCATTGGAAAGTGCTAAACTAATGGCTGATGTTTTAGCTGC
The DNA here is from genome assembly GCA_001512665.1 of Clostridiales bacterium DTU073. Classification (GTDB taxonomy): domain Bacteria; phylum Bacillota; class Peptococcia; order DRI-13; family DTU073; genus DTU073. Next base: position 94,194 of record LFSF01000015.1, read on the forward strand.
AGTTTTAAAAAACTGATGTAGATTGTATACATTTAAAAAATACTTTTGGATTATGTCAAATTATGATAGAATAAAATTATTTTAAAAGGGGGAATTTTTTTATGAATAATCAATTGCTTGTTGCTTCTCATGCCGCTGGCAAAGGGACAGAAGCTGACGCAGTTTTTTCTATACTTCAGAAGGCAAATGCGGCAATCGCAAAATATGGAAAGGCTAATGTTGTTAATGGTTCGATTGGGGCAATATATGACGAGGAGGAGAAATTCGCTACATTATATGCGGTCGAAGATTATTTACGGAAATTACCGGCACAAGAGTTAATGAATTATGCTCCTATTGCCGGTTTACCGGAATTTCATGCCGCAGCGATTAAGCAGACTTTTCAAGGCTGCCAACCTGAAGATACTTATGCCAGGGCCATTGCTACACCGGGGGGTACAGGTGCTGTACGCCATGTTATAAATAATTATTTAGAACAGGGGCAGAAAGTACTTATTCCTGATTGGGCTTGGGGACCTTATCGTACTATTGCGGCGGAGCATTTGCGCGGTATAGAGACTTATAATTTATTTGATGAAGAGTATAGATTTAATCTTAACTCTATTATGGAAAAGACAGAAGAATTACTGAAGACACAGGATAATATAGTGATAATTTTTAATACTCCGGCTCATAATCCTACCGGCTATAGTATTACATTAGAAGATTGGAGAAAACTGATCGGCTTTTTTAAAGATTGTGCTGTTGACAAGAAGAAAAAGATCGTTCCGTTATTAGATATGGCGTATATTGATTATGCCGGAACTCCTGAAGAAACAAGAGGATTTATGAAGCTTTTTGGTGGTCTGCCTGAAAATATCCTTGTGACAATTGCTTATAGTATGTCTAAGTCCTATCTAATCTATGGTTTGCGCTCCGGTGCACTAATTGGTTTGAGTTCATCTGAAGAAGTAATAGAAGAATTTTACCGTGTTAATGTTTGTTCGAATAGAGGTATATGGTCTAACGGAACCAGGTGCGCCCAGAAATTATTGGCAGATGTGGAAAATAATCCTGCTTTAAAAGCTAAAATTGAAGAGCAAAGGGCATTCTACAGTAATCTGCTTTTTGAAAGAGCCCAGATCTTTATCCGCGAGGCTGCCGAAGTGGATTTACAGTTAACCCCTTATCAAAGCGGTTTCTTTATTACTGTTCCGACCGCTAATGCCCAAATGGTTGCGGAAAGGCTCATGGAGGAGCGAATATTCGTAGTTCCTTTGAAAAAAGGTGTTCGGGTTGCTATATGTGGCATACCTACTTATAAAGTTACCGGAATTGCTGAAAAGATTAAAAAGGCGCTGTAATGTGTAATGATGGTGTAGTTGTAGTAATATTAAAATAGCTTGACTATAGTGAAATTTTGGCATATGATTGGGTTAGTAAGCACTAACCAACTACACTAAGGGGGATGATGGGTGGGATTAACAAAAGAACAACGAAAGGCACAGATACTAGAAACAGCAACTAGACTTTTCGTGGCCAATGGGTATCATCAAACCAAAACCAAAGATATTGCAGAGTCTTGTGGAATCTCTGAACCGGTAATTTATAAGCATTTTGGCAGTAAAGATGAATTGTTTCTTGAGGCTATTAACAGTATTGCCGGAGAGACGTTTCAGGAGATAAGTTTTGACAGCGAAACTGATACGGAAGTAGTAATATCCTCTTTTATTATGAATCGGGTGCAAAAAATAGAGGATAGTTTTTCTTTGTTTAAACGGTTATTGATTGAGTTATTAGATAACAGTAAGATCCGCGGTGATTATTTTAATAAATTTCTGCCTCGTTTAGCGAATCCGATTATTAATTATATAGACTATTTAAAGAAACAAGGGTATATCAAAGATGAAGTGCCGTCTAAAGTAATCGCTTTATCTTTGGCGGGAACCTTAATTATGGTTTCTATGGCTAAATATTTAGAAGAGAAATCTGCTTTCTCGGATGTTTCGGCAGAGGAGTTGGCGACTCAGATGACTATGATAACTTTACATGGTTTATTAAAATCCAAGGAGGACAATAAATAATTGGTACAATTGAAAATTGGTTTTCCACGAACATTATTTTATTTTCTTTATTATCCATTCTGGCATACGTTTTTTACGGAATTAGGTTGTCAGGTTATAACCTCACAACCCACTAATCAATATAATTTAAATTTGGGCATTGCAGAAACTGTAAATGACGCTTGTTTGCCGATCAAACTATATCATGGTCATGTAGCTGAGTTGAAAGATAAAGTTGATGTAATATTTATGCCACGTATGGTTAAAGTGCGGAAGATGGAAACTGAAGTTTTTTGTCCGAAATTTTTAGGTTTACCGGATATGGTCCGCAATTCAATTGCCGGTTTACCTCGGATAATTGATGAGAAGATTGACTTAAGTAAAGGAAGATATCCTTTATGGAATGCTTGTAGGAATATTGCCAAACAACTTAATCAGAGCGGATTTGTTGTGCGTAGGTCATATCAGAAGGCACTTAAATGTCAAGAGAAGTTTAATAAATACTTGACATTTGGTGTGGGAGTGCAGGAAGCGATTGATGCAGTCATTACCGGACAAGATTGTCCTGAACCGCAAAAGTTTGAGACGGATATTAATCTGGCGATACTAGGGTATCCTTATTTGATTTATGATTCTTTTGTCAATGTAGGAATGTTTGAGCGTTTAGGTAAGTTTGGGGTTAAACCATGGACGGTAGAAATGGTGCCACCTAACCGTTTGGAAGCACAAGCTAAATATTTACCCAAAAGCTTATTCTGGCATTTTAGTAATCGTACGATTCGTGCTACTTTTTATTATCTACATGAACAAAGAGTTGATGGAATAATACATGTTACGGCCTTTGGCTGTGGACCAGATGCGATGGTGGATAAACTGATGGAACTGGAAGCTAAGCATACAGGGCGGATGCCTTTTCTCACCCTTTCTTTGGATGAGCAGACAGGTGCAGCCGGTATTTACACAAGGATTGAGGCTTTTGTAGATATGTTAAGATATCGGAGGAAGAACAATGAAAATATCCTTTCCCATCATGGGTAATTCTTATATAGCGTTTAAACAATTGATTAAGGATTTAGGGCATGAACCTATTGTCCCACCAATGCCAACGGCAAGGACGATGTCTTTGGGAACAATGTATTCACCGGAATTTGCCTGTATCCCTTTTAAGATTTTATTGGGTACATATTTAGAGGCTATTGAAATGGGAGCAGATGTAATTGTTTCTTCCGGGGGACATGGTCCATGTAGGGCAGGTTATTATGGGATCTTACAGCAAAAAATCATTGAAGATTTAGGGTATGATACTAAAATTATCATTTTTGATTCTTTTGCCAAGACTTACAAAGATTTTATTTCAAAACTTAGTTGGTTGTTAAAAACGGGAAAAAAGAGTTGGTGGGATTTGTACCAAGCTTTTAAACCGGCTTGGGCGAAGCTTAAAGCACTGGATGAAATAGAACTTTATTCTCATCAGGTGCGTCCATATGAAATTAATCAGGGAGAAACAATGAAGGTTTATCGAAAATGTTTGGAAATAATGGATGAACCGGTATCTAAGCTGCAAATCAAGGAAGCTAAAGAAGTTTGTATGAAAATGTTAAAAGAAATTCCTCAGGACAAGAGCAGAAATCCGTTAAAAATAGGCATAATTGGGGAAATATATGTACTGATAGAGCCTTTCGCGAATTTAGATTTGCAAGCTACCCTCGGAGAAATGGGGGTATATTCGGAGCGTTCTATGAATTTATTCCATTGGCTCAAGGAAAACACTAAAATGTCCCGTCATGAAAAAAAGATAATTAAGTCTGCACTACCTTATTTGCGTGAGAAGATTGGTGGGCATGGTATAAATTCTATCGGTGAAACAGTTATGTATGCACAGCAAGGTTTTGACGGTGTAATTCAACTTGCTCCTTTCTCCTGTATTCCGGAGATTGTAGCTAAAGGAATTTTACCTCAAGTTTCTCATGATCAAGGCATACCTGTAATGACTATTTTTTTAGATGAGATGATGGGGAAAGCAGGAATGCAGACAAGATTGGAGGCATTTGTTGATTTATTACAACAAAAGAGGGACTTGAAATTTGCCTAATTAACAATGAGAGGTATTCGCTAATTATAACTCTTATTAGAGGATATTATGAACTGAGGTTAGGAGGAGCAACTTGTGAAAAACGCTTATCTTGGAGTAGATGTTGGTTCGGTAAGTACAAACTTAGTCGTAATGGATGAAAACGGAGAAATACTGCAAAATCTGTATATACGAACCATGGGTCAACCGGTAAAGGCGGTTCAAGAAGGTTTAAAAGAATTAGGCTCATTAATCGGGGATGATGTGCAGATAAAAGGCGTGGGGACAACCGGAAGTGCCCGTAATCTTACTTCCGTTTTAATCGGTGCTGATGTGGTAAAAAATGAGATTACTGCACATGCTGTGGCTGTTTCTCAATTAGTTCCCGGAGCGCAAACAATCATAGAGATCGGCGGGCAGGATTCGAAAATAATTATTATGCGAGACGGTGTTGTCACCGATTTTGCAATGAATACTGTTTGTGCAGCGGGTACCGGGTCATTTCTCGATCAACAAGCTGCTCGTTTAAATATCCCCATTGAAAGATTTGGGGAATTAGCTTTAAAGTCAAAAAATCCGGTACGTATTGCCGGTAGGTGTGCAGTTTTTGCGGAGTCTGATATGGTTCATAAACAGCAGTTAGGTCATTTATTGGAGGATATTATCGCTGGTCTTAGTGAAGCCTTGGTTCGTAATTATCTCAATAATGTTGGTAAAGGTAAGGAAATTCTTGCACCGGTGGTTTTTCAGGGCGGAGTGGCGGCGAATGTGGGGATCAAGGCAGCTTTTGAAAAAGCACTGCAAACCGAAGTAATTATACCTAAATATTATAATGTAATGGGAGCAGTTGGCTGTTGTTATTTAGCTATGGAAGCTACGAAGAAAAACCCCACTAAATTTAAAGGTTGGGAAGCAGCGGAGCTTAAGTTCCGCCCGACTAGTTTTGAATGTCGTAGTTGTCCTAATATGTGTGAGGTTATTCAGGTTTATGAGAATGATGTGATTATAGCACGTTGGGGTGACCGTTGCGGTAAATGGAGTAATGCGAGCCTTAAGACCGAGGTAAGCTAAAAAATAATTATGTGAAGAAAAACTCCTTTGGATTAAGCTCTTACGGGTGTTTTCCAAGGAGTTTTCCATTCACATATCTTTTCTGTGCATTTTCGGCTAGAGGATGGCGTGGGGAAATAACAATAGTTATACTATTTATGATTACTTTATTATCATCATATTCTACCCGCGGTACAATAACGGATAACTCTGAAGGCACATTCGAGGTTGTTTCTCTTTTTACATGAAGATTCAACCCTTTTAGATTAAGCTGAATCTCATCACGTGTTAACTCCATGGGAATAGGTTTTTTCAAACGGTCCTTTAATTTATTAAATAATTTTATTTGCATTTTTTTCACTCCTTGTACTATATATATGTGATGCAATTACTTGATGGTTACTATATAATACATACAGTAGCGGATATTTCGATAAGTTAGAATAGAAAATAGATTATCAATATTTTAGGAGGCGAAACTGCGTGCAGGAAGATAAACAAATAGAAATGCTTGCCTTAGAAATAAGTAATCAAGAGATGCAAGTACCGCCAGGCACAACCTTGTTAAACCTGGTTACAGTTTTAGAACAAGATTTTCCTTATCCGATCTTAGGTGCTAAATATAATGGGGAAATAGTTGATTTATATACGGAAGTCAATACTTCAGGTAAAATAGAATTAATTGATATAACTTCGGAAGAAGGAATGAGAATCTACAGGCAGAGCTTAGTGTTCTTATTGGCCAGGGCGGTTTATGAACTTTTCCCGCAAAGAAAATTAATGGTGCAACATTCCTTAGGAAAAAGTTATTACTGTGAGTTTAAAGGGATGGACTATATTTCTCCTTTAGATTTAATCGCTTTAGAAGCAAAAATGAAGGAGTTTGTAGAAGCTGAAGAACCCATTATTCCTCAGTATTTGAGTAGAGAGATTGCTTTAAGAATGTTATTGGCACAAGGCCATGAAGAAAAAGTAGCTTTATTAGAAAATTTGGATTATCAGAAAATCAGGATTTATACCTCCGGTCCTTACTCTAATTATTCATATCGGATTTTGGCTCCTGATATGGGGAGATTAAAGGTCTTTAGACTAGAGGCTTATGCCCAGGGCTTTTTATTGCGCTTTCCGGACTCTCTGAATCCTCAGCAGGTAGCGCCTTACCCGAATTTACCGAAATTAGGGCAAGTCTTTCGTGAATCAGGGGAATGGGCAAGCATTTTAGGGGTTAACAATTTAGCTGGGTTATATGGACTTTGTAAGCATGATCAGCGGAAATATATTGAATTAATCCATATTGCTGAAGCATTACATGAAAAGAAGATCGCCAGAATTGCCGATGAAATTTACAGCCAGCATGAAAAGTTGAGGATTGTTTTAATAGCAGGGCCTTCATCTTCAGGTAAGACTACTTTTGCTCAGCGATTGGCGATTCAACTGAGGGTGTTAGGTTTACAGCCGGTCTCTATTTCGCTGGACGATTACTTTGTTGATCGGGAAAACACTCCTTTAGATGAGCATGGTGAGATTGATTTTGAAGTTTTGGAAGCTATAGATTTGGAACTGTTTAATCAACAATTGCAGGAATTAATTGCCGGACATATAGTGGAGGTGCCAACCTTTAATTTTGAAACCGGTCTGAGAGAATGGACAGGTAAAAAATTGCAAGTCAAACCGGGGCATCCTTTGATTATTGAAGGAATACATGGCTTGAATGAGAGATTGACTTCTTCCATACCGCGGGAAAACAAATATAAAATTTATATTAGTGCATTAACTCAGATCACCATTGATGATCATAACAGGATTCAAACTACTGATACTCGCTTGATTAGAAGAATTGTACGTGATAATCGTTTTCGGGGGCAAGGTGCTTTAGAAACTTTAAAACGTTGGCCTTCAGTACGGCGTGGTGAAGAGAAAAACATTTTTCCTTTTCAAGAAGAAGCGGAGATAATGTTTAATTCAGCGCTTATTTATGAATTATGTATTTTAAAGAGTTATGCTGTGCCCCTTTTAAGCCAGGTCAGTAGTAGGGAAAAAGAATATACCGATGCACGGAGATTGTTGTCTTTGCTTGAGTATTTTCCGGAGTTCTCTGCTCAAAACGTACCGCTGAATTCTATCTTACGGGAATTCATTGGCGGTAGTTCTATACACGGACAGTAAGTTTAGTTTTGAAAAAAATATGTATATTTGATTAAAATAAATAAACCAGCCTTGTTTCGAGTCTTTAGGGGTTCAAGGCTGGTTTATAATTATTAAGACTATAGATTTAAGGTTATCAATTATTTAGCCAAACGTTAGTGTATGCAGAAATCAGAGATAAGTAAAGGCTACGCCAATTGCTCCGGGGCCTGTGTGCACACCGATAACAGGTCCTGTTTCGGCAAAGAGCTCAATCTTTTTTTCATATTTTTCTTCAATCATTTTGATTAAAGTATTGGCAGCATCTTCGGCAGCTCCATGAGCTACGGCGATATGTTCCGGGATTTTTTCCCCCAGTACTTTGATCATGTGATCAAAGATTTTTCTTACTGATTGATTTTGGTTTCTTGCTTTATCGAGAGGTATATAGACACCATTGACGACTCTGATTATTGGTTTAATTTTGAGGATTGTGCCTAAGAGAGCCGAGACTTTACCAATACGACCGCCTTTCTCTAAATAATGTAGCGTATCCAGTGAAAAGAAAACTTCTGTACGACGGCGCGTTTCACTTAGTTTTTCTATAATAGTATCCAAGGAGAAGTTCTTTTTAATCATCTCCAGTGCAGTTAATACTTGTAGCCCAATGCCTAGGCTAATGGATTTTGAATCAAAAACATGAATTTTGCCATTAAGCATGCTGGCTGCTTTTGCGGCCATGGTAGCCGTGCTGCTTAACCCTGAGGAAATATGAATAGAGAGAATCTCATATCCTTCTTGGAGTAAGGATTGATATGTTTGCAGGAAGTCATTAACAGTAGGAGTCGAGGTTTTAGGAAGGATGTCTTCTGTTTTTTCGAGGAGGTGATAAAATTCACGAGGATGGAGATCTACTCCATCTAAGTAGGTTTTTTCAGGGAAGTTTACGTAGAGGGGAACAACGGTAATATTATGTTTGTTAATAAAATCTTTGGGTAGATCTGCAGTGCTGTCGGTAACAATTTTTATTTTTTTGGGCAATATTCTCCAACCTTTCTTGGTTTTTTCCAAAAGTCACTAATAGAACAAGCTTAGCTTAGATTGGTAAAAAAAACAAGAGATAATTAAGCAATATAAGAAATAATAATATAAAATAAATTAATAATGGATGGTTGACGCAGATTTTTTTTGAGATTATAATTAAGAAAATAAATAGAAATTTCCCTTGAAATTAGTCCCGTGAGGCTAGTAAGGGGTATATTTTTTAAGGTTAAAGCACAAGCTGATTATACCTCCTGCCTTTGGGCAGGAGTTTTTTATTATATATTTTTATCGGTTTATTTTTTTCTTAAACAATAATTTTAAGGAGGTTAAAAAAGAGTGGGGATTAAAGAAAAAGACCTTTTAACCATGGAACAGCTGGATAGAGAACAGATTGAGTTGATTTTGCATACCGCTAAGGAAATGAAAAGTATTATCAAGAGGGATATCAAAAAGGTTCCTACTTTAAGGGGAAAATCAATTGTAACTCTTTTTTATGAACCTAGTACCCGCACTCGTACTTCTTTTGAGTTAGCCGGAAAATATATGAGTGCTGATATGGTGAATATTAATACTACCGCCAGTAGTGTCGTTAAAGGAGAAAGCTTAAAGGATACAGGACTTACCTTGCAGGCGATGGGTTTGGATATTGTCATTGTGCGACATAGCATGGCCGGTGCTCCTGCCATGTTGGGGAGTTATTTAGAGGCGAGAGTAATTAATGCGGGTGACGGATTCCATCAGCATCCTACTCAGGCTTTATTGGACATGCTGACGATTCAAGAGCATTTAGGCGGATTTGAGGGTTTAAAGGTGGCGATTGTCGGAGATGTACTGCATAGCAGAGTTGTTCGCTCTGATTTGAACGGTTTAATCACCATGGGAGCTAAGGTGACGATATGTGGCCCCGCTACTTTAATACCTCCCGGGTTAGAAGAAATGGGTGCAAAGGTAACATATAATCTGGAAGAAGCTATTTCTGACGCTGATGTAATTGTAATGTTGAGAATACAATTGGAGAGGCAGAAAGCCGGTTTTTTCCCTTCTTTACGGGAATATAGTCAATATTATGGTTTGAATAAGGAAAGATTGTCTTTAGCGAGTAAAGACTGTTTGGTAATCCATCCCGGACCGATTAATCGTGGCATTGAAATATCGGGAGAAGTTGCTGACAGTCTTAATTCTTGTATAAATGAGCAGGTGACAAATGGCGTAGCAGTACGTATGGCTCTTTTGTATTTGATGTTAAGTTAAAAAGGGGGACAAGGCGTGATGAATTTTTTATTAAAAGGCGGTTTAGTTGTAGATCCCCGATTGGGGATGGTTAAAGAGGTTGATATACGCGTAGCAAAGGGAAAGATTGTGGAAATAGGGTCGCATTTAGAAAGTGCCGGAGATGATGAACAAGAGGAACTAATAAATGTTGAGGGGAAGATAGTTGCTCCGGGATTTATAGACATGCATGTACATCTGCGCGAACCTGGCGGAGAAGCTCATGAAACCATATTAACAGGTTGTCAGGCTGCTGCAGCAGGTGGGTTTACGGTAATTGCAGCCATGCCTAATACTCAACCATGTGCCGATAATGAGGGTGTGATTGAGCTGATAAAGGTGCGTGCTCAGAAAGCAGATTTAGTGCAGGTTTTACCAATCGGGACAATCAGTAAAGAGCGGAAAGGACAAGAGATTAGTGAAATGGGGTCTCTTTTTCGTGCAGGAGCGGTAGCTTTTTCAGATGATGGCAGTGGTGTGGTCAGTAGTGAGGTAATGCGGAGGGCTTTGGAGTATGCGAAGATTCTTGATGCACCAATAATCTCTCATTGTGAAGATACTGCGTTGGCCGGGGATGGTTTAATGCATGAAGGATATTGGTCTACGGATTTGGGATTACGGGGGATTCCTGCCCAGGCAGAAGAGATTATGGTGGCTAGGGATATTTTGTTGGCTGAATTGACCGGAGGCAAATTGCATTTAGCTCACTTAAGTACAGCAGGGAGTGTGGCTTTGCTTAGATTTGCTCGGGAACGGGGAATTATGGTAACGGCAGAAGCAACGCCGCATCATCTTTTACTGACCGATGAAGAGGTAAAGTTACAGAGTTATGCCACTAGTACTAAGGTTAATCCCCCTCTGCGCAGTCAGGCTGATGTGGAGGCTTTAAGGGCTGCCGTAAAGGAAGGATTAATCGGTTGTATTGCTACTGACCATGCACCTTGGTCTGAGGAGGAGAAGGAACAGGAGTATGCCAAGGCACCTTTTGGGATAGCCAGCTTGGAAACGGCAATCCCCATTGTCTGGGATACCTTAGTAGTGAAAGGTAAAATGAATCCACTAGAGTTAATAGCCAGGTTTACGACCGGACCCGCTGAAGTATTGGGGATAGAGAAGGAGAAGGGTTTTTTTGCCGTTGGAAGAACTGCAGATATCACCGTTATTGATCCGCAAATGAAAAAGGCTGTAAATGCCAATGTATTTTATTCCAAAGGGAAAAATACCCCTGTAGATGGCCGTGCGTTTCAGGGTTGGCCGGTCATGACAATAGTGGGGGGCAAAATCGTAATGCGAGATGGGATCGTGAAGGGGGACAAAAATTGAAGGCCTATTTATGTTTGCAGGATGGGAAAATTTTTGCAGGAAAAGCGATAGGAATTGTTGGTGAGGCAGTGGGTGAAGTGGTTTATTATACCGGCATGACAGGTTATCAGGAGATTATTACCGATCCTTGTTCTGAAGGGCAAATTATTGTCTTCACCTATCCGTTAATCGGCAATTGCGGAGTTAATTCTGTAGATGAGGAATCGTCTGGGGCAAGGGCGAAAGGGATCGTGATTAAGGAATTATCTTCTAATCCCAGTAATTATCGAGCTAAAGAAAATCTGCATAAATATTTGGTTAGTCAAGGGTTAGTCGGGATTACAGATATAGATACAAGAGCATTAACTAAGCATTTGCGACGTCATGGTACAATGATGGGTTTAATCAGTATGGAGGATAACCTTACGGAATTAGTAAAGAAGGCTAAAGAACTGTCTGTAAACAATGGAGAACAGCAGCTTGTGAAAAAGGTGACGACCAAAGAGACAGTGACTTTTCCGGAAGGGCAATACCCTGTTGTAGTTATTGATTTAGGAACGAAAAAAAGCTTACTGAGGGCCTTGAGAGCGAGAGATTGTCGGGTAACTTTAGTCGGAGCGGCAACAGGAGCAGAGGAAATTTTAAATTATCAGCCTCAAGGAGTGGTTCTTTCTAATGGCCCGGGAAATCCGGAGGATGTGGAAGATGTCTTGCCCGTAATCAAAAAAATATTGCAGCTGAATATTCCGGTATTAGGGATCGGGTTAGGGCATTTGCTTTTAGGTAAAGCTTTAGGGGGGACTGTTTATCGTTTGCAATCAGGACATCGGGGTAATTATCCTGTAAAGGAGATTAAAACCGGTCGGGTTTACCAAACCTCCCAGAATCACGATTATGTTTTGCGTGACGATAGTTTTTTCGCTGATGAGGTAGAGATTACTTTGCGCAATCTCCATGATCAATCAGTGGAAGGAATAAGGCATAAGATGACAGGTTCATATTCCGTTCAGTTTAATCCAGAGGGTTGTCCGGGTCCTCGGGAGGCCGAAGTTTTTTTGGATGAATTTGTGGAGATGGTGAAAGGGAATCAGCTAGGGGGGGGAAAAGGATGCCTAAAATATCAGGATTAAAAAAAGTACTGGTAATTGGGTCGGGCCCGATTGTGATCGGCCAGGCGGCAGAGTTTGATTATGCAGGAACACAAGCCTGTCAAGCTTTAAAAGAGGAAGGCGTTGAGGTCGTTTTATTAAATTCTAACCCAGCTACGATTATGACAGATACCCATATGGCGTCACGTGTTTACTTAGAACCTTTAACTCCGGAGGTTGTGGCGGAGATTATTAAGAAGGAGAAACCGCAGGGATTGTTGGCGACTTTAGGTGGGCAGGTAGGTCTTAATTTGGCTATGGTCTTAGCCCGCGAAGGTATCTTGGAGCAAGAAGGTGTCAAATTGTTGGGGACATCTTTGGAGGCTATCGAAAAGGCCGAAGATCGGGAGAGATTTAAAGAGACCATGAACGAAATTGGGGAGCCGGTTCCGGAAAGTGCCATTGTGAGCAGTGTTGAGGAAGCATTGCACTTTGCGGAAGAAATAGCTTATCCTGTGATTGTGCGTCCCGGTTATACCTTAGGTGGTACTGGTGGCGGTGTGGCCACTAATCAAGCGGAGTTGGAAGAGATTGCCTCCAAGGGTTTGAAATATAGTATGAATAAGCAGCTTTTGATTGAGAGAAGCGTAGCCGGTTGGAAGGAAATCGAGTTTGAAGTCATGCGGGATGGACAGGATAATTGTATTACTATTTGCTCTATGGAAAATATTGACCCTGTAGGGATTCATACCGGAGATAGTATCGTTGTGGCACCGACGCAGACCCTTTCTGATCAGGATTACCAGATGTTGCGAAGCGGGGCTTTGAAAATTATTCGAGCTTTAGGGATTGAAGGTGGTTGTAATGTTCAATATGCCTTAGACCCGCAAAGTAGTCAGTATTATGTGATTGAGGTTAATCCACGGGTAAGTCGTTCCAGTGCTTTGGCCTCCAAGGCTACAGGTTATCCTATAGCCAAGGTAACCACGAAAATTGCCCTTGGTTATACATTGGCGGAAATTCCCAATAGTGTGACTGGGAATACTTCGGCTTGTTTTGAACCCACTTTAGATTATGTGGTGGTAAAAGTACCGCGGTGGCCTTTTGATAAATTTGCTACGGCAGGGCGGACTTTGGGTTCTCAAATGAAGGCCACAGGTGAAGTCATGGCTTTGGGCAGAACTTTTTCTTCGGCACTGCTAAAGGCGATCCATTCCTTGGAAATGAATTTTGTTAGTTTAATTGTTCCGGAGTTTGAGAGATTTAGTTGGTCTGAGCTGTGGCAGAAGCTAGAGGCGGCAGATGATGAACGGATTTTTGCCATAGCTGAATGTATCCGGCGGGGAGTTTCCATAGAACAGATACATCAAATTACTGGAATAGATTTATTCTTCCTTGATAATATTGCGGAAATTATTAATCTAGGGCTTCATTTAACGCAGAAAAAAGAGTGGGAGCTAGATGACTGGATTTTGGCTAAAAAGGGCGGGTTTAGTGATTTTGAGTTAGCCCATTTTAAAGGTGTTACAGAGGAAGAGATTCGGCAAGAGCGGAAAAGGTTAGGAGTGTTGCCTGTTTATCGGATGGTAGACACTTGTGCCGGGGAATTCGAGGCTGCTACTCCTTATTATTATTCTAGCTATGGAGAAGAAAACGAATTTCAACCATCAACAAAAGCAAGAGTGGTTGTCTTAGGCTCAGGCCCTATCCGTATTGGTCAGGGTATCGAGTTTGATTACTGTTCTGTGCATTCTTCCTGGGCAATTAAAGAAAATGATTATGAATCAATTGTTATTAATAATAATCCGGAAACAGTAAGTACTGATCCGGATACTTCCAGTCGTTTATATTTTGAGCCCCTTATTTTAGAAAATGTGCTTGATGTAATCGAAGCGGAAAAGCCGTTGGGGGTAGTGGTGCAGTTCGGAGGTCAGACCGCCATTAATTTAGCTAAACCTCTGGCAGAGCGGGGTATAGCTATTTTGGGTACATCGGTAGATGATATTGATCGGGCGGAAGACCGAGAGAAATTTGATGCTTTGCTTGAGGAATTACAGATTAACAGACCTCGGGGTAGTATGGCCTATAGTCACCATGAAGCTAAGAGAATAGCTCAATCCTTAGGTTTCCCTGTTTTAGTAAGACCTTCTTATGTTTTGGGTGGAAGGGCCATGGAGATAGTATATTCAGAAGAGGAATTGACTAATTATTTGGAGGAAGCCGTACGCGTATCCCGCGAGCATCCTGTTCTAGTCGATCGTTATGTCTTGGGCAAAGAGGTTGAAGTTGATGCGATTTGTGACGGAGAAAGAGTATTAATCCCCGGAATAATGGAGCATTTGGAAAGAGCAGGAGTCCATTCGGGAGATAGTATTGCTATCTATCCTCCTCAGACTTTAGAGCAAAAAACTATTGATACAGTTCTTGATTATACGGAAAGGATTGCGCTTAAACTGCAAGTTAAGGGTCTTTTAAATATTCAGTTTGTTCTACAGGGCGAGAAAGTATATGTGATAGAGGTTAATCCGAGAGCGAGTCGTACCGTACCTATTTTGAGTAAGGTAACGGGGGTACCGATGGTAAAACTGGCAACAACGATTATGCTGGGTAAATCTTTGGAGGAACAAGGCTATGCCGGTGGGTATTTACCGCCAAAAAACCTTACAGCCATTAAAATGCCGGTCTTTTCCTTTAATAAATTGACCAATGTAGAGCCTTCTTTAGGACCGGAAATGAAATCTACCGGTGAAGTATTGGGTTTAGCTGATGATTTCTCTATGGCATTGTCGAAAGCTTTTATAGCTGGCGGGTATAAGATTCCTCAGCAGGGAGAAATTTTGGCGACGATTGCTGATAAAGACAAGGAGGAAGCTTTGCCTTTATTGCGTTCCTTTGCTGAACTAGGGTTTACAATTTGGGCAACTGGGGGAACAGCAGCTTTCTTAGAACAAAAGGGGGTGCCGGTGCGTAAAGTAGGCAAGTTACACGAAGGTTCTCCACATGTGGTCGATTTAATTCGGAGTGGTAGTTTGGGCTTTGTTATCAATAGTTTGACTAAAGGTAAACAGCCGATGCGTGATGGTTTCCAGATTCGTCGTGCCGCAGTAGAGTTTAATATTCCCTGTTTGACTTCTCTCGATACAGTAGGAGGACTTTTAAGTGTAATTCGCCAGTCGAAGGAGAGAGAGCTTACGGTTAAGCCACTGCAGGATTATTTGCAAAGCTTGTGATATAATACTAATACAGAAATTGAAGAGGCTTTACAGATGTAAGTTGATGTTCGGACAACGGAAAGTCTTGAAGAGGATTTTTTAAGAAAAATACAAGAAGAGGAGGTGTTTTTATATGCAGAATAACCGTGATATAGATGTAATCCAACGTATTATTAGTTATTGTAATGAAATATCCGAGACTATTTTACGATTTGGTGCAGATTACCCTATTTTTTCAGGTGATTCTGTTTATAAAAATGCTACTGCTCTAAAAGACTAGGTTAATACCTAGTCTTATTTAAAGAGAGTAAGTGATATTTGTTGAGGAAAGTTAGGGGAGGTGTGCGTAAATCTTGAAGTTTCATGTACCAAATGCAGCTATTGTAAGTCAAGTGCAAACAGGTGAGAATATTTACACTCTCACAATTAGTAGTCCGGATATTGCTCGAGAGGCCCAGCCCGGGCAGTTCGCTCATTTACGCTGTGGAAATTCTGCTGATCCGCTTTTACGGCGACCTTTGAGTATTAATGATGTCGAGCGGGATAAAGGCTGGGTTACCTTTTCTTATCAAATAGTAGGGAAGGGGACTCAACTTCTCAGTGAGTTAAAGGCGGGGGAAACGCTGGATGTGATTGGACCATTGGGGCAGGGATTTAAAACAGATTTCAGCGGAAAAAAGATTGGTTTGATTGGTGGAGGAATGGGTATTGCCCCTTTAATCTTTTTAAGTCGGGAGTTGTCACAGGAAAATCAGCTACAGGCCTTCTGGGGAGCCAGAAGTAAAGAGTTATTGCCCACTTTTGCTACAGCGGTGGAGTTCCCTTATGCAATAGCTACTGAGGATGGTAGTAGTGGCAGAAAAGGTCTGGTAACGGAGTTTCTCCTGGAACAGCTTTCTCAAGATACCCAAGGTACTCAGAATACTGAAGAAAGCTTTGATTTTTTATTTGCCTGTGGGCCTAAGCCAATGTTGGCTGCTGTAGCTCGACTAGCCCCAAAATACAATATTCCTTTACAGCTTTCTTTAGAGTCAGTAATGGCTTGTGGTGTAGGTGCTTGTTTGGGCTGTACGATAAAGGCTAAGAAGCATGGTAAAGAAACACAGTTTAAGGTTTGCCAGGATGGTCCGGTGTTTTGGGCAGAGGAGGTGCTTTGGGATGAGTAACCTCACTGAACGTTATAATAATAGTATTAACCAGAGAGTCAATGGGAAGAACAATGTTGACCTTTCCGTAGAGATTGCCGGTATTAAGATGAAAAATCCGGTAATGACTGCTTCGGGAACGTTTAGCTTTGGCGAAGCTTATACTGACTTTTTTCCTCTGGAAAGTTTAGGGGCTGTGGTGGTTAAGGGTGTAACTCTTGAACCCCGAGAAGGGAATCTTGCGCCGCGTTTAGTAGAAACACCGGCCGGTTTATTGAATTCCATCGGCTTAGAGAATCCGGGTGTGGATGCAGTTTTAGCACAATACTTACCACCTTTGGCTCAGTATGATGTTCCAGTAATTGTCAATATCGCCGGTAATACTTTGGAGGAATATGGAGAAGTCGCAGCGAAACTAAGTGTCAGTCCGGTAGTAAAAGGATTAGAAGTAAATATCTCTTGTCCTAATGTTCGTGAAGGGGGTATGGCTTTTGGCAGTCATCCCGAGATGGCGGCGCAGGTAATCAGAAAGGTTAAAGAGAATACAGCTTTACCTGTGATTGCGAAACTCTCTCCTAATGTTACCGATATTGAGGAAATGGCGGTGGCGGTTGAAGATGCCGGTGCCGATGCAATTTCATTGATTAATACACTGTTGGGAATGGCTATAGATATACATAAAAGAGAACCGGTTTTGGGTAATATTATGGGAGGATTATCCGGACCGGCTGTAAAACCTATAGGAGTGCGCATGGTTTGGCAGGTAGCCGAACGTGTACGAATTCCCATTATTGGGATGGGCGGGATTACGTGTGCCGCAGATGCTTTGGAGTATATTATGGCCGGAGCTATGGCAGTAGCGGTAGGTACAGGGCAGTTTGTTAATCCTCGTTGTTGTGTAGATATAGTTAAAGGCTTAGAGGAATTTTGCCAAAAGCAGGGTGTGAAAAGAATCGGCGATTTGAAAGGGGCGGCTAAGCGTGGAGTCAAATAATAGACTAATAGTAGCATTAGATTATTCTTCTTGGGCGGAAGCCGAAAAACTTGTCCGACAGTTACCTGAGGTAAGGGTTTTTAAGGTAGGCTTAGAATTGTATTTGGCTAGCGGGGGACAGGCTGTGGGTAAATTAAAGGAATTGGGGAAAGAGGTTTTTCTGGATCTAAAGTTCCACGATATTCCTAATACGGTAGGAAGAGCTTGTCGCCAAGCGGTAGAACTAGGAGCGGCGATTTTCAATCTGCATGCCTCCGGCGGGAAGCAAATGATGCTGCAGGGGGTTAAGTCGGCACGGGAGCGAGCGGCAGAATTAGGAATTTCGATGCCCTTAGTGATTGCCGTGACGGTTTTGACCAGTATGGATGAACAGGCTTTAAAAGAAATAGGGTTAAAGGATGTGGAGAAGACCGTCATCAATTTTGCCCGGTTAGCGGAAGAAACAGGGATGGACGGAGTGGTAGCTTCTCCGCAGGAAGTCGCTTTAATTAGAAAGTATTGCGGCTCAGATTTCAAGATTATCTGTCCGGGGATCAGACCCGAATGGGCAGCGACTAATGACCAAAAACGGATTACCACACCGCAGGAGGCTATTAGACTGGGAGCGGATTATCTCGTGGTTGGCCGCCCCATTACGGCAGCGGCAGACCCAAGACAAGCTGCTCTGCGTGTCTTGGAGGAAATAAAGTAAAAGGGGGTAATTGATAAATGAGCAATGTAGAATTAAACCTTGTAGATTTAAGCAATGAAGAAATACTGGAGCTTTTTAAAAAACACCAGGCTTTAAAAGAGGGGCATTTTCTCTTAACATCCGGACGTCATAGTAATCGTTATCTGCAGTGTGCCCTTGTTTTACAGTACCCGGCTGTGGCGGAAAAGTTGTGCAGACAATTAATTAAAAAGATAAAGATAGCGATACAGGACATCGACATTGTTATTGGTCCGGCAATCGGGGGAATTACCTTAGCCTATGAAATTGGTAGGCAATTAGGAGCGGTAGCCCTTTTTGCGGAGAGAGAAGACAAGGTCATGACCTTACGGCGTGGCTTTAGTATTCCTCAAGGAGCCAAGGTTTTGGTGGTCGAGGATGTCATTACCACCGGAGGTTCAGTAAAAGAAACGATTCAAGTAGTAAAAGAATATGGCGGCGAAGTTGTAGGGGTAGCCTCTTTGGTCGATAGGAGCGGAGGAAAGGTGGATTTAGGGTATCCGCTTTATAGCTTGCTTTCGATGGAAGTTGTCTCCTATGAAGCAGATGCATGTCCCTTGTGCCAACAGGGACTGCCAGTAGTAAAACCGGGCTCCCGGAAAATTCGCTGATGAAAAAGAGTACCAATGGTTACTTAACTGCAAGTAAATATTAATTACTGTAATCAAAGCACATAAGTCGTTTGACTTATGTGCTTTGACGTGCCATGATGTGGTTATACTAGTTGTATAGGGGGGTCTTTAGTATGTATAGAAAAGCGATGCAAGATTTAATAAAATGGAAAACGTCCCTGGGTAGAAAACCACTAATTATTCGTGGCGCCAGACAGGTTGGTAAGACTTGGTTGATGAAGGAATTCGGTAAAACCAACTATAAAAAACATGCATACATTAATTTTGATAATAATGAAAGAATGGAAAACTTGTTTAGTTTCCTTTAGAAGTTAAAGCGGCAGAAAACTTGCAAGCAAAAAGTCTCAAAAGCTATTGCCAGAAATATCAGCCTAAGATGGCAGTACGTACTTCTATGTCTAATTACCGAGAAGAGCAATGGTTGATAAATGTGCCTCTTTATGCAATTAACATGCTTTTTGATACTGTAACAAATATTTAGATTAGTTTGATAATTATCCGTTTATAAGGTATAATTTAGAAAAGTGTAATATTCACTGAGAAAGCAGGTGAAGCATCCATCCGGGGTCGTAAGCTCCGATTTAAGGTGGGAGAAAAAACAAGATTATTTTATTGGGAATATCCGAAAAAAGGGGGAATTGGTGATGTGTGAAAAGGCTTGGAGACAGCGACCAGTGGATGATGACATGATAGTGGAAAATAATGGGGGAAATAGCAAGAAAATGGCAACGGGGCACTTTCCACTAATTTAATTGTAAAAAGAAGGGGCTTACTTCGGTGGGGATTTATAGTGATGTTTGTTTTTAGCTGCCTGTGCGTGGGTATGTTGGTACCGCCAAAAGCAGAGGCTAAAACAGTGAAAAAAACCGTCAAAGGACTAGACCACACAATCAAATTGTATGATGATGGCACACTAGAGGTAACTGGGAAAAATGGATTTGGTGAATGTGATATAGATACGACCAAAAAAGCTCTCGATATTTCATGTGGCAGGCTTTGCTCTATGGTGTTGTATGCCGACGGTACCGTGGATGGCGGCGGGCATTTTTCGGAGGGATGTGTATTATGGGGTATAGATGCAGGTTGTAAATATATAGGGGAAAACATAATACATGCACCATATCCTCAATATGATGGAGAAAAAATACATAAGAATGATCCTAGGCAAGTAGTACATGCTGGTTATTATCAAAACCCAAGCCCGAATGAAAATATTGTGGCAATAGCAATGCAGGATTTAGCTTGTGCCGTAATGTATGCAGATGGGACAATAAAAGTACTTTATCGAAATTTTTTTAGTCAAGAATGCGGATGGAAAACTTTATGTAAAGTTCCTGGGGCAATATCTTTTCGTTTGGTTTCTTGTAATATTCAACCTCAGTATACTTGGCCACAATGTGGTGTTCAGGTATTAGCACCTGATGGGACTATGAATTTTTATTCTCTTAATGACCGTAGTGCTTGGTTAGGTGGTTTTGTAGATGAATATGGAACCGCCTGGGCAGTTCGACAAATGATAAACCAAGCTCCAACCATAGACTTCACAAACCTACCGGCTAATTTTCGTGTAAATAAAGCTGAGTCTACCTTTAATTTCAGCATCAAAGCTAATGATTCCACAGACCAAAGCCTAACTACAGAGTTATATCTAGATATAGGGGCAGGATATAAAAAGATCAACAGTTTTACGGCAAACGGTACGTCAATTAATAATGGACAACTTACCACCACAAGCGGGACGGAATACACCATTATTGTAAATAAAACTAATTTGATCCCCAACAGCGTGAACAGTTTTAAATTAAAAGCAATAACAATAGATTCCGGTGGATTACAGGGGGAAAGGGTAGTTAATTTGACCCATTATAACGCCCCTTCTACGATCAATTTTTATAATCCGGCAACTGGATTAACCATACTAAATGGTGAGAAAGTTCGTAAGTCTAATAACACCTTAGAATTTGGGCTTAAAATAACAAAGGCAGATTTAGGAAATGTCAATTTAGAGACAGAACTATATATCGATGTTTACGGGTATTATCAAAGGATTGATGAATTTACAGTAAATGAAGTTTTGAATACAGAAGGGAAATTACTGGCACAAAACAATGTAGGGTACACTATATCTTTCAACAAGGCTTTATATGTGCCTCAGTATATAAATAATTTTAAAATTAAAGTTGTAGCCAAAGATCCATTAGGCGAAGAAGGTACAAAAGAACTATCCTTAGTGCATTCCTCTGACATTCTTGCTCAATGGGCTTTAGATTCAGTTAAAGAAAGAATTGCCATAGATTCTAGTGGACAAGGTAATAACGGTGTGATTAATGGAGCAACTTTAGCAACGGGAATCATTAGTAATGCTCTACAATATGACGGTGTAGATGATTATGTAAATATGCCGCGGGCAAGCTTTAATAATCTCGCCAACTGGACCTTTGAAGCTTGGGTAAAACCGGAGGGTCCCGGCTGTATCTATTCCGAGGGAAACCCTGCTGTCACCATGCAAATTGTGATGGGGGCTGATAATAGTTTAACCATAGGTACTTGGCATCAAAATAGACCTGGTAATTGGAATAATTTCAACACCGGACCTAACGTCCTGAAAAGAAATGTCTGGAACCATTTGGTAATTACTCTATCCGACGGTACAGCTACAGCTAACAGTGGAGTAATAAATTGCTATGTAGACGGCAAACTGGTAAAATCCGGTAATCTAGGTAGTGAATATAACTCGGGGTCAAAGGTAGCAGCTTTAGGTGGTAACGTGGGAGTTGCCAGTGGTCAGGGACTCAATCCCTTTAAAGGAAGTATTGATGAAGTGACCCTTTATAATTGTCCACTTACCGCAGCAGAAGTACAGAAGAATTACCAAAAGATTTGTTTTCTTGAAAAAGTCAAAATAACTAATCAATATAATGACGAAGCGACAGCTCGTATTACTTATGGTACCCACCTCAGCAAAATTGAATTTGACCTCAATAAACCGATTAATAAACTAAGCTTAGAGTTAGAACTGCCAAGCAGTATAAAGATAGCGCGGATTGAGCATATCTATCAAAAGAAAGATGGTTCTAATGAGCAAGAGGTTTTCCCGCCTGTTACTATTATTGACGGAAAAAAAATTGTCATAGAACATCCACTTGCTGTGGCACATTATAAGATTGAAATGTTATTAAGTATTGACGAAAAGCTTATTGTAAAAACGAAATCATATAGTGATGAGATGGAAATAAACACAAACCATGAAAGCGAAGAATTTTTGCTTTATTATATGGATTTTAAAGAGCTCCCGGATGTGACATAAGAGGGAAGTGGCTATCTTGCAATACAATCTTTCGGCTTTTTATCGTCGCGCAGTCCTTTAAACACCGCTTGACGCATGTAGCCGGTTGCTGTTTTCATCATATATTTGACGGTGCAGACAAGTCTGGGTTCAATCCAGATCGCTTTCTCGTTTCCCACTGGGACCGACTGAAAAGGAGGATTGCTTTTTCGGGGCATAGCTTTTATAATTTGAAACTCTTTTGAAGATATTCCCAGGGTCACATGTCCTTTATAAAGCAATTCTCCCGTTGTTGCGGAATATTGCCCTAAAACGATACTCGTCACGCCTCTAGCTTTAAATATGTAGCCACAGACGACAAAATCATCGTCAAAGAGATTTTTGATTTTAATCCACTCTTTGGTGCGTTTACCAAAATAGTATTTGCTATCCTTTTTCTTGGCCACAATCCCTTCTAATTCGTTTTGTGCGGCAAGTTGATAAAACTGAACGCCTTGTTTCTCAATATAGCGAGAAATAGCCAGGCGTTCAGTTTCTTTTACTATAGCTTTGGAGAGTAACTCTTTGCGTTTCATCAAGGGCAAGTCTATCGTTGTCCGGTCTTGATAATAGAGAAGATCAAAAGCGGTAAAGGTGGCTGGAAGTTTTGCTGCAGCCAATTGAATTTTAAAGGAGTTGGAGGTGAGGGAACGCCGTTGTATTTCGAAAAAATCCGGTTTACCATTTTTTAAAATAATCAGCTCACCATCTAAGATGCAGCGGCAGTCTACCTGCTTGTGCATTTCGGCAAGCTCGGGGACTTTGGGCAGCATCTTCAGATTACGTTTATTACGCAATTCCGTTCCTTCTTCATCCAGATAAGCGATACATCTCTCCCCGTCCAGTTTTAATTCATAGATATAATCCGGACTGTCAAAAGCCTCCTTCGTTTCGCCAATCAGCATCGGTTTTATATTTTTTCTTTTGAATATATCCATTGTTTTTTCTTCCTTAAGCACCTTTAGTTTTCTTCTTGCGTTTATATTTGGTGACTGTAGCAGTTTTCGTAGTAGTTGCAGTAGTGCTTGTGGAAGAAGTTTTTTGGGTCTTTTGTTTTTGCTGTTCAATACTGGCTTTTAAAGCATCCATTAGATTGATGATGTTAGTTGGTTCTTCGGGTTTGGCGGCAACAATTTCCTGCCCTGCAATTTTTGCTTCGATTAATTCCCGTAGTTTTTCCTGATATTCATCTTTATAATCGGCAGGGTTAAAGGGGGTATCCATGGTGTTAATTAGCAGCTTGGCCATAGCAAGTTCCTCTTCTGATATTACGGGTTTGTTATAGGATTTAGGCAAATCTTTTATTTCATCTTCATAAAACATTGTAGAGATAAGCAAACCCTCTTCACGGGGGATGATGGCTAGCAAGGTTTCTTTTGTGCCTATGACGGATTTACCGATAGCTATCTTTTGCTCAGACATTAGAGCAGTTCGTAATACCTCAAAAGCCTTTTCCCCGCCGATTTCAGGAATAGCCAGATAAGTTTTCTCGTAATATACGGGAGAAATCTCGTTTAATTCGGCAAAATGTAGAATTTGGATGGACTTATCCTTTTCCGTTTTAATTTTCTCTAGGTCCTCATTAGTGATAATTACATAATGATCCTTATCATATTCATAACCCCTGATAATATCTTCTTTGCTAATTTCCTTACCACAGTGTGCACAGGTTTTTTTATAGCGAATTCGCTGTTTGTCTTCCTTATGCAGTTGGTTGAAATGGATGTCATTATCTTGTGTTGCCGTATAGAGAGAGATAGGGATTGCCACAAGACCCATAGAAATCACTGATTTATGTGCTACAGCCATTATTTCACCTCAAAATGTTAATTGCATATCCTAATGGGTATATTTTTAATGAGTAAATTCATTTTGGTGGTTATAGAGATTGTTAGCGAGAGATGCTCCGTTTAATGGGATTTGATTAAACAAATCTTGATAGTATTCTTGCTGTCTTTCCGGGGAAATATAGCCAAAATCAACACCGATTGCCTTGGCTATAAAGGGGTCAAAGGTGGTTAAATCTGTTTTATCTAACTCATTAACTGATTTTTTACCTAGGGACATGATCACTTGTTCCATTTCTTTGACACAGGCAGTTAAGTATTGATTTAGGCTATTAGCTCCTTTTTCGATATCCAAAGAATTAGTCATTTTTCCGGTATAAACCACTAAGGATGTTGGAGGTTCAAAAGGAGTTGCTTCCACTATTTGCTCGCTGACCAAAGCCATTATCGCAGCTGTTCCGATGTAGACGGCATTTGCACCAAGTGCTATAGCCTTCAGCATTTGTCCGGGTGTAACTAAACCACCGGTGGCGAGTAAACTTACATCGCGACTGGCGTTTTTTTGTGCCAGAAATTCTGCACCTCTAGTTACGGCAAATAATGTAGGCAAGCCGACATCGTCTTGGAGGGTAGGGGAACCGCCGTGAGTCCCGCCTTCAGCCCCATCTAGTGTTACAAAATCCACTTCTGCCTCTAAGGCTATTTGTAGTTCTTTTTCTAAATGGTGTGTGGCGGCAATCTTTAACCCGACTGGGACTCCGCCTGTTTCGTCCTTTAAGCGACGAACTAATTTGCTAAAATCGTCCTTGTTATTTACCCCGGGCATTCTGGAATGAATGACTGCATTTTCACCCTCTTGAAGGTTATATGCCTCTTGATAATCCTCGCCGATATTTTTAGCTTTTGTTTTTTGAGAGGCAGAACCTTGTGCTCCTTGGCCTAATTGAATCTCGATGGCATCGAGCTGTTTGTATTTTTCGGGAGTATTCATCCAGCCACCGCGGTTATATTGTCCAATAAAAAGCTGGGCGTTTTCCCTTTCTTCTTTTAATAAGCCGGCTTCCCCCGAATTAGTGGCAGTACCGGCCATCGAGGCTGCTTTGGCCAGAGCAATTTTGGCATTTTTGCTTAAAGCACCTCCAAAGGACATGGCCGCAATCATAATCGGGATAGAGATGGTAAGAGGTTTCTTCGCCCTTGGGCCAATGGTCACTGCTTTCTGAATTTGTTCATTCTCGGGAGTTGGAAATCTGAACAGATGAACTGGATTGAAAAGAAGTTTTTCCCAAGGAGAGAAGTGCATGGGGCTGCCTAAAGGCCGGGGTACAGGTGTGCCATGAACAGCCCGCATTGCTAGTTCTACGAGGTTGATAGGACCTACTTTTTTAATAGCAGGAACCATTTCAAAGATGTTTTCGATGTATTGGTCTTTAATGATTCTGGTTAAAGTTTTATCTGCGGTTTCGTTGGTAAAAGCGCGTAGCCAATTTTCTAATAAACCCATATTTATCAATCCACTTTCTTTTTATTTTAGAGTACTGTTAGTTTTACCAATTCACTTTTGCTTACATCAGGGAAAAAGTGGTTATAGTTTATTTATCCCTTCTTTCTTTTTAGGATAAGTGTGTAATTTTGGGTTGGTCTTAGAGGTAGAAAATAAAAAATGAAGAATATTTAGAGATAAGAGAGAACTTTTGCAGAAGCAACTAAAGGTAGCAATAAAGAGAGGTAGAGTTATGTTTATCTTTTTCTTTTTACTTGTCATGATCATGTATGTACCTATGTCTTATTATGTAGGCTATCGTCTATGGCAAGTATTGAAGCATTTCTTCCCGCATTTTAGTACGGTAGTTTATGTAATAGTTTTTATTATCTTTTCCTGTCTTTTTATCTTAAATTTTACTGTCGGCAGAGGTATACTATCACATACTGTAGGTGAAATAGTCACAACCGTAGGCCTTTATTGGCTGGTTAGTATTATTTATTTATTTGCGGTTTTGCTTATCTTTGATTTAATACGGCTTATATGTCGTTTTATGAGTATACAGCTACCATATTTTACTTCTATTCCTTATACCGGTCTGTTTGCTGTGGTTTTTGTGGCAGGGTTGTTATTCTATGGAACCTGGAATGCACTTCAAGTGCAAATTACACCTTATGAGATAACAATTAATAAAGAAGCCGGTTCTCTTAAAAAATTAAACATTGTCATGGTAAGCGATCTACACTTGAATACCATTGTGCATAATGACCGTTTAAAAGAGGTGGTAGAAAGGATTAATGCCTTAAATCCTGATTTGGTTTTGATACCCGGCGATATTATTGAGGACACACAGGTTTTTATTGAACAAAATATGCTAGATTCTTTTAAAGAATTAAAGGCACGTTATGGTGTATTTTTATCACTAGGTAATCATGAGTATTATGGAGGTAGTCTGGATGTAATAGTAGAATCATTTGAACAAATTGGTTTTCATGTTTTGCGAGATTCTTATGTTAAGGTAGCTGATAGCTTCTATGTTGTGGGCAGAGAAGATTTAGCTGCAGGTCGTGGCGGTTTGGGAAGGAAAGATTTATCTCAAGTACTGAATGGTGTGGACAAAAATTTGCCGATCATTTTAATGGATCATCAACCTGTTGCTCTTGCCCAAGCACAAAATGAAGGTATTGACCTGCAGGTATCCGGTCATACCCATAAAGGACAAGCTTTCCCCGCCAATTTGATTACCGCCAGGTTATTTGAGAATGATTATGGTTATTTAAAAAAGGGAAGCTACCAGTTAATTGTTACTTGCGGCTATGGTACATGGGGTCCGCCAATTAGAATTGGTAGCAAATCTGAAATTGTACAAATCTCAGTTTCTTTTATGAATAGTGATAGTGAATAGTGATAGTCACATTTGTTCTCTTTTCTTTAAGATATGGGCTTCAATATCTTGAGCAACTTGTACGGGGTCATCCCCTAAAGCAACTTTTCCCCCGGTTAAACCCTCTACGTCTTCTGTCAGAAGTTTTACGAGCTTGGGGGCACCGGTAATAAAGGGCGTCGGGGACAGGTGAGTGTAGGCGCCATAAGCTACGGCAAATAATCCATCAATAGTTGCTTTTTGTTCCATCCATTCAGGGGCAGTGACAGCAATGGGGAGATCAGAGATATCCACATTTAAGTGATCAGCCAATGCGGTAACCAGCATGGATATTCTTCCCGTATCCGTACAGGTGCCAAAACTTAATACAGGAGGAATACCTAAAGTCTTGCATACTCCTTGGAGTCCTTGACCGGCTTGTTCTATAGCGTCTAGATTACACATGCCCGCAACTTCTAAGCCGTGATTCCCACAGCCTGCGGAGACTACCAGGATATCTCTTTTGATTAATTCTTTAGTTACATTTACGGTGTTCCAATCATGCGGACCATTTCTCAAAGTAGCGCAGTTTACTAAAGCGACAACACCTTTGATCTGACCTTTGGCTATTACGTCCACAAGAGTATTGAGGTCATTACCGATTGCTTTTAATACTGCTTCCGTAGAAAAGCCAGCAATGGCTTTTTGTGTTTTCTGGGGGACTAGTGGTTCGATTTTGCCATGTCTCTTTGGGAAATTCTCTATAGCTATCTTGATGACATTTTCCGCCATTTCTTCTGCTTTTGCCGGATAATAGGGCATTTGATGTTCTGTTCCTGGTACGCCGATGATGGTGCTGACACTGATAAGGGCAACTTGATATTTTTCGGCATATTGGTCAATAGCCGGGGGCGAACAGTTTTCTTCCATGACCAGAGCATCTACTGTGCCAGTGGCTAGTAAAGGTTCGATAGCCAACCAGTTCCCCATAAGTCCTACAAAAACATCATCTACAGTAAATCTTTGTAAGAGTTCTTGGCCTGTTTCTATGGAGCCAACGATTCTAAGTCCTTTAGCACCTGCCTTTCTAGCCATTTCCTGATATTCCGGTTTTTTGGCTATTTGTAAGGTCGCTACGCCAATCCAAGGTTGATGACCATTAAAGGCGATATTAACATAATCTGGGTCCATAATGCCTAGATCTACATTTACTTCATGGGGCATGGGGGTACCGAAAAGGATATCCTGGGTCATTTCCAGACCTATTTGCGCGGTATAGATAGTCGCTAAACCTAAACGTAGAGCTTTTTTGGCTAAGGAAACATAATCTCCGTCAACATTGGTTAGACAACTGGCGATACAGTTTTCCACTTCATGTCTTACTCCGGAAGGATAAATATTCAGTTCTTGCCAAATTGGAATTCGTTTTTTGGGGGCAAAGACCTTGACCATAATACTTTCCCGGTCCGGAGTTACTTCCAATTCACTGTCCAAAAGCTCCGCTAATTGTATGGCCATTTGGTTTGTATCTTGGTTTGTTGGTAGTCCTACCTTTTCACACATATATTTTAGCTTGTCTACATCGGTGATTTTAAAAGGTGTTTTTCCTTCTCCCGTAGCCTTTAAGGTTCTAAAGGCTTCATAGGCATGATGACTATAAGTAGCTGCTCCCATGATATTTCTGATTAACATATTGCGCATAGCCATGGCATCCGGGTCTATGCCGCAGACCCCTTTTTCCGCGCCTGTTTTTTCGTTAATGCGGCAAGGTCCTTGGGTACATAACCAACAGCTCACGCCTTCCAGACAAAATTTACAGCGGATTTTTTCCTGTGGCGACCATCTGGAAAAGACGCTGGAAAGACCATCATCCCTGATACGTTTGAGCATTTCTTCTACAGAATCATGATAGCTAACTCGACCATCCATTCTTTCTAATACATTTTCCGACATATAATCCTCCCGGAGGTTAAAATATACGATATATAGTTTAGTATGTGTTTTATAAATAAGATATAAACGTACTTTCGTTTTCTTTTACTATTTGATATGTTTGAAGAAGTTTCTGTAATAAACGGGATAGTATTGGCTTTGACTTTGAAAGGTACTCAAAAAAGAAAACCGTTACTAATCTACACAATAAATGTAGAGGAGTAGCGGTTTTTCGCTTTTTTAAAAGTATAAGTGTGTTTGAAAAATTTTTACGACAATTTAGTTTACATACAAACCATAGGCTTGATTGACGTCTTGTATAAAAATTATTCCATTACCCGGTTCATCTATTTTCATCTTTTCCCGAATAGAAGACGCGATTTTTTGTGTTAAATTTTCCTCAGAGATGATTAAAACAACTTCTTTTTCGGGCTCAATATCCATAGCAAAAAGTTTGCTCGTTTCATGGATACCTGAACCTCTGGCATTGATGATGGTTCCTCCTCTGGAACCGGCTTCATTTGCGGCTTCTATAACGGATTCAGCCTTGCCTCTATCGACAACGGTGAAAATAATATTATATTTATTCATCGTGTTTTCTACACCTCTGCTTTCCTTTAATTGATTCTCTTGAAAACTAGTAAGTCCGTAAGCATTCTTTACAGGCATACTGAAAGCTATGCCATGATTGGGTTTATCAAAATTAAATTTCCTGTTTAATTCTACAAGGGCTTTATCTGCTACGGTTTTTTCAGCAATCATTAGTACTATTTCTTTCCTGACTTCATATAAATCCAAAAACTCTAAAAGGCGATTTTTGATCGTGCCAGTTCCTAAAAGAATAGTTCCTCCTGTAACTCCACATTGCTTGGCTGTTTTAAGTATTTTGCTTCCTATGCCGAAATTAACTATGACACAAACCAGTTCCAATTCATAGTTGTTAGGAGTCTTTTCCATCGGCAGTTACTCCTCCTTTTTTTGATTTTATTTTGTACATTAACCCCAAGACTTGTAAAGCGATAATAGGTGTCATGGTAACCATGGCGATAACGCCAAAGCCATCACTTAAAATATTCGCTCCTTCGATTGCAGCCGCAGTGCCTTGGGCAAAGGCTAGAATAAATGTTGCGGTCATCGGACCAGAAGCAACCGTACCTGAATCAAAGGCAATTCCGACGAACAACTCGGGGACAATATAGGACATGATAATTGAAAATAGATAACCAGCTAAAAGAAAGTGCCATAATTGAATACCGGGAACAATAATTTTAATGACAGAGAGGGCAACGGCACAACCTACTCCCAAGGAAAGTGCAGATAAGACAAATTTTCTTTTAATATATCCACTGGTAACATCTTCAATTTGATGTGTTAAAACATGCACTGACGGCTCTGCTAATATGGTTACTAAGCCGAGAATAAACCCGACAAAGATTACATAAAATTTGTTCTCTAGATTAGCTAAATTATAGGCGATAGCACTTCCTAAATCCATAAATCCGGCATTTACACCAATTAAAAATAATACCAAACCGATGAATGTATAGAGAAGTCCTTTAAGGATTTTTTGTCTGTTTTTATTAGGTAATTTAAAGGAAATCTTTTGAAAGACAATAAAGATTATTAATATAGGTAAGAGAGCTAAGAAAACTTGGTATGATACTGTAGAAATTTCTTGGATAAAAGGGGCTAAGATGGAGGGAGTTTGCAATAAATCAAAGTCAAGACTGCCTGTGATTTGATCTGTATTAGTTAGGATACTTACTAGCATAACAGTGATAATCGCCCCAAGAGAGGCAATTACTACTAAACCAAAGCTATCTTCTTCTGAGGCTACGCTGTCTTTTTTTAAGCTTGAAACCCCGGTAGCGAGAGCTAAAATAAAAGGAACAGTTAAGGCACCGGTTACTGCTCCGGCGGCGTCAAAAGATATAGCTAAAAATTCAGATGAAGAAAATAAAGCTAAAATAAAAATGAGAAAATAGACGATAGTTAAGAATTTGTATAAGGGTATATTATAAACTATTCTAATCATTCCTAAGGTGAGCATTACGGCAATACCAAGTGAGACAATGATCAGAAGATCAAACATGGAGATTAAGCCTGAAGTAACAAATTCTACTTGACTGGCTAGTATATGTATATCGGGTTCGGCGATAGAAATAAAAAAACCAAGCATTAGTCCTCCTATAGCTAAAAGCCATAATTTATTTGATTTAGTTAGAGAAGTCCCCAGCAAATGGCCAAGAGGGGTAATTCCTATATCTACACCAAATAAAAAGATGGCTAACCCTAGAACTACTAAGAAGGCACCTAAAAGAAATCTAATTAATAATGTGGTTTCCAAAGGTATAATTGTAAAATTTAGTATTATGACGATAATGGTAATAGGAAGTACAGCAAATAGCACTTCTTTAAATTTTTGCGTAAGTACATCCAAATAATCTTCACTTCCTTTCTTTATGTTTTAAAGTAAAAGACACTATACTCATACATCATAACATAAAATTATTTACAGGTCACACTTCTCATATCTAAGTTTTAACAGTTAACTTGTAGACAGATTCACATGAGGGAATGTATAATATAAACAATTTGGAAAAAGGAGAAATTACCATAAAGAGATTAATACTCGTTCTAGGTATTATTTTAATAGCATTTAATTTAAGACCCGCTCTTACTGCAGTAGGACCTTTAGTTAGTTTAATACGTACAGATATGGAACTATCTAACAGTGTCATCGGCTTAATTACTACATTGCCCCTGATTACTTTTGCGGTTTTTTCACCCTTTGTGCCGCGTATTTCATATCAATTTGGGAATGAGCGGACATTATTTTTGGGTTTGCTCTTCTTATTATTAGGAATACTAATTCGTTCTATTGATAAAGTATCGGTTTTATTTGCGGGGACAGTTTTAGTAGGATTGGGAATTGCGATTGGTAATGTTTTATTGCCGTCTCTAATTAAGGATAAATTTCCTCGTAAGGTTGGCTTAATGACTAGTGTGTATTCTACTGCTATGGCAATTTTTGCGGCTTTAGCCTCGGGATTAAGTATTCCACTGGCTGAAGGTTTAAATTTGGGATGGCAGGGGTCCTTGGCATATTGGGCTATTTTAACAGCAGTAGCTGTAGTGTTATGGATACCTCAATTACGCCAACAAAAGAAACCGATACAACAGCAGAAGGATAAATCTTTACAACAAAAACTCTGGCGTTCACCTCTTGCTTGGCAAGTTACCTTTTTTATGGGATTGCAATCCATAATCTTCTATGTTTCTGTGGCTTGGCTACCGGAAATCCTGCATAGTTATGGAATTAGCATTTCTTTAGCCGGTTGGTTGCTGTTCTTTTTACAATTTATTGGTATTCCTACGACTTTTATTGCTCCATTACTTGCAGAACGCTATCCCAATCAGCAAAAATTAGTTGTGGTGATTGGGGCACTTTGCTTGGTAGGTTTTGGCGGGCTTGTTGTGTTTAAGGATATAATATTACTTACACTAAGTATTCTGCTGCTTGGTCTAGGTCAAGGCGCAACGATTAGCCTTGCCTATGCATTGTTTGTTTTACGTACTAATAATGCTCAGCAAGCTGCGGAGTTATCAGGGATGGCCCAATCTATAGGCTATGTCCTAGCTGCGCTTGGACCGTTAATCATTGGTTGGATGTTTGATTTAACAAATTCTTGGGTGTTGCCCTTAGTTTTCTTAATGGTGCTTAGTCTGCTCATGACGATTGCAGGATTTGGGGCAGGTCGTAATCGATATGTACTACCTGAGGAAAGTAATCTCCCCTCTTGAGTATACTTGAAGGTACTGAAAAATCATGTTAAAATAAAAAAGCATTAAGAAATATTCGCATGATGAGGTATGGACTAATGAAGAAAGTGTTTTTAACTAACAACTAATTATATAGTGCTCTTAAATTTGTTTACGTTGATTATTGTACAGGAGAATTATGTACAGCTTTATTTGTGTGCAAATTTAAGAGGTGATAGTTAAAAACACAAATGTGTCTCTATGTACATTGTATTGTCAATTGAA
>LFSF01000015.1:126841-135720 GCA_001512665.1 Clostridiales bacterium DTU073
TCTATCACCTCTTAGATTTTAACAAAACAAGGAATTTGCTAGGAGATGGTATGATGAGTTTATCATTTGAAAATTTAAGTAAAAGCTATGCCGGAAAAACTGTTTTTGAAAATATAAACGGTAAAATATACGCCGGAGATAGAATCGGACTTATTGGTACAAACGGAGTAGGCAAAACAACACTGGTTAAATTGTTAGCAGGAAAAGAAAGTAGGGACTCCGGGAGCATTCGTTATCCGTCCTCCTTAAAGATTTTTTACGGGGAACAGTATCCGCAATTTGTTGAGGGCGCTTCAGTATATGAGCTAGTATATGAAACTATTGCTGCTAACAGTAGTAATTTTAAGCTTAAAGATAGTAAAGAAATTGCTGCTTTAGCTAAAAAAAGCTTAAATAAT
Organism: Clostridiales bacterium DTU073; assembly: GCA_001512665.1. Classification (GTDB taxonomy): domain Bacteria; phylum Bacillota; class Peptococcia; order DRI-13; family DTU073; genus DTU073. The sequence goes on from LFSF01000015.1 coordinate 127,240, forward strand.
ATAAGTTTAGGTTCTGAGTTATGGGAGCAGCAGGCAGAAAAGCTCAGTGGCGGAGAAAAAACTAAGCTGATGTTATGCAAGGTTATGGTCAGTGATTTCGATTTGCTGATTTTAGATGAGCCTACGAATCATCTGGATATGGAGAGTTGTCAGCAGCTGGAAGATTATCTAAACAGTTTGGACAAAACCATATTAATTATCTCTCATGACCGTTATTTTTTGGATCATGTGGTTAATAAAATCTGGGAGTTAACGCCTAAAGAACTTCGGGAATATGCGGGAAATTATAGCGATTATAAAACGCAAAAGGGGAATGAGGAAAAGAATCTTCAAAAAGAGTACGAAAAACAAGAGGCGAGAATTCAAGAGTTAGAGAGAATGATTAATGACCGAAAAAATTGGTATGCCAGTGCACACAAGTCTGCGGGACAGCATGATTTTTATCGAGCTAAGGCTAAAAAACATAGCAGTGTGATGAAAGCTAAAAAGAGAGAGCTGGAGAGATTGGAAAACAACAGGATTGCTAAGCACCCAAAAGCGGTTTCACCTGCTTTTGAGATTATCAATAAGGGTTTTGCAGATAAGAAATTGCCACCGGTTTTAGTGCGAGTACAAAATCTAAGCAAGAACTTTGGGAACAGAATTATTCTGCAAAACGTCTCTCTAGATATCAAGCGCGGGGATAAGATTGCCCTGCTGGGAGCTAATGGTGTAGGCAAAACCACTTTGCTAAAAATGATTATTAATCTTGACCAGGATTATCAAGGTACAGTAACCATGAATCCTTCATTGAAGCTTGGTTATTTTACACAGGAACTTAGTGACTTAAATAACGACACAACAATCTTGGATGAAGTTTTAACAAGAGGAGGAGTTAGGGTAGATGAAGCCAGATTACTTTTAGCCTGTTTACTCTTCAGAGGAAATGATGTTTACAAAAAGATTGGTAACTTGAGTATGGGTGAAAAATGTAGAGTTATTTTTGCTAAATTAATCTTGTCCGCCCCGGATTTGTTAATTTTAGACGAGCCCACAAATTATCTGGATATTATTTCGCGAGAGAAGATTGAAGAGGTGTTGGAGGACTTTAGGGGAAGTATGTTTTTTGTTTCTCACGACCGGTTCTTTACGCAGAGATTAGCTAACAGGATTTTTCTACTGCAAAACCAGAGGATAAAGTGTTATGATGGAAACTATGAATATTATTTAGCAAAGAGAGAGAAGGAATCGTTGCAGGCTAAGGTGGGAGTGGATTTTGCCCAAATCAGTAATAATATTCGCCGTTTGGAATTAGAATTGGCGTTTTTAAGTGGGAAATTAGCCGAACCCTTAGCTGAAGAAGAAAAAGAACAGTTTAACCAAGAATTTATTAGAGTGGTCAAGGAACTTAACACCTATAAAGCTCTGCTTAAAGCTTAAATAATTAACTATAATTTTCAAGGGGAGTTGGGTTATGCGTAAATTTTATGTCATTTTTATTTTGACCCTGATCCTCTCTTTTGCATTAGGCTATGTATTTGCACAAGATTGGAGTAATAATAACGAGAATGTACCGGGAACAGCACCTGTAACTCAGAATGACCAGGACTCGTGGAAAAAGGAAAGAGACCCCCTTAAAGAGCAGATTGAGGCAATGACTCTTAATGAAAAAATTGGACAAATGGTGATAGTCGGTATTGATAGTTACGAAAATGATGAGCATGCAAAATATATGATCGAAAACTATCAAGTAGGTGGATTTATTTTATTAAAAAAGAATATCAAGGATGTAGACCAGTTAAAGAATTTGTTAAATTCTTTGAAAGAAAGTAACACGGTGAATAATATCCCATTATTTTTGTCAGTTGATGAGGAAGGTGGCAGTATTTCCAGATTGCCTAACGGGTTTAAGAAAATTCCGGTAAGTGGTAAGATAGGTTCAATTAATAACTCTGCAATTTCTTTTCAAGTTGGCAATATAATTGGCGAGGCATTACAGCTTTTGGGATTTAATATGGATTTTGCACCGGTGTTGGATATTAACAGTAATCCTCAAAACCCTGTGATTGGAGATAGGGCTTTTGGGAGTGAAGCAGAGCTTGTCAGTAAATTAGGGATTCAAACTATGAAGGGCTTGCAGGCTAAAAACATTATTTCTGTGGTTAAGCATTTTCCAGGGCATGGCGATACTTCGGTAGATTCACATCTGGGATTGCCGATAGTAAATCATGATTTGGAGCGATTGAAGAATTTTGAATTGCGTCCTTTTATGGAAGCTATTAATAATGATGTTGATGCAATCATGATTGCTCATTTGCTTTTACCCCAAATTGATCCTGATAATCCTGCAACGTTATCTCCGGCGGTGATCACTACTCTTTTAAGAAAGGAAATGCAATTTGATGGTGTCGTGATTACGGATGATTTGACCATGGGGGCAATTGCCGATAATTATGATTTAGGTGAGGCGGCAGTAAAATCTATTAATGCCGGTAGTGATATTATCCTTGTTTGTCATGAGTATGCCCATGAAGAGAATGTGCTTAAGACTTTGCAAAAAGCCGCAGCAAACGGGGATATAGCAGAAGAAAGAATAAATGAGAGTGTTTATCGGATTTTAAAATTAAAACAGAAATATAATCTTTCTGATCAGACGGATTTTGTAACTCAAGAAGAGATGAATGCAAGGATTACCGCAATAAATCAGCGGATTATGAAGCTTTTGGGAGAGTGATAAGATGCAGGCATTGTTTTTTTATGATACAGAAATAGGGAGAATAGGTATCGCCGAAAAGGATGGGCAGATCTGTAGGGTCTATTTTACAGAAGGTCAACAGAATCAAGAAGGTATATCTGAGGGTTTTAGTATTAGGGAGACAGCCCTAATTAAGGAAGCAGGGAATCAGCTTGCCGGATATTTGGCTGGTGAGCTGAAAACCTTTTCCTTGCCTTTGGCTCTGGAAGGGACACCTTTTAGGGAAAAGATATGGCAGGCGTTAGCTGAAATACCTTATGGAGTAACGGTTACCTATAAGGAGATAGCGGAAAAGGTGGGGAAACCGAAGGCGGCTCGCGCTGTTGGGTTTGCCTGTAAGTGCAATCCCCTTCCGATTTTTATTCCCTGTCATCGTGTCATCGGTAGTAATGGTAAGCTTACCGGCTATGCCGGAGGGTTGGAACTGAAGGAGCGCTTATTGTTATTGGAGGGAGTTAGATAGGATAGTGGAAATCAAAGGTGGTAAGTTAAATGAAAGGTTTGCTGGAAGTATATAAAATACTGCTTTCGACTTATGGAAAGAGGAATTGGTGGCCGGCTCAGACAGCTTTTGAAATGATGGTCGGGGCAATTTTAACGCAAAATACGGCCTGGACAAATGTGGAGAAGGCTATTGCTAATTTTGGCGAGAGCTTATCTCCTCAGTTTATAGAAGCGGCTTCCCTGGAGGAGCTGGCAGATATCATTCGACCAAGCGGATATTACAATCAAAAGGCGATTTACTTAAAAGCCTTGACCGCTTGGTTTAAAAAGTATGATTATGATCCTGAGAAAGTACGTAAAAAGCAGGGACAAGTCTTGCGTCAAGAGTTATTGGAAGTTAAAGGAGTGGGCAGGGAAACGGCCGATTCTATCTTAACCTATGCCTTGGATAAACCGTTTTTTATTGTCGATGCTTATACCAAGCGTATTTTATCTAGATTAGGATATGAACTGCCTACAACCTATGACCAAATCAGGCTACAGATTGAGGAGAGTGTCCCCAAGGACCTATATCTTTATAATGAGTTTCATGCTTTAATTGTGGAACATGCCAAACAATACTGCCAGAAGAAGCCCATATGTGAGGGGTGTCCGTTGCAAACTTTTTGTGCCAAGAAGATTGGTTAACAGATGGGGCTGTTTTGGTAATTATGGTAAAATAATAGTAAATAATAGCAAGAATGTCTGAAAATGACGAAGGAAATTTGTAATTTAATAAGAAGAAAGTATAAAGCATATGAAAAGATTTGCTGAGGAGATAATTTTGATACGTTAAATAATGAATGTGATGATAGTCACAAAAGATTTTTAGGGTTTATGAAAAATTGAAAAGTAGTGAACCTGGAGGTGAGGGTGTTTGAGTGATTTACTGAGGACACATCTCGTATTCAAGGAACAGGAGAAAAAATTACTGAAGGTTTTGAATAAATACTGTCAAATTACCGGATTTGATACGACATTGGAAGCGGCAAGCAAATGGGCTCAAGAAGGTGGCGGTGAAGCCCCTGACTTGATTTTAATTAATAGTACGGTTTACTTTTCGTCGATGGATAAACAAAAAAGCGCCAAAACTAAAGAATTTTTGCGGATGCTTTTGGTGATAAAAGAACAGCGCCGTAAGAGTCAGATTGTCCTATTGTTGCCCGAACAAAAGATTGCTGAACGAGAACTAATCGTAAATCTATTAAAAATGCAGCTATACAATTTCTGGTTTCTGGATAGCTTTGATGAAGAAGATATTCGAGAATTTATAATGACCCGCAGGACATTGACCGAAGTGGAAAAGTATTTGGAAGAAAAGGAGCGGGAATTACAGTATTTTTTGATAAAGAATAGCACTCTCTTGCGCAAAACGGGTGAAAAGATCTTTAAGCCTTATCATATTAAATCTAATATCCTTACGTTTTGGTCTGAGAATAATACGGCACTTAATTGTGGTATGGCTACACTTACTGCGCTAACCCTAGCGGAATATGGCTTTCAGGTGGCTTTGGTGGAAACAGTCAATCCTGTGCCCAGTTTGGCTGGTTGTCTTTCGGTTAATCATCCCTATTTTAATACCAGTCATGCCCTCTCCATGTATATTCAGGGGAACAAAGATTTTATTAAAAAATGCCTAAATAATACGGACGGATATCTGAATAGTCCTTATAATACTGGCGATTATGAACATTTGGAGTATTTGCCGCCGAGTCTCTATTTTTTACCTGATTGTAAGAGAGAGGATAATTCTGCAGAGTCAGAGATGGAAGAACATTGGTCTGCTTTTATTATGGAACTATCACGGTTTATTATTTTTGAAAAAGGTTTTCACTTTCTAATTTTTATTAGTTCTGGTAGAAACTATTTCAATCAGGTTGTTTTAAATGAAGTTACTTATGCGAAATTTATAACGGTGGATATGCTCCCTTCCAGTGTCTTGTATGGTTTAAGTGAACGGAAAAAAGATGAAGGCAGGACTCAGATTATCGGTACGATTAACCTAAAGAGCATTAATAAGGAAATTAAGGGACTTGCCGAAGAACCATTTCTTTATCCTCCGGTAACTTTTGAGAATGATTTTTTGAATTTTGTTTATACTCAAGATTATCGAAAAATAACCCGTGAAACTCAAGACTTTATTAATATACTAATTGAAAAAATAGGGGTAAAACTTCCCGATTTAAAGGATGTGGAGAAAAAAGGCTTAGTAGAGAAGATTGCGGAGTATAAAAGTAAGTTATTTAAATAGCTAGATAAGCGGCCAAATTGTGCAAATTTATTAAATGTTCGACATATTATGACAAGATTCATATGAATGAGGAGATATAATAAAGTAACTATGGTACATAAATATCAAACTTTAATGAATATATAAATGAGAAAGAGTATTAAAAATTAATGAGGGGGTTCCATTAGTGGTTGTCTTATTGTTAATTTTTTCAGCAGGGGCCTTTGCGGTAGTACCAGGATATGAAGATGTAGAAAAGCATTATAAAATAGCTGATTTCACTCTGGAGTTTTTAGAATATTATGGTGAGATGGGTTCAGGAACTTTTCCTATTTATAATAGTACTCGTTATACAGATGATGAAGTAATTGAACAAACGTTAAAAGGTTGTTGGACAACAAATCAAAAACATATTCGACGAATAACCCATGTAAATGGAATTCCTATAGAACAAACCAAATGGGCGAAATACGGTGGTATTATTCAACATAAGGGTGGTAATTTTGAGTTTCCAGATGATTCGGTGAAACAAGAGCCTATTGTAGAACCTCAAGAGGTCACAGTTTTTATTAATGGAGAACAAGTAATATTTCCCGATCAAAAGCCGATCATTATCCGCGGTCGGACCATGGTACCTTTACGNNTTTGAACATCAGGATGTACAAGCGGAAGTAAAATGGAACGAGGTAGAAAGAACAGTTACTGCGACTGATAGAACAGGTAAAACCATAGTATTTCGTATTAATGAAAATAACTATCGCGTACAAGAGAAAGGAAAAGAAGGGCAAATTAAATATACAGATGTAGCACCAATAATCGAAAACGAGAGAACCTTGTTACCTTTGCGCGCTCTATCTGAATCCCTTGATTTTCAAGTTGATTGGATCGATAAAGAAAGAAAAGTAGAAATCACTACTTTTATGTAGCGGACTTATATATTTCGTATATATTAGCGTTTCAAATAAACATATATTAATTAATAAGAGTTGTATTAGAGAATAATTGTTAGGGGGTTTTGTTGTGAGAAAAAACTTAGGATTAATATTACTTACTTTTGTATTATTGTTAATATTCTCAGTAGGGGCTTTTGCAGTATTGCCAGGGTATGAAGATGTAGAAAAGCATTATAAAATAGCTGATTATACACTTGAATTTTTACACTATGATGGAAGAAAAGGGACAGGGACATTCCCTATTTACAATGATACCCGTTATACAGATGAGGAAAAAATTGAGTTTGTATTAAAAGGGTATCAAACAACAAATCTGACTTATGTTCACCGGATTACCCATGTAAACGGAATCCCTATTGAACAGACAAAATGGGCGAAATACGGTGGAGTTATCCAGCACGTAGGCGGTAATTATGAATATCCAGATCATCCGACAAAGCAAGAACCAGTTGTAGAACCACAAGAAGTTACAGTTTTTATTAATGGAGAACAAGTAATATTTCCAGATCAAAAGCCGATCATTATTCGTGGTCGCACTATGGTACCTTTACGAGTGATCTTTGAACATGAATATGTACAAGCGGAAGTTAAATGGAACGAAGCAGAGAGAACCGTTACTGCGACTGATAGAACAGGTAAAACCATAGTATTCCGGATTAATGAAAATAACTATCGCGTACAAGAGAAAGGAAAAGAGGGGCAAATTAAATATACAGATGTAGCACCAATAATCGAAAACGGGAGGACCTTGTTACCTTTACGCGCACTATCGGAATCCCTTGATTTCCAAGTTGACTGGATTGATAAAGAGCGAAAGGTAGAAATTACCGAAAAAAAAGGAAAGGACAGAAAACTTCTTTCCCCTGAACGGTGGCAGGAATACCTCACAAAGGGAGGTAAAGCTTAGTGAAAGTCTCAAAACTTTCTGTAGTTTTACTGGCTTTAATTTATCTTATCACCAATACTGTTCCTGTTTCTGGCGCTGCATATAAATTTGCCCTGGATGAGCAAAACACCAGACAAATCAAAGATAGCTTTACTGAAACGGGCTTTCCTTTTCAGGAAGACTGGTCAGTAAACCTTGGTGGGCAGGTCATGAGTCAGCCCATCGTCGCTGATGGCTATATCTATGTGCAGACTGGGAAAGACCTGGTTAAAATATCTCTTGAAGGGAAAATGATTGTTGACCGGATTAAAGTTACCGACCATGAACTGCCTTCAGGTTCTTCTCCTACCTATGCTGTAACTACACATGGCCCGAGGATCTATCAAGCCACCAGAGATCACAAATTAATAGCTATTGACGTTAATACCTTTAAACCTATTTGGGAGCTAATCCTAACAACAGATGAAAACAGTGATAACTATAAAAAAAGATATCGCGTTACAGCTAGCCCCTTAGTCTATATCCATAATAATAGAACCTACCTTGCTATAGGTACAGCTAATGGAGATGGCACTGGGCTTTCTGAGCAACATGCTGATAATGGTTTTTTTATTATTCATGATACTGGAGTAAGAGGTAAAGTTATAAAAAGCACCCAAATGGATGGGGAGGTAACGGGTTCGCCTATTATTCATAATGGGATGATTATCGGAACAGAAAATACCCAATATAAAGAGTCTTGGTTAATCCGTTATATAATGAATAAAGATAATTTTACTACATTAGACTGTCCTGTTGATTTAGGGGTTCCCGGTTCTCCGGCTGCTGAAGGTGACTACATCTATGTTGTTGACAGAACAGGTTGTCTTTATAAATTTGAAAACAAAAGTGAAACAGAAATCCAAAAAATCTGGGTAAATCCGGAGAAAACAGGTGACTTTGATGCTACCCGTCCTTTAAACAGCTACAATCTACTTTCTCCGGCAATAGGTAATAAGTATATCTACATACCCATTCAGCATTACAACAGCGCCTCATTTAACGGCCCAGGAGCAGTTATCGCCGTTGATAAAGAATCAGGGCACACTCATAGGATACATACCTTCTCCACAATGTTGAAATCAAACGTACTTTATTGGAAACCGTGTCCCACGGAAGACCAGGACTACGTCTTTGTCTTTGCTTATGACGGTAC
>LFSF01000030.1 GCA_001512665.1 Clostridiales bacterium DTU073
TTCATTAATCCGAAAAACGATGGTTTTACCTGTTCTATCTGTGGCAGTAACAGTTCTTTCTACCTCGTTCCATTTTACTTCCGCTTGTACATCCTGATGTTCAAAAATCACCCGTAAAGGTACCATGGTCCGACCGCGGATAATGATCGGCTTTTGATCGGGGAAGTTTACTTGCTTTCCGTTAATAAAAACTGTGACCTCTTGAGATTCTACAATAGGCTCTTGTTTCACCGAATCATCTGGAAACTCAAAATTACCACCCTTATGTTGAATAATACCACCGTATTTCGCCCATTTGGTTTGTTCAATGGGGATGCCATTTACATGGGTTATTCGACGGATATGTTTCTCATTCATAGTCCAGCAACTTTCTAAAGTTATTTCAATTACCTCATCATCTGTCAATTCAGGATCGTTGTAAATATCAAAAGTACCTATACTTCCTCTACCATCATAATGTAAAAATTCCAGAGTAAAATCAGCTATTTTATATTGTGTCTTGTAATCTTCATAACCAGGCAATACTGCCAAAGCCCCTACTGAGAATATTAACAATAAAACAGCCGTAAGTAATATTAATCTTAAGTTTTTCACTAGTAAAGACCCCCCTCATAAATTCTGTAATACTCTTTTTCATTTATATATTTATAAGATTAGATGTTTATTAGAGTTTAAGACGGTAATATATAC
>LFSF01000016.1 GCA_001512665.1 Clostridiales bacterium DTU073
CCAATATTAACATGGGTTTTTGTTCTTTCAAATTTTGCCTTGGCCATTAATAATCCCTTCCTTTTTTAATCTTTCTTATAAATTAATATTTAAACTTAAGCCTCTTTACCCTGACGTTTTGCCACGATTTTCTCCATAATATTTTTAGGTGCTTCTTCATAATGAGAAAACTGCATGACATAAATTCCACGCCCCTGGGTTTTAGACCTTAAGTCTGTAGCATATCCGAACATTTCCGCAAGAGGAACATAACTTCTAATCACTTGCGAATTAGCTCTGGCTTCCATGCCCTCTATCCTTCCACGCCTTGCATTAATATCTCCAATAACATCACCCATATATTCTTCCGGAACAACAACTTCAACCTTCATCACCGGTTCTAAAAGTACAGGATCGGCTTTAGCCGCACCGTCTTTCAAGGCCATGGAACCGGCAATTTTAAAGGCCATTTCCGAAGAGTCAACTTCGTGGAAAGAACCATCATATAAGGTTGCACGTATATCAATCATGGGATATCCGGCTAAGTGTCCACTTTCCATAGCCTCCCTGATTCCGGCATCAACATGGGGAATATATTCCTTAGGAATAACACCACCAACAATTTTGTTGACAAACTCATATCCGGAACCCGGTTCTAACGGTTCAAGTTCAATTTTACAATGACCGTATTGACCACGACCGCCAGACTGTCTCACGAATTTGCCTTCGGCCTTAACCTTATTACGAATAGTTTCTTTATAAGCAACCTGAGGTCTCCCTACATTTGCATTAACCTTAAACTCTCTTAAAAGACGATCGGCAATGATTTCCAAATGCAGTTCTCCCATTCCGGAGATAATTGTTTGACCGGTTTCGGGATCCATATGCGTCCGGAAAGTCGGGTCTTCTTCTGCTAAACAAGAGAGCGCAATCCCCATTTTATCCTGATCTGCTCTGGTTTTAGGTTCGATCGCTACATCGATAACCGGTTCCGGGAATTGCATTGATTCAAGGATTATTTGTTGGTTTTCATCGCAGAGAGTGTCCCCTGTGGTAATCTCTTTAAAACCAACTGCTGCGGCAATATCTCCTGCATACACTTCCTCAACCTCTTCACGGTGATTAGCATGCATACGTAAGATACGTCCAACTCTTTCCCTTTTTCCCGATGTGGAATTATAAACATATGAACCTGACTTTAATGTTCCTGAATATACACGGAAAAAGGCTAATTTCCCCACATATGGGTCAGTCATAATCTTAAAAGCTAACGCCGAAAAAGGCTCGTCATCACTCGAATGTCTTTCTTCTTCATTACTTGTCTCCGGATTTACACCTTTTATTGCAGGTACATCTAAAGGAGACGGTAAAAAGTTAATTACGGCATTCAACAAAAACTGGATCCCTTTGTTTTTAAAGGATGACCCACAAACAACAGGTGTAATATCTACATTTAATGTAGCCTTACGAATACCGTTAATAATCTCTTCTTCGGTGATATCTTGACCTTCGATATATTTTTCCAGAAGTTCTTCATCTGCTTCGGCAACAGCCTCAAACATTTTTTCCCGATATTTTTTAGCTAGTTCCAACATATCTTCGGGAATATCTCTTTCCTCACATTTCGTCCCCAAATCATCAAGGTAATAATATGCCTTCATTTTAACCAAGTCGATTATTCCCTTGAAGTTGTCCTCAGCGCCAATCGGTAACTGAATAGGAATAGGATTGGCTCCTAACCTATCCTCAATCATCTTTATACCTCTGAAAAAATCAGCGCCTACTCTATCCATCTTGTTTATATAAGCAATCCGAGGCACACCATACTTATCTGCCTGACGCCACACGGTTTCGGACTGTGGTTCAACTCCACCTACAGAACAAAAAACAGCTACTGCTCCATCTAACACGCGTAAAGAACGTTCTACCTCTACTGTAAAATCAACGTGCCCTGGCGTGTCAATAATATTGATTTGATGATCCTGCCATCTACATGTAGTAGCCGCAGAGGTAATCGTAATCCCTCTTTCCTGTTCTTGGACCATCCAGTCCATGGTAGCAGCACCGTCATGTACTTCACCAATTTTATGGAGTCGGCCGGTATAGAAAAGAATTCTTTCCGTTGTCGTCGTTTTTCCGGCATCAATATGGGCCATAATACCAATATTTCTGATTTTATCTAATGGAAATTGCCTAGCCATAACAAAACCCCCCTTCTTTAGACTGAATGGCCACTTTAATTTTACTGCACTTCCCTAAAATAAAAACAAATTAGGCCAGCGTATTGCCGAGGGGAGAAGTATTATTACCAACGATAATGAGCAAAAGCCTTATTAGCTTCAGCCATTTTATGCACATCTTCTCTTTTCTTCACTGCTCCGCCCACATTATTGTAGGCATCTATTATTTCCCCAGCAAGCTTTTGTTCCATAGTTTTTTCTCCACGTTTACGGGCATAAGTAACTAACCATCTAATTCCTAAAGCTTCTTTGCGATCCGGCCGAACTTCAACCGGTACCTGATAGTTGGCTCCTCCTACCCGACGTGCTTTAACTTCCAATACAGGCATGATATTTTTCAAAGCTTGCTCTAATACTTCCGCGCCGTCCTTACTTGTTTTTTCTTCAACTATCTTGAGAGCATTATAAAATGCCTTTTCAGCAATACCCTTTTTACCATCTAACATAATTTTATTAATTATCTTTGTTACCAATCTGGAATTATAGATGGGATCAGATAAAACTTCTCTGACAGGTGTCTTCCCTTTTCTGGACATCATTCCCCCCCCTTTACACATAAAACTGATTAAGATGTTCTATGATGAAATAAGATAAATTCTACTTTTTAGCAGCAGCTGCTTTAGGTCTCTTGGCACCATATTTAGAACGACTTTGACTACGTTCCTGAACCCCGGCTGAATCTAAAGCACCTCTAACGATATGATACCTTACACCAGGTATGTCCTTTACTCTACCACCACGAACTAATACTACTGAGTGTTCCTGAAGGTTGTGGCCAATACCAGGAATATAAGCAGTTACCTCTAACTGATTGGTTAACCTAACCCTTGCCACTTTACGCAAAGCGGAATTAGGCTTTTTAGGTGTCGTTGTATATACCCTCGTACAAACACCTCTTTTTTGAGGGCATTCTTTTAAGGCAGGAGCTGTTGATTTCTTTTCCAGCATATTTCTGCCCTTTTTCACTAGTTGGTTAATGGTTGGCACATCACCCACCTCCTTCCTATGCTGTCATCAATAACAAAGAAAATTTATAAAAAATAACTTGGGAAATCTAATCTTTCAAGATAGCCGCAGCAGAAGCGCCTACCTGGATACTGCAAGCCTTGCCTAATTCCTCCATGCTTTCCACTTCTACTACAGGGACTCCTTGGCTTGCAGACATTTCAAGAAGAGGGAGCCGAATTTTGTCTTCAACGTCTTTGGCTAGATAAACAACAACGGCCTGCCCTCTTTCTATCATTTTTAAAGACTGCTTAAAACCTATGACCTTTTTGCGTGCATCTTTAAGCCTGTGCATTAACACTTACCTCCTTAGAAACTTCAAGTATAATGCACACTAATGTATTTTATCACTGTAAACTATGCACTGTCAAGAATTATTCTTCCGACATAATCGGTGCTGTTTCTTCATTTACCTCAATGCTAATGTTGCGGTACCTGGACATACCCGTACCGGCAGGAATCAACTTACCAATAATTACGTTTTCTTTCAAGCCGAGAAGCGGATCCATTTTCCCTTTGATCGCTGCCTCAGTGAGTACACGTGTTGTTTCCTGGAAAGAAGCTGCTGATAAGAAGGAATCTGTAGCCAAGGAAGCTTTGGTAATTCCTAATAAACTCGGCTTAGCGATACCAGGCTCTCCCCCACGAACAAAAACTTTGGCATTTTCTTCTTCGAATTCAAAGACATCAATCAATCCACCAGGCAGAAGTTCAGTATCACCGGGATCCTCAATTTTAACCTTACGCAGCATTTGCCTGATGATTACTTCAATATGTTTATCATTAATATCCACACCTTGTAAACGATAAACTCTCTGCACTTCTCTTAATAAATAATCCTGAACGCCCCGCAGGCCTTTAATCTTTAGTAATTCATGCGGGTTAATAGAGCCTTCGGTTAATTCATCTCCTGCCTCAACAAAATCTCCGTCTTTAACCTTGATTCTGGAGCCAAAAGGTATCTGATAAATATATTTTTCGTCACCGGAATGAATGATTTCAATCTCTTTGCGTCCCTTTAAATCATTGATCTTAACTTCACCGTCAACCTCAGTAATTGTCGCTTGCCCTCTGGGCTTCCGTGCTTCAAACAATTCCTCAACACGTGGCAAACCTTGAGTAATATCATCACCGGCAACACCACCTGTATGGAAAGTCCGCATGGTCAACTGTGTACCCGGTTCACCAATGGACTGAGCCGCAATTGTCCCTATGGCCTCACCGATTTCCACTCTTCTGCCAGTGGCCAAATTGCGTCCATAGCACTTACAACATACGCCATAACGAGACTTACAGGTTAAAACTGAACGGATATAAACCTGTTTAATTCCGGCTTTAATAATCTTAACTGCATCCGCTTCACTAATTTCTTTTTGTGCGGGAACGATCACTTCTCCCGTTTCAGGATGCACCACATCCGCCATCGCCACACGTCCGATAATTCTTTCTAACAAGGTTTCAATAGTCTCGGCACCATCTTTAATTTCTTTAACATAAATCCCGGCATTGGTACCGCAATCCTCTTCACGAACGATAACATCTTGCGCAACATCAACCAGTCGTCTGGTCAAGTAACCGGAGTCCGCAGTTCTCAAGGCAGTATCAGCCAACCCTTTACGCGCACCGTGTGTGGAAATAAAGAATTCAAGAACTGCCAAACCATCACGGAAATTAGACTTGATCGGCAACTCTATCGTTCTTCCGGAGGGGTCGGCCATCAAACCACGCATACCTGCTAACTGACGAATCTGTTGAATATTACCACGAGCACCGGAATTAGCCATCATATAAACAGGGTTAAAATGATCTAAGCTCTCTAACAACGCATTAGTTACATCATCTATGGCCTTGTTCCAAACTCCGATAACTAACTGATAACGTTCTTCCTCAGTAATCAAACCACGCCTATATTGATTTTGAATAGTCTCGACCATTTTTTCTGCATCAGCTAAAATAACCTTCTTTTGTTCCGGAATAACAATATCAGTAATCCCAATGGTAATACCCGCTCTAGTGGAGTATTTAAAGCCAAGTCTTTTGATTTCATCAAGCATTTTGGCGGTAACATCATTACCTAATTCATAAAAACACTTAGTAACAATCTTACCTAACTGTTTCTTACCCACTACTTCATTATAAAAACCTAACTCTTTAGGAATAGCCTGATTAAAGATTATTCTCCCGGTTGTAGTTTCAATCAATTCCCCATTTACTCTAAGTTTAACAGGCTCATGCAAGGTAACCTCGCCGGCTTCATAAACAAAGATCGCTTCTTCACTTGAAGCAAAGATCTTCATTTTCTCCCGAGTAAGGGGTTTATTCATAGTTAAATAATAGACACCTAATACCATATCTTGCGTAGGTGTAACTACCGGTTTCCCATCCTTAGGATTGAGAATATTATTCACAGATAGCATTAGGAGACGTGCTTCCGCTTGTGCTTCAGCAGAAAGCGGCACGTGAACAGCCATCTGGTCTCCATCAAAGTCAGCATTATACGCTGTACAAACCAGTGGGTGAATCTGCAAAGCCCTGCCCTCTACCAAAACCGGTTCAAAAGCTTGAATCCCCAAACGGTGCAAGGTTGGTGCTCTGTTCAGAAGTACGGGGTGTTCTTTAATGATTTCCTCTAAAACATCCCAAACTTCATCGCGCATTCTTTCAACCATCCGTTTAGCGCTTTTGATATTATGCGCATAATTCCCTTCTACTAACTTTTTCATCACAAAGGGTTTGAAAAGTTCTAACGCCATTTCTCTAGGCAAACCACACTGATGCAGTTTCAACTCAGGCCCTACTACAATAACGGAACGTCCTGAATAGTCTACACGCTTACCTAACAAATTTTGACGGAAACGTCCCTGTTTCCCTTTAAGCATATCACTTAAGGATTTTAAAGGTCTATTACCCGGTCCGGTTACAGGACGACCACGTCTACCATTATCAATTAAAGCATCAACAGCTTCCTGTAACATTCTCTTTTCGTTACGGACAATAATATCCGGTGCTTCTAAATCTAAGAGACGTTTTAAGCGGTTATTACGATTTATTACTCTTCTATACAAATCATTCAAATCTGAAGTTGCAAACCTACCACCGTCCAACTGCACCATAGGACGCAGTTCCGGTGGAATTACGGGAATTACATCAAGAATCATCCACTCCGGGCGATTTCCGGAATTCTTGAAAGCTTCAATAACCTCTAATCTTCTAATAGCCCTAACTCTTCGTTGACCGGTAGATTCACGTACTTCAGCTCTTAACTCATTAGCCATTTCCTCTAGATCCATTTCAGCGAGAAGAGTTTTGATCGCTTCAGCCCCCATCCCGGCTTGGAATCTATTTTTATACTTTTCCCGGTTTTCCCGGTATTCAGCTTCAGTTAAAAGTTGTTTTTTCATCAAAGGGGTATCCCCAGGATCGGTAACTATATAAGAAACAAAATAAAGCACCTTCTCCAAAGAACGAGGAGAAATATCGAGTATTAAGCCCATCCGGCTAGGTATTCCCTTAAAATACCAAATATGAGAACACGGCGCAGCCAATTCGATATGTCCCAATCTTTCCCGGCGCACCTTGGATTTAGTAACTTCTACTCCACACCGGTCACAAACAATACCTTTATATCTCACTCTTTTATATTTCCCACAATGACATTCCCAATCTCGTGTAGGACCAAAAATCTTTTCACAAAACAAACCTTCACGTTCGGGTTTTAAAGTGCGATAATTGATTGTCTCCGGCTTTTTTACTTCTCCGCTTGACCAAGCACGAATCTGCTCGGGGGAAGCTAAACCAATCCTCATCCGATCAAAATTATTAACATCCAACAGGAGACTCTCTCCCTTCTATGTTATATTTACCGATTACTATTTACTCGTCTTACTCGTCGCTTTTTTCTCTGTGTTTAACTCTTTCTGTGCCATAAAGCCATCTTGCTATTCAAGTTCTTCAAGATCATCAAACTCTACTAGTTCTTCAACATCAAATTCCTCAAATGTATCGTTGTTTTCTTGCTCAGTAAACTCATCCTGATCTTCTTCTTGTTCATCCTGATCTTCTTGTTCTTCTTGACCCTCTTGTCCTTCTTGTTTAACGTACGGATCTTCGAAGGCTTGAATATCCAGCCCTAATTCTTTAGCCGTTTGACTAATATCATCTTCACTATCCTGAATCTCTATTTCCTGATCGTCTTCGGAAAGCACCTTAACATCTAAGGCTAAACTTTGTAGTTCTTTGATTAAAACTTTAAAGGACTCAGGAACACCCGGCTCCGGTACATTTTCACCCTTAACGATAGCTTCATAAGTCTTCACACGTCCTACTATATCATCAGACTTAACTGTTAATATTTCTTGCAAGGTGTATGAAGCACCATAAGCTTCTAACGCCCAAACTTCCATTTCTCCAAAACGCTGACCGCCGAACTGAGCTTTACCGCCCAATGGCTGTTGCGTTACCAAGGAGTATGGTCCTGTAGAACGAGCATGAATTTTATCATCTACTAAGTGAGCTAATTTTAGCATATACATGTAACCAACGGTAATCTCACTATCAAAAGGTTCTCCGGTCCGACCATCATAAAGTATGGTTTTACCGTTACGCGGTAGATTGGCTTCTTCCAAAATTTCAACTATATCTTCTTCAGTAGCTCCGTCAAAAACAGGCGTAGCCACATGTATGCCTAAAGCCCTGGCGGCCCATCCCAAATGTGTTTCTAAAACCTGTCCAATATTCATACGGGAAGGTACCCCTAATGGATTTAAAACTATTTCTATGGGTGTGCCATCAGGTAAAAAGGGCATGTCTTCTTCCGGCAGAATCCGGGAAATAACCCCTTTATTACCATGACGTCCGGCCATTTTATCGCCCTCAGAAATTTTTCTTTTCTGGGCAATATATACACGAACGATCTGATTCACTCCGGGAGCTAATTCATCTCCATTTTCTCTAGTAAATACCTTGACATCAACTATTTTCCCCGCTTCACCATGAGGAACTCGCAAAGAAGTATCCCTTACTTCTCTAGCTTTTTCTCCGAAAATAGCTCTCAACAATCTTTCTTCGGCGGTTAATTCTGTTTCGCCTTTAGGAGTAACTTTACCTACTAAAATATCCCCCGGGCGAACCTCTGCTCCAATTCTAATTATCCCTCGTTCATCTAGATCCTTTAACACATCCTCGCCTACATTAGGTATATCACGAGTGATTTCCTCCGGACCTAACTTTGTATCACGAGCATCACATTCGTATTCTTCAATATGAATAGAGGTGAAATAGTCCTCTTTTACTAATTTATTACTAATCAGAATAGCATCTTCGTAGTTATAACCTTCCCAAGTCATAAAGGCGACCAAAACATTACGTCCTAAAGCAAGTTCGCCATGTTCAGTTGAAGGTCCATCAGCAATAACCTGACCTTTTTCTACCCGCTCCCCTTTACTGATAATCGGACGTTGATTAATACAGGTACCTTGGTTAGAGCGGATAAATTTATCTAATTTATAATGATCAAGTTCACCTTCATCGGTTCTGATCACAATTTCACTGGCGGTAACCCTCTCCGCAACTCCGGAATTTAGAGCCGAGACAACAACTCCGGAATCCTTGGCAATTTTATATTCCATCCCCGTGCCCACGAGAGGAGCATCTGTTTTTAAAAGTGGAACTGCTTGCCGTTGCATGTTCGCACCCATTAAAGCACGGTTAGCATCATCATGTTCCAAAAAGGGAATCAAAGCGGTGGCAATAGACACTACCTGTTTAGGTGAAACGTCCATGTAATCCACTTGGGAGACAGGTACCTCTAAAATTTCATCAGCATAACGAACATTAACCTTGGGATTTATAAATCTGCCCTCATCATCTAAAGGCGCATTAGCCTGGGCGATAACATAGTTATCTTCCTCATCGGCAGACATGTAAACTATTTCATCAGTAACCTTACCGGTTTCTTTGTCTACTTTTCTGTAGGGTGTCTCAATAAATCCGAATTCATTAACCCGCGCATAAGAACTTAGCGAGCCAATTAGACCAATGTTCGGTCCTTCAGGAGTCTCAATAGGGCACATCCGACCATAGTGAGAATAGTGAACATCGCGAACCTCAAAACCGGCTCTTTCTCTGGACAGACCTCCCGGCCCTAAGGCACTCAATCTTCTCTTATGTGTTAATTCAGCTAAAGGATTCGTTTGGTCCATAAACTGTGAAAGTTGGCTGGAACCGAAAAATTCCTTAATTGCTGCAACAATAGGACGAATATTAATCAACATTTGCGGGGTAATTACATCAACATCCTGGATGGTCATTCTTTCTTTAACAACCCTCTCCATACGTGACAAGCCTATCCGGAATTGATTTTGCAGTAATTCCCCTACCGAGCGCAAACGCCGGTTTCCTAAATGATCGATATCATCTGCTTTACCTTCACCTTTCATTAATAAGATCAGGTGTTTTATCGTGGCAACAATATCTTCTTTAGTCAAATGCTTGATATCCGGACTAATATCTAACTTTAATTTTTTATTTAGTTTATACCGGCCTACGCGCGCCAAATCATACCGTTTTGGATCAAAAAACATAGAATAAAGCAGTGTTCTCGCACTATCTACCGTAGGCGGTTCACCGGGTCGTAATCTTTTATAAATCTCTACTAAAGCCTCATCCTCGGATTCCGTATGATCACGTTCCAAAGTTAAACGGATCCGCTCATCATCTTGGAATAGTTCGGCAATCCGCCCATTAGTACTATAACCCAAAGCTCTTAATAAAACAGTTACCGGTAGCTTACGGGTTCTGTCCACACGTACATAGATATTTTCATTAGCATCAGTTTCAAATTCCAACCAAGCACCCCGATTGGGAATGATGGTGGCGCCACAAATCTTTTTACCACTGGCATCAATTTCTTCTGTATAATACACACTGGGAGACCTTACTAATTGGCTGACTACTACCCTTTCTGCTCCGTTAATAATAAAGGTCCCTTTTTCTGTCATCAAAGGGAAGTCTCCCATAAAAACTTCCTGCTCTTTAACTTCACCAGTTTCCTTATTAATCAGTCTCGCTTTTACCCTCATCGGAGCATTGTATGTTACATCACGTTCCCGACATTCTGCTACAGAATACTTTGGTTCCTCCAGTTTGTAGTCAATAATCTCTAAAACCAGATTACCTGTGAAATCCTGTATGGGAGAAATGTCCTTAAACATTTCCCTAATCCCATCTCTTAAAAACCACTCGTAAGAATTCTTTTGAATCTCGATGAGATTAGGTATCTTTAGTACTTCTTTGATCTGGGCAAAACTTTCTCTCGTCTTTTTTCCCACCTGTACCGGCTGACGCATTAAAACCTTCACTCCTCAACCTAGTTTTTACTAAAAATACCTAATAGCAAGGTGTAAACCTTGCTATTTTGCTCCATTTAATTAGTGTTTCCGTTATTTTGCTTCCTAATCCTCCGTCCATTTATTTTATAAAAACGACAATATCCCTATTATCGCAATTAATCGCATTTATAAATGTTAACACAAGTTTCCAGTACTGTCAAGAATGTTTTTGATAAATCACTTATTTTTAAAAATCTATAATTTATTAACTAAACCTTATCTGCTCTTTTTACTTGATAATAATAAGGAAAAATAAAGGGGTCTACCAACATGTATGTGTTGGGCCCCTTTACCTTACCTAAGCCAATGCCTATACATACCTAAGCTATTCAAAGGTTAACTTACTTTAATTCAACACTAGCGCCGGCTTCAGTGAGTTTAGTCTTAATTTCTTCAGCTTCTTCTTTACTAATGTTTTCTTTAACAGGCTTGGGAGCGCCATCAACAAGCTCTTTAGCTTCTTTTAAGCCTAAGCCTGTGATCTCACGCACAACCTTAATTACATTGATTTTCTTTTCCCCAGCAGCAGTAAGAACAACTGTAAATTCAGTTTTTTCTTCCTGAGCGGGAGCAGCAGCACCACCGGCTGCAGGAGCTGCAGCTACAGCTACAGGAGCTGCGGCAGATACTCCAAATTCCTCTTCAAAAGCTTTTACTAAATCAGCAAGTTCCAAAACGGTTAAACCTTTTACCGCTTCAATGATTTCATTAATTTTAGACATTGTAAAAATACCTCCTTAAATTTTTCATAAACATAATTTTTTAAAATTCTTTTTTTAAGCAAATACCCTTTTAAGCTTGTTCTTTCTCTTTTCTAATAGCTTCCACAGCATAAACGAATTTGCGCAAAGGTCCTTGTAAAACATTGACCATACCGGATAGAGGTCCTTGCATACCGGCTAAAACTTGTGCCAGCAGCACTTCTCTTGAAGGCAAATCGGCTAAAGCTTTTACACCCTCAGCATCAATAACCCTGTTTTCTAAAACACCGGCCTTTATTTCTAAATTCTTATGTGTTTTCGCAAATTCCGCTAAAACTTTGGGCCCGGAAACCGGATCCTGGATACTGTAAACTTCTGCGGTAGGTCCTTCTAAATATTGATTTAGTTCAGTAATCCCCAGAGCCTCAGCAACACGTTTTACTAAAGTGTTTTTAACTACCTTCATTTCCACGCCGACCGCTCTCAATTGCGCCCTCAGTTCTGTGATTTCGCTAACATTCAAACCCCGATAATCTACAATAACCACAGATTGAGCATTTTCAAAACGGTCCTTGGTTTCTGCGACAATTTGCTTTTTAACCTCGAGGCTACCCAAAATCAACGCCTCCTTTCTTCCAGTTCTAACTTGTTCTCTAAATAATCATTTTACTAATTACTTAAATAAAATTAACCTCTGTAGACAAACAGAGGTTAAGACCTGAACACAGTTCCCAACCAACCTCGGCAGGCTATCTATTAAGTCCTTGTGGACACCCGCTGTCTACAGTCGGAGAATTTTATTTAATTAAATTTACACAAATAACATTTTATCCTAAAACGAGTACAGAGTCAACTCTGGAAATAAAAATTTTTGTGTTTTAATTATTTACATTAATTTAAGCGGATTTAGTTTAACCGCAGGACCCATTGTGGAAGAAAGCGCAACGCTCTTAATATATTGACCTTTTGCTCCCGGAGGCTTAGCTTTAATAACAGCATCCAACAAAGTGCGGAAGTTGTCTTCCAGTTGTTCCTGAGTGAAAGATGCTTTGCCGATCGGTGCATGGATAATACCATTTTTTTCTACCCGGTATTCTACCTTACCGGCCTTAATTTCTTTAATCGCTCTGGCTACGTCGAAAGTAACTGTTCCTACTTTAGGGTTCGGCATTAATCCCTTAGGACCTAACAGCTTACCTAATTTACCGACTGTACCCATCATATCAGGTGTAGCCACAGCTACATCAAAACCAAACCAACCTGACTGAATTTTTTCTACTAAATCAACATCACCAACAAAATCAGCACCGGCTTCCTCCGCTTCCTTTGCTTTTTCCCCTTTAGCAAAAACAAGGACAGAACGAGTTTTACCGGTACCATGGGGAAGCACAACTGCGCCACGAACCTGCTGATCAGCATGACGTGGATCAACATTAAGTCTTATAGCAACCTCAATGGTTTCATCAAATTTGGCCTTACTTAATTCTTTTACCAACTTTAAGGCCTCTTGGTATTCATATAACACGCTTTTATCGATTTTCTTAACGGCTTCTTCATACCGTTTTCCTTTTTTAGCCATTCAATCTCCCTCCTTTGTGGTTATGGCGGATTTCTCCTCCCACCGTAGGGCCAATTATCCCTCGATAATTTCAATGCCCATACTGCGAGCTGTTCCCTCAACCAAGCGCATTGCGGCTTCTATAGAAGCTGCATTAAGATCAGGCATCTTTATTTCCGCAATTTCCCGTACTTTAGAACGGGGCACCTTGGCAACTTTATTTTTGTTAGGCTCGCCGGATGCTTTTTCAATATTAGCCGCTTTTTTTAACAAAACGGCTGCAGGTGGAGTTTTACATACAAAAGAAAAAGAACGATCCGCATAAACAGTAATTTCTACAGGGATTATCATTCCTGCCTGTTTAGCCGTTTTTTCATTAAACTCCTTACAAAACTGCATAATATTAACACCATGTTGACCTAAAGCAGGTCCAACCGGGGGTGCAGGAGTCGCTTTGCCAGCCTGACATTGTAACTTAATAAAGCCTACAACTTTTTTGGCCATTGTAGGATACACCTCCTTAAACGCATAATGTGGTATAAAAACGGGTTTTCACCCTCCCACTCAATGGTAAAATACTGCTATAACTAATCCATTTTTTGAACTTGACTATAATCCAGTTCTACAGGTGTTTCCCTGCCGAACATAGCCACAAGCACTTTTAATTTGCCTTTATCAGGGTAGACCTCTTCAATAGTACCCGTAAAATTTTGAAACGGTCCAGTAGTAACCGTAATAACTTCCCCTACACTAAATACTTGTTTTGGTTTAGCTTCTTCTAAGCCTATGTGCTTAAGAATATTCGCAACCTCGGACTCTATCAAGGGAATGGGTTTAGAACCGGCACCTACAAAACCGGTTACTCCCGGTGTGTTTCTCACAACATACCAAGAATCATCAGTCAAGTACATTTCCACCAAAACATAACCCGGGAAGATCTTTTTTTGCGTCATCTTCTTTTTCCCGTCTTTTACCTCCATAATATCTTCCATAGGAACTAAAATACGGAAAATTTTATCGCCGACGTTCATCGACTCTACCCTTTTTTCCAGGTTGGCTTTGACTTTATTTTCATAACCCGAATATGTGTGAATAACATACCAGTTTTTTTCCATAACTAACGAGGCCCCCACTAAACTACAATTTTATCCCATTTTATTGTAAAACAAATTGCATCAGATAACTAATGCCCAAATCAGCAATCCAAATACCAGCCCCTACCAAAACAACGGCAACAATAACTACAATAGTATAAACTACAATTTCCTTTTTGGTAGGCCAATGTACCTTTTTCAATTCGCCCCATACCGATCTGAACCATCTTTTCAAACCGCCAAAAAAACCTACTTTTTCACTTTTAGCGACGCTCATAAATCACACATCCTAACCTTTACATATCTATACATACTAAACAAAACCCCTTATTTGGTTTCTTTATGAGTCGTATGAGTCTTACAAAATTTACAGTATTTCTTAAACTCTAAACGATCTGGGTTGTTTTTCTTGTTTTTATTAGTTGTATAATTTCTTTGTTTACATTCGGTACAGGCCAAAGTAATGGTATTACGCATTATTGCCACCTCCCCAGACAAACCCTGCATCATCATTATATTATTTCATAAATAACATTATTAATTTATCACAATCATTATACCCTGTCAACAAATAGTCTAAAGTAAAGAAGATAAGCAGGAAAGATTCCTGCTTATCTTTCAACACTATTAAAGATCAAAATATTACTATTCAATAACACCTGTAACAACACCGGCACCAACTGTATGTCCGCCTTCACGAATAG
>LFSF01000052.1 GCA_001512665.1 Clostridiales bacterium DTU073
GATAATAAAAAGCCGATCGGGTCTCGAGCATCATGGGAAATAGAGAAAACTTCGATTTTCAAGTCCCCCAACTCTAAGGTCTGATTCTTGTTTATGTAGTGCCGTTGTTCTTCCTGGAGTTTCCCAATCTGAGTGTTCATCTCTTCCCAAGTACCCTCAGTAGCATACACAGGCAGATGATAACGTCTCGCCAAAACACCTGCTCCTAAAACATGATCCCGGTGCTCATGGGAGATTAAAAGTGCATCTAAATCCTGAGGGGAACTACCCGAGGCTTCCTCTAACGCTTGGGTTAAAGCCTTACCCGACTTTCCAGCATCAATCAATACCTTAGTTTCCGGTGTTTCTACATAAAGAGCGTTACCTGAACTACCACTCATCAATGTGCAAAATTTCATCTGTTAAATCCTCCAGCTATCACTCCTGAATTTCCGCTCGAAATCTGCAAAATCCTGCTCATAAACCTTACTAAAAGCTTGCTTAAAACTCATCCCCTGCCGCAGCTCTGCCAGCAAGTTCATCAAACACTCCATGCCGTTTTGCTCCAACAGGATACGTACAGCCTCAAAAGACTGCCAATACGCCTTTAATTGATCAGGCTGCTTGTCGAAATCTCTTTCTAATTCGGAAAAGGAATAGCATTCTGTTCTATCTGTAATAATAGGATAACTTAATCTAAACCTTGTGATTTTCTCTTCAACATATTGGGCTAACCCCTCGGTCAACCAACGGGGATAATTGCCCCTTGTGGCCTCGTCAACAAAGAAATGGGTTAATTCGTGAGCCAGAGGCCCTTCCTTTGCAAATACCTCCCCTAAAACAGACGGATTATCCGGTATGTATGTGCTCCATACCCGTGGGGAAACAAGCCGGATTGTCCCCGCCCAGTAAATACCTACAGCACTTTTATCCGCAGACCAGCCGAAGCTGTTGTTTAACGCTTCTTCCTCGCCATATAAAACCAGCGGTATAGACTGTACTCCCGGCGCATAGCCTAAGATTTTCTCCACCTTTACGAGATAATCTTCAGCCAGAGCCAAAACTAAAGGCGCTAATTTCCCGTCAGCCTCAGTATATTTCAAAATAAAGTT
>LFSF01000010.1 GCA_001512665.1 Clostridiales bacterium DTU073
GCCAGAGCCAAAACTAAAGGCGCTAATTTCCCGTCAGCCTCAGTATATTTCAAAATAAAGTTTGAACTGGTTAGAGTTGTATAAGTTCTGGTTTGATGGTTCAAAACCAGTCGAACTCCCTGTTGAAAGAGTTTATAAGTAATTTCTCGCCAAGAAAAAAGCCGATTAGGGATCACCCAACATACAATTAAAACGAGTATTAAAACAAGCACAACTATTTTAAATTTTATGGATACCACCGGTATGAACATGGGATACAGCTCCTCTTTCTCTCGCTACTGTATCCCCATTATATCAAGAGTTCTATTCGCTTTTTTCTGGTAATTATAGGGTTAAAAATACCAGGCAAATGTCGAAAGCAATAAACCGGCACTGACCAATAGAGCCAAAAAAATTGTTACTGCCTTTTTAATCTTATCCTTTTTCCTTTTGGGTAACACTCCTACCCCTCCTTGCCCTAAAACATAATCTATTCATTATTATACCATAAGCATATATTTTGTTGAGAACAAATAAATGTCTGATTTTTATCTTTCATTCGTACGGTAATTCTTTTAATTGGTTGATATTTCAGCATCTTTTTAATATAATTGAATTATAGGATATAATGTTGGAATTTGAAAATACTTATATAGGCAGAAAACTTTATTCCGTTGCAATTACAGAAGGAAGGGAGGAGGGAAAACGCGAAAAATTTTGCATTTTTGTTGTTGAGGCGAATATTTGAATTGCGGACTTTAAACAAAGGGGGTTTGAAAATGAAAATAAGTAAGCTAAGCTGTATCGGCTTGCTCTTTTTAGTATTTTTTTCGTTTAGTATTTTTATTGAGAGTAATCCTGTGGCAGCTACATCTATTGGCGAATGGAAATTTGATGAAGGCACAGGATTACTCGCCAATGACTCCAGTGGTTAGGGAAAAACCGGGAGACTCTGGGGGGCAGTGCAATGGGTAGACGGAATCATTAACAAAGCCCTGCAATTTAACGGCTCAACCGATTATGTCCAGGTGGCACCAAGTATTCAGAATTTGACTTCCTGGAGTTTTACTGCTTATGTTAAGCCTACTGGTAATCAAGGGGCGGAGCAGTATGTTTATTCAGAGAGAGATGTTAATGGTGATGTCTATTTATATATCTGTCTTACCAGTGATCGTCGCGTCAAGGTAGCTACGCGGCATCATTTACGGGCAGGTCAGCTTAATAATCATAGTGCATGGGATATTTATCAAACAGATAAGAACGTGATTACGTCAGGCGACTGGAACTATCTGATGATTACTTTTAATGGTGGGAGTATTACCCCGGACACCGGGACGGTAAAATGTTATATTAATGGGCGAAAAGTAGGAGAAGGGAAGTTGGGACCTTCGACTAAAACACCACTTGATGTTAAGTTTTAAGATAATCATAATAGAGGGAAAAATATCAAAAAATGTTGACTTCCCTGTAAATTTTCAATAAAATATAATTAAAAACAAATTCATAACAACAAGCAAGTATTATTTCTGATTGATTCTTAACGGAAATGGTTCGGGTGATAAATACATATAACCAAAGCTTGGCATCTACTTATAGTGTAAAGGAGGGCTGGGTATATGGGTAGGAGAGAAAAAAGAAGACAAAAGTGGGTATCGCTGTTCTTGTTGTCTGTTTTTGCTTTTTCGGGTACTTTAATTTTTCCCCCAGGGGAAGCTAAGGCAGTGACAGTAGCAGATGCACAAAGGTATGGTGTGAAAATAGCTGCAGGTTCTGATCATAATCTGGCGTTAAAGGCGGATGGTAGGGTCATCGCTTGGGGGGATAACTTCTTTGGTCAATGCAATGTGTCATCTGACGCGCAAAGCGGTGTTGTCGCTATAGCTGCAGGTTCTAATCATAATCTGGCGTTAAAGGCGGATGGTCGGGTCATCGCTTTTGGGGCTAGCGGCAATGGTCGATGCGATGTGCCTGCTGAAGCTCAAAGCGGTGTTGTCGCTATAGCTGGAGGTGGTTCGCATAGTCTGGCGTTAAAAGCGGATGGTCGGGTCATCGCTTGGGGGGATAACTACAAAGGTCAATGCGATGTGCCTGCTGAAGCTCAAAGCGGTGTTGTCGCTATAGCTACAGGTTATTGGCATAGTCTGGCGTTAAAGGCGGATGGTCGGGTCATCGCTTGGGGGTATAACTCCAAAGGTCAATGCAATGTGCCTGCTGACGCGCAAAGCGGTGTTGTCGCTATAGCTGCAGGTTATGATCATAATCTGGCGTTAAAGGCGGATGGTCGGGTCATCGCGTGGGGGA
>LFSF01000012.1:0-3420 GCA_001512665.1 Clostridiales bacterium DTU073
CCTTCGCCACTGGTGTTCCTCCTAATATCTACGCATTTCACCGCTACACTAGGAATTCCACTGTCCTCTCCTACCCTCAAGTATTCCAGTTTCGAATCCAATTACGGGTTAAGCCCGTAGTTTACACATTCGACTTAAAATACCGCCTGCGTGCCCTTTACGCCCAGTAATTCCGGACAACGCTTGCCACCTACGTATTACCGCGGCTGCTGGCACGTAGTTAGCCGTGGCTTCCTCCTATGGTACCGTCACTTCCTTCTTCCCATAGGACAGAGCTTTACAACCCGAAGGCCTTCTTCACTCACGCGGCGTCGCTCCGTCAGGCTTGCGCCCATTGCGGAAAATTCCCCACTGCTGCCTCCCGTAGGAGTCTGGGCCGTGTCTCAGTCCCAGTGTGGCCGCCCATCCTCTCAGACCGGCTACTGATCATCGCCTTGGTGAGCCGTTACCTCACCAACTAGCTAATCAGCCGCGGACTCATCTGTAACCGCCGGAGCTTTCTTCTCAAGGACTTGTGTCTTCGAGAAGGTATCCGGTATTAGCACCGTTTTCACAGTGTTATCCCGGTGTTACAGGCAGATTATCCACGTGTTACTCACCCATCCGCCACTATCCTTCAATGTGCTCTTCAATAGTAAACTATCTCCAAGCTCACTGTCGGACCGTTCGACTTGCATGTGTTAAGCACGCCGCCAGCGTTCGTCCTGAGCCAGGATCAAACTCTCCGTAAAAATTTATTCTACAGAGCTTTGATTTGCTCGTAAATTACTTAATTGTACTTCTGTACTCAATTGAATCTCAATTGACTTCGATCATCTCTCGATGACCCGCTTTTTCAAGCTTTTTGTACGCTTGGCTTTTCAACTGTTCAGTTTTCAAAGACCTCCGCCGCTCAAACGGCGCACTATCTATCTTAACAACTTTCTTGCCATCTGTCAACTGTGTTTTTCTGGATTTTAAATTATTTTAGTTTTCCCTGACAATAATGGCTTGATTCGTGTTAAGTGCGTCTCAACGACAGCTTTTATATCTTAGCACACCTTCTCAAATAGTGTCAACTCTTTTTTCGACAAATTTTTCTTCCGTAAATTACAAGTTTAACAATACTAAACTTATCCTAGGAATAACTGAATTAAAGGAATAAACACAACAAAATAGTAATCAATATGCCCGGAACATAATTCATAATTTTAAGCTTAGTAACACCTAACATATTTAAAGCAATCCCAATAATCAATAAAGAACCCACACAAGTGATTTCATTAATCATAGACGTCGTTAAGTATGGTTCTATTGCCTTGGCCAAGAGTGTAAGACTTCCTTCATATATTAACACTAGAACACTTGACAGCATCACACCTACGCCCAAACTTGATGCCAACACCAAAGCCGAAATTCCGTCAATCAAGGACTTAGCAAATAAGGTTTCATGATTGGCGGACAAACCGCTCTGCAATGAACCGACAATCGCCATAGCGCCAACGCAAAAAAGTAAACTGGCAGTGATAAAACCTTGAGCGAAAGTGGACGAATCCGCCTTAAACATATGACCGAAGCGATTAAATTTTTCATCCAGATCAAGCCATTCACCAATTAAGGCACCAAAAGCAATGGAAACGATCGCGATTAAGACATTCTCTCCGGTTAATGCTCCGCTAATCCCTATATATAAAACACATAAGCCTAAACCACTCATAATTGTGGAACTAATCTTTACCGGCAAACCGCGCTTTAAGAGTAAACCGATGCTGGCCCCAAGTACTATTGCTATACAATTTACCACTGCGCCCAATAACGGCATAATTATTATTCCCCTTTCTCCTCTGCACATCCCCAAATACAAAAAGGCTCTCGCCATAAAGTAGTAAAAGCCAAACATAGCTTGTCTGAATGTTAGTTTATCATAACAACTCTTTTTCTACAATGAGATTCGCCTACAGAACTATAGCGCAAAGCTAAAATTTTAAAGGTAAGGGGAATGCCGCCGAATGTTGGTGAAACACTCCCCCTGTACTACTTGGTAAAACTTAAGCTAAAGACTTTTTTACTAATTCCGCTCCTCTTTCCAATGCTTTATAGTTTAGCTCTCTCAGCTCCGGCTTTTGCGCAAATTTATAACCTAGCCTTTTTTCTACAGCTTTTTTAGCTTGTTCCATGCCTACAACTTTTGTAGCTTCAATGGCCGCTCCCATAATGATAATATTAAAGACCCTGGGATGAAGCTCCTTTTTTGCTGTTTCCAAGGCAGGTATTCCTAAAACTTTTTTTGCATCCTTAGGTAGTTCATTTTCCACCCCTTTAATGGAACTGTCATAAATATACAAAGTGTTTTTATTAGCATACTGTCTGGTGCGACGTACTGCTCTGTCCGATAAAGCAACAACCAGATCTGCATACTGAAATTTAGGGGACCCTACTTTTTCATCGGAAATCTGACAAAAAGCCACCGAGACGCCACCCCGCTGTTCTACGCCGAAATTAGGGATATACAAAGCTTCCCGGCCTTCGTCATTGGCCGCCTCTACCAAAATTCCTGCTACCGACTGTACTCCTTGTCCCCCTTCTCCGGCTAAAGCAATTTTTATCGTCTCCGCCATCTTTTTATACACCTCCCTTGGCCGGTACTTTCACTTCACCTACTTTAAAATACTTCGTCATATTATCTTCAATAAAAGACCAAGTCATTTTCGCATTTGTACTCCAATTAGTCGGGCATCCCGAAAGCGACTCGACAAAAGAAAAACCTCTTTCTTCCATCTGGGTTTGTAATGCCTTCTTTAAAAAATTTTTTAATTGACGTAAATTTGCTACCGACCCACGTGCCGCATATCCGCCTTCCCCTGTTATAGCCGCAACCATCTCCGGGCCTTGGGTCGGATAACCTGTTTGCTCCACATCCCGCCCATAAGGACTAGTCTCCGTCTTCATTTCCGGCAAGGTTGTGGGCGCCATCTGCCCACCAGTCATTCCATAATTACTATTATTCGCCAAAATAACGGTAATCTTTTCATTCCGAGTCGCGGCATTTACCAAGTGCTGTGAACCAATAGCATATCCACCGCCATCCCCCATATAAGCGATACAGATTCTATCGGGACGTGCTCTTTTTATCCCTACCATCACCGGAGTTGTCCGACCATGGTGAGTCTGGACTATATCCACATTAAAAAAATCCCACGCCAAAAGGGAACACCCGATATCACAACCAAAAATAACCCTGTCCTGTATTCCTAATTCATCTATGGCTTCACCCAAAGCCTTTAAAATTAAACCATGTCCACAGCCTGGGCAAAATTTATGGGGTTTTGTCTGTACACGCCAACACTTTGGCATATTAGGAACTAGTGCCATCATCAATCCTCCTTTTAATCCTGTAATCCTACAAATTTAACTACTGCATAATCTTGTTTAACTACTGCA
>LFSF01000012.1:3461-12918 GCA_001512665.1 Clostridiales bacterium DTU073
TTCTTCACCTGTGATCCCCTGCCCCGGTTTGAAGTATGTTTCTAAAGGAACTGTTTCTCCATAAATTGCTTCTTGCACTAGCTTAAGTAACTGCCCCTGTGCTGATTCGGCAACCACCAGTTTCTTTGCTTTCTGAGCCACCTTTCTCAATTCATTGGCAGGAAAAGGCCGCAAAGTTATGGGTCGGAAATAACCAACTTTCAAACCTTCATCACGTAGAACCTTCGTTGCCGCACTTGCCGCCCGAGAAACAATGCCATGGGCAATTACTACAATTTCCGCATCCTCGGTTCCACCTGTCTCATATTCAATTACTTCCAGAGCAATCTGTTCATATTCCTTAACAATCTCGCTAATTACCTCGAGCAACTCTTCTTCTGTATTATACGTGTTCCTTAAATGAGTAGGCTCACGGTCTACGCCGGGCATACCTTCTTTCCCTAAAAGCGGCGTAGCTTCGGCCAAAGGCACTCCTTTCTCTACCGGATCATAAATATACAAGGATTCCCGCATCTTCGCCTGATAACCGTCACCCAGCACAAATGTCGGGAAGCGATATTTCCAAGCAGTATGAAAGGCTTTAAGCGTATAATCAAATAATTCCTGATGAGAGCTTGTAGAATAAACTATCCGGAAGCCTTCCCCATTACCCCCAAAACAGGTCAAAGTCGTCTCCTGCTGAGAATAAATCACTGTTGCCGTAGAAGGCCCGCCCCTCTGCTGAACAACTAAAACAGTAGGGATTCTCATCATCTCCGCCATACTCATTGATTCCTGCATCAAAATATTACCGGGCCCGGCAGTTGCCGTAAAAGCCCGTTTCCCGGCAAGCACACCCCCACAAGTTGTAAAACCGGCGGAAATTTCATCCTCCGTTTGTAAAAAACCTCTCCCATATTTAGGAGCTAACCTGGTCCAATAATGCATAATCTCATTCTGCGGCGTAATCGGGTAGCCATACATAATCTCTGCCTCTGCAGCCAAAGCCGCCCAAGCCACCGCCTCATTTCCGGTCATAAATACACGTTTTTCCCCTGTAATAGGCTTTTCCGCCATCAGTACACCTCCTACCAATAATAACGATTCATCTGCCGCTCCAAAAAAACAACTGGATTGCCCTGCAAATCATAGTTAGCTATCTGTTGAGAAAACCTTTGCTCCACCGTTGTTGCGATAACGGGTAACCCCAGCAAATTTGCTGCCTTCGTAACAACTTTTGCTCCTTCCTGAATAATCTCGATGGTTGTATCATCTCCCCAATGGGAATTATTAATTACTCCATGCACCGTCCCCAAAGTCTTGATGTAATCTACAATCTCTTTTACATCTGAAGTCAGCGGACGAGCAATATTAATTACTACAAAAACTCTTAATTCCGGATGTTCCCTAGCATCTTCCAAAAGTCTAAGTTTTCTCGCCCCTGCTACCCCATATCCCACATCAATGATAATATCCCCTTCTCGTTTCAAAGCCCACCTTATCTCGGGTTTTAACACCATCCCGGCTTCACCTAGCCCCATGGTCTTTTCCGTTTCCCAAGCTAAAACCTGTACGCCTTTCTCTTCCAGACTCCTTTTCAAGGGTCGCAAGGTATAAAAAGGTTCTACTAAATCAAAATCAACCAGCGTTACCGGTTTGTGTCCTTTTTTTACTAAATTAAGGGCACGATTTAAAGCCACTTCACTTTTACCACTGGCATATTCGCCCACATAAGCTTCCACTATTCGCTCTCTTTGTCCCTGTCCTTGTTCTACCTTGTTTTCCACCCCCTCGTCATCGGAATAAGTGCTATGTATTAATTACATGCGATAATTATTCTGTCCCAATAAATTCTTTTTTATGAATGCAGCAAAGGTGGCACGGGGACGTTTCACTTGCCACATTTTAAAACAATGAGGGACACAGGCAATAAAAAGTGGCAGGGGGACGTTTCTTCTGCCACTTTTTTATTGATTAAGGGCAAAACAACCAAAACAGGGACATTCCGTTATATTCGGAATGTCCCTGTTTCTGGACTGTGTCCCCTTCCCTTGTTGGAATGTGGCAAGTGAAACGTCCCCCTGCCACATTAATAAAAATTAAATAAACAAATAACTTAAAAATGCTACCAACACTAAACCCGGAAAACCTAAGACCCCTACTCCAATCACACTCACCGGGTTTACAGGCAAATGAAAGCCAACATAAAACCCCACAAAATTAAGGGCTATTAAAACCAATAAAGCAATCATACAATGGACAAAAAATCGTGAGATAACCTTTAACGGACCTATCGTTAAACGAATGATTACATATAAAGAAATTAATAACAAAAGAGTTGCTAAAATTACCCCTACTTCCATTTTCCCCCCACCACCTATAATTAATAATAATTCAAGATTTTTAGCCATTAATTATTTAAAAAATAATAATAATCTTTATGAACTACCTTTTCATCTTGTGCTAGTTTTAGTAAATACATATATTTTTTCTCGGCAGCCTCCATAGCATAAATAGCATGATCAATTAGATCCGGTTCTTTCGCTTCATTAAATAATACCTTAGACTGCTCCCACTCGATCCTTGCTTTTTCCACCAAAGTCACCAAGGAGCATTCCTTTAAATCATTATTCCTTTTGGAGTCCTTTCCTGATAATAAAGTCTGGAGATATACCCACAATTTCTGTCCAAAAACTTTTAGCACATTAATTATAGCTGCTATTTTTACTGATACTTTTTTTATAAATCCCATCATAAATCTCACACCTTATTCGAATACAATGGTCTTTGTTGCTATATCTTATCCAAATAAGCAGAGATTTATGACTCTTGATTATATTCTTTTATCAACAAAAATAGACAAGAGAGCCATTTGCTCTCTTGTCTATCCAAAATTTACCGAAGTTCTGGCTAGATTTCCCTTCTCCCGGAAATCGCCCTGGTTAGGGTGGCCACATCTGCGTACTCCAAATCTCCTCCTACCGGAACACCATGAGCAATACGTGTCACTTTTACCCCTAAGGGTTTAATCAGCTTTGAAAGATATAAAGCCGTCGTCTCCCCTTCCACATCGGGATTTGTGGCTAAAATAACCTCGTCAATATCCTCCTTCTGTATGCGTGCCAAAAGCTCTTTTATTTTCAAATCATTAGGCCCTTTCCCCTCCATCGGAGAAATGCTCCCCTGTAAAACATGATAAAGCCCTTTAAATTCCCTTGTCTTTTCTATCGCAATAACATCCTGGGCATCTTCCACAACACAAATTAGTTTGCGCTCCCTTTGCTCGTCTTGGCAAATACGACAAGGAGTCACATCCGTTAAATTACAGCACACCGGACAAGTGGTAATACTTTTTTTCACCTGCAATAAAGCATGGGCAAAAACTTCCACCTGCTGCTGATTCATATTGTTTAAAACAAAAAAGGCTAGTCTTTGTGCTGTTTTCGGCCCAATTCCAGGTAAATGGGCAAATTGTTCAATTAACCTGGTCAATGATTCTGCGTACTGATACATTTAAGCTTATCCCTTAAAACAGCCCCGGAATCTTAAGGCCACCGGTAACTTTACTCATTTGTGAAGAGGCAAGCTCCTGAGACTTGCGCAATGCCTCATTAAATGCAGCAACTAATAAATCCTGTACCATCTCACTTTCTTCCGGATTTAAAATCTCCGGATCCAGAGAGATTTCTTTAACTTCCTGTTTTCCGGTCATCACAATCTTCACAACTCCACCACCGGCAGTGGCTTCAACAGTCATATCGCCAAGCTGTTCTTGTAATTTAAGCATATCCCCCTGCATTTTTTGCACTTGTTTTAACATCTTATTCATATTTGCTCCGCCAAAACCCATCACAAAAACCTCCTCATTGCTTTATCTAACTTTATAAACTTTATTTAACTTTATTAAATGATTTACCTTTTCAGTCTTTAATAAATACTAACTCATCGCCAAAAATAGAGCGTGCTTTTTGAATCGGATCTTCTACTTGCTCCTCCTCATGCTCGTCTAAAAGACAGCTAATATTTAACTTAACCCCCAAAACCTTTTGCAAAGTCATTTCTACAAGTTTTTTATTCTCTGTTTTTTCAACTCCCGCTTTATGAAAAGAATAGCCGTTTTTAAAAAGGAGAACTAATTCCTGCCCCTCTACTTTATAAGGAACACATTCGTTCAAAAACGCATGTAAGGTTTTCTTTCTCCCATTAATTATCTCCATTAGTTCTGGCCACTTTTCTTTAACTTGCTCCAAAGTAATTTCGGCAGCAAGCTCCTGTTGGGCTTGTTTTTTCTTTTCTTGCGGTTGTTTTTCAAACTGCTTTTGTTGTTCTTGAATTACTGGCTGTTGTTGCTCTTGTTGCTCTTGTAATCTCTGTTGTTGCTGTTCTTGCTTTTGTTGCTCTTGATTTCGTTTCTGTTGTGGTTGAGCACCCTGCCCAACTGCCACACTCCTAATTTTTTCTTCAGGTGCGTCATCTGCTTGAGAAGAAACCGACCCACTGCGGTAAATTAAATTAAGTAATGTAGTTTCCAAGACAATCCTTAAATTCTTCCGCCAACGGCTTTCACTTTCTATTTTTACTAAAAGCTCTGTCGCCTCAGACAACCAAGCGACACCTAACTCCTGTCCCTGCCTGAACATCAGCTCTTTTTCCTGCTTTTCCGCAACAACCAACTCTGAGTTAACACCGCAAATTTGCAAAGTCAGCAGGTTATGTAAGTATTCTAGTAAATCCCTCAGCACCTGCCCAGGCTCGATTCCTTGTTGCAAAAGATCATTAATTAAGTCCAGCATCCTCGCCGCATCTTTTTCCATTACTGCCTGAAACAAAGAAAGCAAAACATCATTTCTCACTAAACCCATTACTTCATAGGTCGTTTGCAAAGTAAGATGCTCATTTCCCAAAGAAATACACTGATCAAGAATACTGATGGCATCTCTCAAGCCACCTTCTGCTTTTTTAATAATCAGCTCCAGAACTCCTTCTTCCACTGTAATTCCATAAGCATTTAAAATTTCCTGCAATCTACCCCGCATCTGCTGTGGAGTAATCTTTTTAAAATCAAATCTCTGACAGCGGGAAAGAATCGTTGCCGGTATTTTTTGCGGTTCAGTTGTGGCCAACACAAAAAGTACATGTGCAGGTGGTTCTTCCAACGTTTTTAACAAGGCATTAAAAGCTTCTGTGGTCAGCATATGAACTTCATCTATGATGTAAACCTTATAATTACCTTGAGTAGGTACAAAATTCAATCTTTCTTTTAACTCTCGGATCTCTTCAATTCCCCGGTTTGAAGCAGCATCGATTTCTAAAACATCTAGCGAGCGACCTTCATTTACATCTACGCAGTTAATACATTCATTACAAGGTTCAACTCCCTGGGGATGCAAACAGTTGACTGCTTTCGCCAAAATCTTGGCCGTACTGGTTTTCCCCGTTCCTCTAGGTCCGGTAAACAAATAAGCATGAGCTATGCGCCCCTTGCCTAGAGCATTACACAAAATTTTACTAATATGCTCCTGTCCTACCAAATCAGCAAAATTCCCGGGCCGCCACTCTCTATATAAAGCTCGATAAGTCAACTTGTTCCCCTCCTTCCTCTTAAGGATACACAAAAAACGACCCGCAAAGCAAGTCGCATTTTAAATATTACTTCTATATATAAAAATTAATGACCGTGCACCTGTCTTCGAATGAAACCTTCCAAGCGTTACTCTGATAGTTTGCTCAAATCAAGTTTCCCCACGGCACACGAAAGGTTTTGCTTACCGCTGCTCCCTTCCGGTCCTGACGGGGTTCACAAATTTCCGTTGCGCGGGACCCAATTTTCATCACCACTTGCCAGAGCCAGACCTTACAAGGCTAATCCTCAGTACAGGAATTCCACCTCGCTATAGCGGATTGCGAGTTACAAGGCACCGCTACCTCCCCGTCTAGCACGGTCAAAATTACTTTAATCTATAAAACTATCTAAAAATACATGATAGATAAAATAATGGCGGAGAGAGAGGGATTCGAACCCTCGGTAGAGTTTCCCCTACACACGCTTTCCAGGCGTGCACCTTCAACCAACTCGGTCATCTCTCCGTGTGGGTCTCCTCAATGATAATACTTGAATCTCTTTTAATTGTCAAGGTTTACAGCTACTAGCAACAGAAAATAAATCACTATAATAGTATAGCATTTTTCTTGCTTTAACTAAACCCTTTTTTAACAGTAATTTTCCCCAGCTTTTCCGGGGTGAGCAAATTTCAAATATTTCCCTCTGCCATCCCTTTAAAAGCTTTAATTCTGTTTAGTGTAGAGGGATGGCTGTAAGCAAACCATTCCAGAAAAGGCGGCGGCGAAACGTCACTCCGATTTTTAGTTGCTAAATTTACCTGTAAGTTTATGACTGCAGGGATATCTGCAGTCAGCATCACCGCAGTACGATCAGCCTCACGTTCCATTTGGCGCGAAAAATAATTTTCTACCGGACTCATAAGAAAATTTATCAATAATAAAAACAAGGCTATTAATGCTACTGTATGTGGAGGATAAAACCTTTGTTTCCCGAAGGAAAAACCTTTTCCAAAAGCGCAATTGAGAAATAAATACAGCGCAGGCCAGAGAAAGAATATACCGAGACAACCCCAGAGCATACCCTTAAAAACATGGGCATGCTTCCAATGGGCCATTTCATGGGCAATGACGGCCTTTACTTCTGCAGGAGAATAATCTTTTATCAAGTTGTCATACAAAACTATCCTCTTCGTACTGCCTAAGCCCGTGAAATAAGCATTACTAGCCGTAGTACGCCTGCTGGCATCCATCACCAAAACCTCATCTACAACTAACCCGGCCTTTGCTGACAACTCTTCAACCATCTCTACCACTGCCGGCTCCTGAACCGGTGCGAATTGATTAAACAAAGGAGAAATCACTATCGGCCACAAAAACACTTGCAAAAAAAGCCAAAAGACACTAAAAATAGCTCCGGCAAACCACCATCCCCGCGGCCATCGCTCCATTGCAACAAATAAAAGCAGTACGCCCGCTAAAATTAAAGCTAAGCTAAGCCCACTGCTTAAAAAATAATCCTGCCACCAGGAGAGCAATGTTTGAGTAGAAAAGCCCCACCGCTGCTGCCAAAAATAATTGGCGAACAAAGCAAAAGGCAGCTTTATTAACTGTACTATCAACCAGAAAACAAGCAGAAATAAACAGCGGGTTGGCCAAACCTTCATCCTGGTGAAATTAAAGAATCGATCGGCTAAAGCCTCTGCTTTCCCACTACCCAGAAACCATAACAAAAACACTAACTCCACGACAAAACTACTAATATAAACCAGACGCAAGGCAAAAAGATAGCTTCTCCCCTGTTCTAACTCTTCCCCGCGAAAATATTGATAAGCTTCCGGTTTTATCTCACCGGGGAAAAGTGTAAACCACAGATAAAGAAGCACAAAAACACCGGTTAAAGCTAAGAATATCCCTAACACTTTCTTAAAGCAACTGTGAGCAGTATAGAGCAAAGCCGGAAACTCCCCCCTCATAACTCTAAACTTTTACTAATTCTTATTCAATCAACTCATAACTCCCGGCCACAACCGGCATATTCAAACTAGACAACACCCGTTCCAGTAAAATTCCTTCTCGACGTGGATAATCGTAGCCATAACTAGCTCTTATGGCTGTAGTAATAAACTGAACAGCCCGATCAATAGCAATCGGCAGACTATCTCCTTGTAAAATACTGCCCACTACTACACTGGTAAACGTATCCCCTGTTCCCGGGTAAAAAGCCGGAATATATACACAACTAACCTTCCAAAAGCGCCCGGTAAGACGATCATAAGCCATCACACAGGTGTTTTTTGCCACCTTGCAATCCGGAACACTGGTAATAATCACCGTTTCCGGGCCCATTTCTGACAAGCGTACCAACCATTCCTTAATCTTTTTTACCGAAGTATCTGCAGAAAACTTCTCGTTCAATAGATATGCAGCTTCGGTAAAATTAGGAGTAATTATATTCGCCTTGCTAATAAATTTTCTCATTTTTATAACCATGTTTTCATCCATGGTTTTATAAAGTTTGCCGTCATCACCCAGTACCGGATCTATCACCGTAAGCGGTTTCTCGCCGGTATAACTGTCCATAAATTCGGAGATTATGTCTACTTGTTGGGGTGAACCCAAAAAACCGCTGTAATAACAATCAAACTCCAGCCCCAACTTCTGCCAGTGCTTGATCGTCGCTTTAAGATGCTCCGTTAAGTCAACAAAATGATAATCTTTAAAACCACCGGTATGAGTAGAAAGAAGTGCAGTTGGCAAGGAACAAACCTGTACGCCCATCGTTGATAAAATCGGAATTACCACTGCCAACGAGGTGCGTCCAAAGCAGGAAAGGTCATGAATTGCCGCAACTCTATTCACTAAACTTTTCATTCCTATCAAACTCCTTAAATTAATCTATAAGTATCGTATCCTTTATAAGAGACAACTTCCACATCTTTATTCTGCTTTAATTTAACCCAGACACTTTCCTTATCCGCACAATGTCTCGAAGCAAGAAACCCTTCTATTTCGTGCTGATTCATAGGATGCCGAGCAATAATGCTTAAAACAGCTGCATAGTCATCCTCAATTTCACTATAAAAACTACCTTCGGCTAAAGAATCTATGGTCATCGCGCCCAAAAGTTGCGCCGCCTTTTCCACAACCTCCGGAGAAGGTGACCTCACCCAGTTTTCCGCCGGTGCACGCACAGGGGTGTTCACATACAAGCGATCATATTTTAACTTATCTATTAACGCCTTTAATTGTAGCAATGCCTGCCGGTCATCATTCAAACCCTTAACAAGCATCACCTCTAACCATAATTGACCCTGATACTCCTGAGAAAAAAGCCGCAAACCTTCAAATACTTCTTGAAATTTTATGCGACCATAAGGCCTGTTAACCTTTTGAAAGCTTTCCTCATCATAAGCATCTAAAGAAGGTAAAACTATATCGGCCAACATTAGAGCAGCCCTTACTTCCTCCTCCGCTAATAAAGAGCTATTGGTAATAACCGCTATCGGCTTGTCTGTGAGCTCTTGCAAAGCCGTTATTAACTGTCCCAGCTTTAAAGCTAACGTAGGCTCCCCTTCTCCTACAATTGTGACCACATCATAGTCATGGTTTCTTTGCAGAAAAGCACGAAACTCTGCCAAAATTTCCTCCAAAGGTACATACTCCTGTCGTTCATTAGTCATTTTGTTTGTTCTGCCCAACTGACAATAAACACAAGAATAATTACACGTTTTTTTCGGGATAGGGCTTATCCCCAGCGAAAGTCCCAACCTTCTCGAAGGTATGGGGCCGAAAAGATATTGATCCTCACTCATATTCATACTTCCTCAGCTTAAAAATTGTCCATACTTTCACAAAAAAAATTTAGTATTATTTTATTATAGCATAAATTATTCTTCCCATTACCATTGCCTAATGA
>LFSF01000003.1:0-29252 GCA_001512665.1 Clostridiales bacterium DTU073
GCACAATTGCTCTATAATCTCTTTATTTTTTAGAGCTTACCCCAACATTTGACATAGAGCCAGAATAGCAAGGCCTCGCCTTTTATGCTGTTTTCAAGTTTGATTGGCTGTTTTTACTTCTTCTGTTCCAATACTTGATATTTAGCTCTTGGTGTATAGCTGGTATGAAGAAGATGATGTGATTTTTCTCCTAATGGCTTAACCAAATACTCTTCATACAGCGCTTGAACAGCAGGATTCTCGTGGGATTTTCTCAACGGCATTCCGGCATCTTCCTGATAAATAGCCTGAGCTCTAAGTGCCCGATAATCTTCTGCTAAATCCATTCTCTCCGGTCCGCTGACAATAGGCTGTCCGCCACCGCCAACACAACCACCGGGGCAACCCATAATCTCGATAAAATGATATTCAGCTTCACCGGCTTTTACCTTTTCTAAGAGCCTTCTGGCATTAGCTAAACCGTGAGCAATAGCTACTTTTACTGTGCCCAAAGGCGGTAAATCAACACTAGCTTCTTTAACCCCTTCAAGGCCTCTAACCGCAACAAAGTCCAAATCTTTTAAAGTCTTACCGGTAACTACTTCATATACGGTTCTTAAAGCAGCTTCCATAACACCACCGGTTGCACCAAACAGTAGTCCGGCACCGGTAGAAATGCCCATTGGTTCATCAAATTGTTCGTCAGGAAGGGCATGGAAATCCATTCCCGCTGTCTTGATCATCTTAGCCAATTCTCTGGTGGTCAAGACGGCATCAACATCAGCAAAACCACTATCTCTTAATTCAGGACGTTGACGCTCAAACTTTTTAGCTGTACAAGGCATAATTGATACGGAGAAAATTTTCGCCGGATCTACGCCAATCTTTTGTGCATAATAAGTTTTAGCAAGAGCACCAAACATTTGCTGAGGCGATTTAGCTGTAGAAAGGTTTTCTAAGAACTCCGGATAATTATGCTCACAGAATTTAACCCAGCCGGGACTACAGGAAGTAATCAACGGCAACTTACCACCATTCTTAATTCTTTCCAGCAGTTCATTACCTTCTTCCAATATGGTCAAATCAGCCGTGAAATCTGTATCAAATACTTTATCAAAACCTAATCGTTTTAAAGCAGCAACCATTTTCCCGGTAACAGAAGTCCCCACAGGATAACCGAATTCTTCACCAAGTGCTGCTCTTACCGCAGGTGCAGTCTGCACAACCACTACTTTTTCAGGATCGTTAATAGCATCCCAAACCAATTGAGTATCATCCTTTTCAGTTAAAGCACCTACAGGACAAACATTAATACACTGTCCACAATAGACACAGTCTACTTCACTCAATTGATGATGGAAAGGCGGTGCAACAATACTATCAAAACCTCTTTCGGTTGTTCCTAAAACGCCAACACCCTGTATCTTATTACAGACGCTGACACAACGACGGCAAAGAATACATTTGTCAGGATTTCTCACTATAGAGGGAGATGAGGTATCCTTCGGGAATTCTGTATTTTCACCTTTAAAACGAATATCTGTAATGCCTAACTGTTTAGCCAGAGCTTGCAGTTCACAATTTGTATTTCTTTCACAGGTTAAACATTCCATAGGATGATTAGAAAGAATTAATTCTACAACTGCTTTACGTGCTTCTCTAATCGCCGGTGTATTTGTCCGTACAACCATTCCTTCAGCTACCGGATATACACAAGAAGCCTGTAACCCTCTAGCTTTTTCTATCTCTACCAGACAAACACGACATGCCCCAATTTTATTAATGTCCTTTAGATAACACAATGTCGGAATTTTTATGCCGGCCATACGTGCAGCTTCCAGTACTGTCGATCCTTCTGGCACCTGCACACTTTGACCGTCTATCGTAATATTTACCATTTCCATTATACGGTCACACTCCTTACCTATTATGGTATGAGCTTATCCTTTCAAGATAGCTCCAAATTTACATTTATCCATGCAGGCACCGCATTTGATACATTTTTCAGCATCAATCACATAAGGTTCTTTTACTTTACCACTGATCGCATTTACCGGACAATTTCTAGCACACAAGCTACATCCACGGCATTTATCCGGAACAATCTTATAAGATAATAAAGCATTGCAAACACCTGCAGGACATTTCTTGTCAAAAATATGAGCTTCATATTCTTTGCGGAAAAACTTTAAAGTACTCAAGACAGGGTTAGGAGCTGTCTGTCCAAGTGCACAAAGGGATGCACTCTTAATAGTCTTGGCCAAGGTTTCCAGATTTTCTAAATCTTCCGGAGTTCCCTTGCCATCGGTAATCTTAGTTAGAATCTCTAGCATACGTTTTGTTCCGATACGACAAGGAGGACATTTACCGCAGGATTCATCCTGAGTGAACTCTAAGAAGAAACGAGCGATATCCACCATACAAGTATCCTCATCCATGACAATCAGTCCACCTGAACCCATCATGGCGCCAACAGCAGTAAGGTTATCATAATCAATGGGTGTATCGATTAATTCTGCAGGGATACAACCACCGGACGGTCCACCGGTTTGAGCGGCTTTAAATTTCTTACCATTAAGAATTCCGCCACCGATGTCATAAATGATGGTTCTTAACGTAGTCCCCATAGGTACTTCAATTAACCCGGTGTTTTCAATTTTTCCGGCCAGAGCAAAGACTTTTGTTCCTTTACTCTTTTCTGTACCCATAGAAGCAAACCAATCTGCACCATATCTAATTATGCGAGTAACGTTAGCAAAAGTTTCTACGTTATTAACAATTGTTGGCTTTTCCCACAAACCGGAATTAGCCGGGAAAGGAGGTCTAGGTCTGGGCTCACCACGTTTACCTTCGACAGAGGTCAAGAGTGCGGTCTCTTCACCACAAACGAAAGCACCAGCTCCCAATCTAATTTCCACATCAAAATCAAAACCCATACCAAAAATATCTTTCCCTAATAGTCCCAAATTACGCGCCTGTTCAATAGCGAGCTGTAATCTCTCTACAGCAATAGGATATTCGGCACGTACATAGATGAAGCCTTGGTTGGCACCAATGGCATAGCCGGCAATGGCCATAGCTTCCAAAACTGCGTGAGGGTCTCCTTCCAAGATACTTCTATCCATAAACGCACCGGGGTCACCTTCGTCAGCATTACAAACAACATACTTCTGATCGCCTTTAGCGTTAGCAGCAAACTGCCATTTTAACCCGGTAGGGAATCCCCCGCCGCCACGACCTCTTAAACCTGAATTTTTGATTTCATCAATAACCTCTTGAGGAGTCATTTCATGAAGAACCTTAGCTAAAGCGAAATAACCATCACGAGCAATATATTCTTCGATCTTTTCCGGATTAATAAGTCCGCAGTTGGCTAAAGCAACCCTCTTTTGATGTTTAAAGAATTCAATATCATCAAATTCCTGAGTATGCACTTCTGCACCAGGTTCACGATAGAGCAAACGCTCCACTGGACGCCCTTTAATAAAATGTTCCTGAACAACTTCTTTTATATCTTCCTGGTTAACACGACAATAGAAAACCCCTTCAGGATAAACAACCATAATCGGACCAAGGTTACAAAAACCAAAACAACCTGTTTCAATAACCTGTATTTCTTTTTCCAGCCCGTTAGCTTTAAGTTCTTTTGTCA
Source organism: Clostridiales bacterium DTU073 (assembly GCA_001512665.1). Classification (GTDB taxonomy): domain Bacteria; phylum Bacillota; class Peptococcia; order DRI-13; family DTU073; genus DTU073. Next base: position 3,632 of record LFSF01000003.1, read on the forward strand.
ATTCACTTAACAAAAGCCGGCTGTCTGAAGAGGTACAACCGGTACCGGTACAAACCAGTACGTGAGAACGATAAAACTCCATGTTACTCTCCTCCTATCTAGCCTTTCCGGCTTTTATTTCTCCAAATTTACCAACCATTCTGTTACTGGTTGACCGTTAATAATGTGTTGCACAATTATTTTTTTAACATTTTCAGGGGTAACTTTACCATAAATAAACGGATTTTTACCAGATTCCGTAACCGTTACCAAAGGTTCATAATGACACATGCCCGGGCACCCTGTTTGAGTAACATGAACATCTGTCAGATTCCGAGTCTGTAATTCACTTAAAATGGCGTTCAATACTGTTCTTGCCCCATTAGCAATACCACAAGTGCCCATATGCACTGTAATTACAGGTCTGCTTGTGTCTTCTCTAAGCGCTAATTCCTTTTCTGCCTTAGCCTTCAAAGCCTTTAATTCTTCTAAGGAACGCATTTGTAAACCTCCTCCCTACTGTTCGTCTCTATACTTTTTGATCAGATCCGTGACATCGTCTTTGGTTAATCTTCCATGAACATGCTCATTAACCGTTAAAACCGGAGCAAGCCCACAAGCTCCCAAACAACGACAAGCTTCGAGGGTAAACATCCCGTCTTTTGTTGTTTCTCCTACCCTGACCCCTAATTGTTTTTCCAATTCGTCTAAAACTATGCCTGCACCTCTTACATAACAAGCTGTGCCCATGCAGACACTGATTTTATATTTCCCTTGAGGTTGTGTAGTAAACAGAGCATAAAACGACACAATTCCGTAAATTTCGCTCAAAGGAACACCCATCTTTTCAGCTACATAAGCCTGAACCTCTTCAGACAAATAGCCAAATTTTTGTTGAATTGAATGCAATATGGGAATCATGGCACCCCTTTGTTCTTTGTACCGCTCAATGATACTGTCAATGAATGCAAATTTATCTTCTTTCTTTTCAGAACCGCATTGACATTGGCAACCCATTTTCTCTCTACCTCCTTACTAAAATATTATCATAATTTAGTTAATTTAATCACAACTCCCCTAGGCAAACAGTTATCATGTTTTTCTTTAATTGTCGGGAGTTTGGTAAACATAGGATGATTTTACAGTCTTATATAAATAAAAAAAGACTGAAATATTAGCTTATACATGTATACGCTTTTTTTGGTCCCTATTTATATTACCACTTTCCTAAAAGTTTTCAATAGCAATAATTCTTGCACACACAAATAAATTGCCTCGCTGCGTGCAGCGAGACCTTTCTTCCTTAGTGTCACAAGGATTTCTCGGCTTTTGTCGAGAATTTAGTATTTTTAGGCAGAATATTAACAATATACTATTTTAGATAAAATAAGGGACTTAAGGCTTTATTTTTTTACAAAATTATAATTCATCCTTGAAAAAATAAGAAAGAATTCTGTTTAAATCATCATTATTATAATAATCTATCTCAATTTTACCTTTATGTCCATTGGCTTTAATCAACACTTTAGTGCCACAGCGCTCTCGTAGCTTTGTTTCCAAATCAATGAGGTCAGGCGAAAGCCTGCTTTTCTTTTTACTGATGGATTTTTTCTTTCCTTTGTTTTCATTCAAGGCTTTGACATAGTTTTCTGCCTCTCTAACCGTCATTTTATTAGCGATGATTGCCTCTGCAGCTTTAATTTGCTCTTGCGGCTCTTCTACGGCCAGTAGCGGGCGGGCATGTCCGATTGTTAAATCACCGGCAGACAAACGTTCAAGAACAGGCTGCGCTAAATTCAACAACCTCACCATATTGGCAACAAACGATCTGCTTTTAGAAACTTTTTGGGCAACCTGTTCCTGTGTATAATTAAAGTCTGTCAGTAATTTTTGATAAGCCTGTGCTTCTTCTAAGGGATTTAAATCCTGACGTTGAATATTTTCCACCAAGGCAATTTCCATCATCTGCTCTTCAGAATATTCTTTAATAACTGCCGGAATTTTCTGCAGTTGTAAAAGTCGGCAAGCTCTCCAACGTCTTTCCCCAACTACAAGTTCATATTTGCCATTATTTAACTGCCGCACAACCACCGGTTGAACGACACCATGTTCTTTAATGGAAGCAGCAAGTTCATGCAATTTTTCATCATCAAAAACTCTACGCGGTTGATAAGTGTTAGGAATAATCGCACTTACCTCAATATCCGTGATCGAATTCTCTGTTTCCTTCAAATCTGTTATTGTCGGAATTAAAGCAGACAAACCTTTGCCTAGTCCTGTTTTACTCACGTTCCAAGACCTCCTTGGCTAAATCCATGTATTGCTCAGCCCCTTTAGACTTTGGATCATACAAAATAATAGGCAACCCATAGCTTGGAGCTTCGCTTAATCTTACATTTCTCGAAATAATGGTAGTAAAAACCTTGTCTTTAAAAAACCCCTTTACCTCGTCAACCACCTCAATAGATAAATTTGTGCGTGCATCAAACATTGTTAGAACTGCCCCAAAAATCTCCAGCTTAGGATTTAAATGTCCTTTTACCAACTCTACCGTCTTCATTAAAAGACTTAACCCCTCAAGGGCATAATACTCACATTGGATAGGAATCAAGAGACCGTCCGCAGCAGCCATCGCATTTAAGGTCAATAGCCCTAAAGAAGGCGGACAATCTATAATTATGTAGTCATATTCATTCTGGATAGACATCAACGCCTTTTTTAATTTATATTCCCTAGATACTGCCGGCACCAGCTCAACCTCTGCTCCAGCCAACTGAATGGTGGCCGGAACAAGAAACAGTGTTTCGATTTTCGTAGCTTGGATTACATTACGCAAAGGAAGGTCGTTAATCAGGCAGTCATAAATGCAACGCCCTTCCTCTAGTTCCGTTATGCCCAAACCACTCGTAGCATTTCCCTGGGGGTCTGCATCCACTAGTAGCACCTTTTGCCCAAAAGTAGCTAAACAGGCACTAAGATTTATCGCTGTAGTTGTTTTAGCCACTCCACCTTTTTGGTTAGCAATCGTAATAATTTTACCCATTTAGTCACCCCGTTTGTTTTCTTCCATCATTTTTAATTTCCACATCGGGCAGGATTCTTCCTGCCTCTTATGAGAAATATCTTCTCAACATATCATATCATCACAACATATAGTTGTTTTATAAGGCATGTTTCACGTGAAACATTCTCTTGTGACTATTAAGCAAAGCAAAGATTGTTTCATGTGAAACAATCTTTGTCACGCAAAAATATTCTATTGTCAATACTCAGCAAAAAAACCACCCATCAACCCTTGCTCTGTTTTTTGCTGTTCCTCTATTTAAAGAGTCTTTTTCGTCCGCTTTGCGGCTTGTATATTTTAATCAAAACTTCGATATGGTTATCATGATCCTTTTCCAACATATTTACCTTCAGCCCTGCTTCTTTAATTGCAGCAACAGCAGACCTAAGTGTATTTAAATATAAACGGATGTCTGTGAAAATGCGAACGATATGTTTCTCTTTATTGTTTTTAAGAACTTTCTCTTGTAGAGCCAATTGTTCAGCAATGAAAGCTTCAGTTTCACGCACATTAAGTCCCTTTTTATAAATTTCCTCCAACGCCAATGCTTGTAATTCTGTACTGAGTAATCTTAATAGGGCACGAGCATGCCTTTCTGTAATTACCTCCAGGTCTAATTTTTCTCTGATAGTCGGAGAAAGTTTTAGTAACCGCAATTTATTAGCAATAGCAGATTGACTCTTGCCCACTCTTCGCGCCACTTCTTCCTGGGTAAGATTAAATTCAGAAATAAGCCTTAGATAACCTTCGGCCTCTTCCAAAAAATTTAATCCTTCTCTTTGCAAATTCTCAATTAAAGCTATCTCAGCCATTTCCTGATTAGATAGATTTTTAATTATAGCCGGTATAGTTTTTTTACCAAGACTGAGAGAGGCTCTAATTCGTCTCTCCCCGGCAATCAGTTCATAATAGTTTCCTTTTTCCCTCACAATAACCGGTTGAATTACCCCAAACTCTTTAATTGATTGCGCCAATTCTTCCAGTTGAAAAGAATCAAAATATTGTCTGGGCTGATAGGGATTAGGTCTGATGGACTCAATCCTTAATTCTCTAATTTGTTCTGTCTTTCCTTCATTCTTTCCTTCATTAAAATGAACCCACATTCTTAACAGGGAATTTCTAGCCATGCTCATCACTCCTTCTTCTTAAAACAATTCGCTTTGGCTAGAATATTTCCTGCTAAAAATTTACATTTATGCCATATATTATTTAATTACTAATTGGCAACTGTTTTCTTAGAGAGGGTTTTTCCCCGGAATGCCTGGGCGTCGCGGATAGGCAGCAGGGGTAGGCTTCAACTTTTTAATCGAAATAATGGTTCTTGTGCCCATCTCTTCAGGCAAACTAAAAGTTTCCACCTTTAATAATTTACCACCCAATTTTTTTATTGCCGAGTCCGCTTCCACACATTCCTTTTGACCGTCGAGACCCTTATAAGCCAAAAAAACGCCTCCCGGTTTAACAAAAGGTAAACAGTATTCAGTAAGTACCGCTAAACGCGCTACTGCTCTGGAAACTACAATATCAAATTTATCTCTGAGTTTTGGCTCACGACCCAACTCCTCGGCACGCCCGTGAATCGCTTCTGTTCCGTCTAAAGCCAAGACACTAAGGAGATGTTGTAAAAATTTAACCCTTTTCTGCAATGAATCTACTAACACAACAGAGAGGGAGGGGGAGACAATCTGCAAAGGAACACCGGGAAAGCCGGCCCCCGTCCCCAAATCCAAAACTCGCTCTTGTCCTGTCCACTTCCCTACCTTTAATCCTAAAACAGAGTCATAAAAATGCTTAATTAAAATATCTTTATCCTCTGTAAGCGCCGTCAAGTTAATTTTCTCATTCCAGCTTAAAAGTTCCTCTTGATATAGAGCAAACTGCTGTAGTTGTTGCTCCGTTAGCTTTATGCCCAAAGGTGTCAATAACTCCCGTAAATATTCCCTGCGAAAAGCTTCCTTATTCGTCATACCCATTTTCCCTTTCTATATCCTCTGGCGCTTTCACTTGAGGCTTACTCCTGCGCATCTTTTCTAAATGAATCATTAAGGCCGTAATATCCGCCGGAGAAACGCCGGAAATACGGGAAGCTTGACCAACGGAGACAGGTTTAATTTTATTTAATTTCTGCCTGGCTTCCACCGAAAGCCCTTTTAGCTCCATGTAATCAAGGTCCTGAGGTAATAGCTTACTTTCTAACTTATTGAATTTGGCTACCTGCGCCAATTGTTGCTTAATATATCCTTCATATTTGACATGTATATCAATGGCTCTACCGATCTCTTGAGGTAATTCTTCTGCTAAGCCATATTGCACAAGATCACGATAATTTATTTCCGGTCTTTTTAACAAATCATAAAGGGAGGTATTCTGCCGTAAATTGGCTGACTCTTTCGCTGCCAGCAGTTCTGACACATTTTTTGTGCTGGCACTAACCCTTGTTTTTTGTAAAGAAGCTAAAGAGTTTTCCAATAGTTCTTTTTTCTGCCGAAAGCGAGCATATCTTTCCGGAGTCACCAATCCTACTTCCCAACCTTTAGAAGTCAATCTTAAATCTGCATTATCATGGCGAAGGAGGAGGCGATACTCCGCACGTGAAGTCAACATGCGGTAAGGCTCATTCGTCCCTTTAGTCACCAAGTCATCAATTAATACACCTATATACGCCTCAGATCTTTTTAAAATAAGCGGCTCCTTCTGCTGAAATTTTAGGGCTGCATTAATTCCGGCCATTAAACCTTGTGCCGCAGCCTCTTCATAACCAGAAGTCCCGTTAATCTGTCCGGCACAAAAAAGACCCCGAATTGCTTTCGTCTCTAAACTCGCCTGCAATTGCGTTGGATTTATATAGTTATATTCGATGGAATAGCCTGTCCGCATCATCTTTACTCTCTTCATACCGGCAATAGTACGTAAAAATTCTAATTGTACATTTTCCGGTAAACTTGTGGACATGCCCTGAACATAAACTTCCTCAGTATCTAAGCCTTCCGGTTCAAGAAACATTTGATGGCGTTTTTTATCCGGAAAACGTAAAATTTTGTCCTCGATCGCCGGACAATATCTGGGTCCTATTCCTTCTAAGTCTCCTCGATAAAAAGAAGATTCATACAAATTGTCTCTGATAATCCGATGGGTTTCTTCATTAGTATAGGTAAGATAACACGGGACATTTAAACCTCTGCCCTTTTCCGTCAAATAAGAAAAAAAGAATTGGTCGTCATTTCCCGATTGAGCCAGCATTTCCTCATAATCCAGAGACCTTTTATCCACCCGGGGTGGGGTGTCTGTTTTAAACCTGCCCATCTCTAAACCGAGTTCCGCCAAACTGTCTACCAGTTTTTCCGCTGCCCTCTGACCGTTAGGTCCACCGGAATAAGAGAGGTTGCCAATATATATTTTGCCTTTTAAATACGTACCGGTACATAAAATAACCAACGGCGCGTAATAAATTGCTCCTGTTTCCGTTTCAATACCTTGCACTTCTCGATTTTCATTAACAAGCAGTCTTTCTACCAGAGCTTGTTTTACCTCAAGATTCTCCTGTCTTTGTAAAACAGCCGTCATTCTTCTTTGATAAGCAAATTTATCCGCCTGAGCCCGTAAACCATAGACTGCAGGCCCTTTGCCGGTATTAAGCATTCTCATCTGAATATATGTTTCATCAATATTTCGTCCCATTTCACCGCCTAGAGCATCAATCTCTCGCACTAAATTGCCTTTTGCCGGCCCGCCAATAGAAGGATTACACGGCATTAAGGCAATATTATCCATATTTAAAGTAAAAATTACCGAGCGACAACCCATTCTGGCTGTCGCCAGTGCTGCTTCACAACCGGCATGACCAGCGCCTACAATGATACAATCATAAGATCCTGCCACGTAACTCATGTCTTTCCTCCTTCAATGTTTTACTTGCCTAAACAAAACTGAGAAAAAATCTGATCGATAATTTCCTCATCAACAGTTTCCCCGGTAATTTCCCCCAGAAAACCCAACACAGTCTTTAAATCAATCACCATTAAATCTAAGGGAAGACCTGTTTGCAACGTTTTTTGAGCACTGGCTAAAGCTTGCTCGGCTTTTTCCAAGGCTGTTTTATGCCGGATATTTGTTAAATAAGCCTTGTCTTTTATCTCCCAACCCTCTGTAAAAAAAATATTTTTAATCTCTTCTTCTAATTCTTGAATCCCCAGCTGTTCTGTTGCCGAAATCAATAAAACCCGAAATTGAGGTAATCGCTCTCGAATATTGCGCAAAGTAGTTTCTGCACCATCGGTCAAAAGATCTATTTTGTTGACTAAAATTAATACTTTCTCCGACGGGATTTTGCTCAAATAAGCTTGATCTTCAGGAGTAATTCCTTGAATTAAATCAAAGATATATAAAACAAGGTCCGCTTGTTCGACAATTTCTTTGGTTTTTTGCACTCCGATTTTTTCCACAAGGTCATCAGAGTCCCTAATTCCAGCTGTGTCAATTAACAACAGCGGAATCCCACCTAAATTATAAAACTCTTCAATAGTATCTCTGGTTGTCCCGGGAATATCAGTAACAATTGCCCGCTTCGTTTTTAAAAGAGTATTCAATAAACTGGATTTGCCCACATTCGGTTTACCGACCAAGGCTACTTTTAGGCCTTCTCTGATAATCCTTCCCTTCATAAAGGACTGCAAAATGTTTTTAATTTTCTCAGTAACCTTAGTCAAACGCCGGAGTATTTCTTCATTGCTTAATCGTTCAAAATCCTCTTCCGGGAAGTCAAGATCAGCCTCTAAAAAGGAGATTAGTTCTAAAAGATCTTGTCGACAGGCTTTAATTTCCTCTGATAAACGCCCTTGAAGGTGAGATGCGGCCACACTTACTCCCGTTTCTGTTTTGGCATTAATCATCTCCATAATACCTTCAGCTTGAGCTAAATCAAGGCGACCATTTAAAAAAGCCCTCTTGCTGAATTCCCCCGGCTCTGCCAATCGTGCCCCTGCTTTTAGCGCCAAGGCTAAAACCTTTTGTAAAACTACAATCCCCCCATGACATTGCAGTTCTACCACATCCTCACCCGTAAAACTAAAAGGTCCCCGCATGGTTAAAGCCAAGGCCTCATCTATCAGCTGGCCATCCTGATCATAGATATATCCATAGGTAATTCTGTATGTATCTTGATCTTTAATTTTTACACCACTTTTACTTTTAAAAACTTTGTCCGCAATAGTGGCGGCTTCGTCTCCTGAGATACGAATAATCCCCACACCGGCAGGTCCGTAAGCTGTGGAAATCGCCGCAATTGTTTCATCCTGCATCTCTTTCACCTCTGCACTTATCATACCGCAACCTTTATTATTCGCCAACAGACAAAACTTAAATCTTAGAATATGCAAAAAAGTTAGCTTAGTTAAACAATCTAGCTAACTTTTTATCGACTACTTTTATCAACTACTTTATTATTAACATAAAACCTAAACTTTCACCAATTGAAACACTAATAAAAAAACTACTAAGCCTCTTTAATAATGATTCTGCGGAAAGGTTCAGCCCCTTCACTGATCGTTTGCACTGCTTCATTATCTTGTAAGGCTGTATGAATAATCCGTCTTTCTTGAGGATTCATCGGTTCAAGTACTACTTTACGACCGGTTTTTTGCACTTTATCTGCCATTTTATGTGCTAACTTAGTTAAAGTTTCTTCCCGACGCTGACGATAATCCTCTGCATCAAGAATTATCCTTAATCTATCAGTATTATTCTCCCGATTATTCTCCCGTAAATTAATATGTTTATTGGCAATTAAATTAACTAAATATTGTAAAGCATCTAAGGTATCACCACGTCTACCGATTAAGATACCTAAATCATTACCGACAAACTCCATCTTTACATATTCATTTTCCCGTGTAGTTTTAATCTCTACATTAAGACCCATTTTTTCAGTAACATTTAGTAAAAATTCCTTAGTATCAAGCAATGGATCGATTTTAGGAGTGACTTTTACTTTGGCCATTTTCCCGCCTAAAATTCCTAAAAAACCTTTACTAGGCTCATCCAAAACTTCCACATTTACTTCATCTTCAGTCAAATTTAACTCTTCTAAAGCCATTTTTATCGCCTCCTCAACAGTACGGGCAGATATTTCTATACTATTCATTTGCTCCACCAACCTTCCCTTCTTGCAATGTAGGACGACGATTAACAAACATTTGCTGTATTATTCCGGTAAGACTGTAAAAAATCCAGTATAAACAAAGTCCCGACGGAAATTGAGTACTCATCCAACCAATCATAATCGGCATAACATAAAGCATAGTTTTCTGGGTACTGGCAAATTTTTCGGCCTGAGGATTACTCTGTGTAGTTTTAGGCATACTCATCATGGATAATTTAGTTTGCAAATAAGTCGCTATACCTACTAAAAGTGGTAAGATAAAATATGGATCCGGATCTTTTAAATGAGGAACCCAAAAAAATGCTGCACCTACATTCGTATATTCAAAGAGCCTTAAAGCTTGGAATAGGGCAATAATAATCGGCATTTGCACCAATATGGGCAAACAGCCGGACATAGGATTAACATTATGTTTCCTATATAGTTTTATGATCTCCTGATTGGCTATTTCCGGGCTCTTTTTATATTTCTTCTGAATTTCGGCAATCTGAGGCTGTATCTCCTGCATCTTTTTTGAAGATACTAATTGCTTATTATTTAAAGGATACAAAATAAGCCTAATAAATAGAGTCATTAACAATATAGCCAGAGCATAACTGGGTATACCCAAACTTACGGTAAATTCATACAAAACTCTGATTAAATCAGCGACTAAATTAACAAGATATTGCCACAAGATAATTCCCGTTACAAACCTATTGCTGTAACAGGTCCACCTCCTTTTTATTTAACCGGGTCATATCCTCCTGGATGCCAAGGGTGACATTTACCAATTCTTTTTATTCCTAAATAAAAGCCCTTAATAAATCCATGTCTTTCTATTGCCTCTATCATATATTGAGAACATGAAGGATAAAACCTACATGTTGGCCCTTTTAAAGGAGAAAGATAGTGTTGATAAAATTTTAATAAACTAAGGCTGATTTTCTTCATTACACATCACTACTTTGCCTGTTACTACTATTAGTTTGTTCAAGAAGTCCGGCTTTCTTTAAAAGACATATCATATTCTTTTCCACATCAGAAAAAGAAATCCCTTTAATTTTTTTACGAGCAATGAAAATAATATCGACATCTGACCTAATTAACTGTAAATAAGGTTTTATTGCGGCCCTCATCCTTCTTTTGATTTTATTGCGCACCACAGCATTACCTAGTTTTTTGGAAACGGAAAACCCAATTCTAGGATTTCCTATAGCAGCAGTTTTTTTTCCTTGCGGAAAAAAATAAAGAACTAGGTAAGAATTAGCTTTTGAATGACCATATCTATAGGTTTTACTAAAATCGGATTTACTTTTTAAACGATATTTTTGCGTTAACAAATTTACCTCCAATACAATCATAAGGCCACTTTAAGCGGCCTTATGCGGATAATCTTTTTCTTCCTCTTGCGCGTCTACGCTTGATAATTAATCTTCCACCTTTTGTTTTCATTCTTTGTAAAAATCCATGTATTTTTTTATGTTTATGATTTTTTGGTTGATAAGTTCTTTTCATCTATTCTAACCCTCCTTAGCCCAAACTAACCAGCAAATTTAATAAGACACATTGAATTATAAAGCAGGAATACTATCTTGTCAAGAAAACATCACCATTGATCACCGCAAAATACTTACTGCAGATTCAACTTCAATCTTTACTACCTCGTTGGAATCATGGCCAAAAAATCACGGTAATTTTTCCTTACTTGAGGCTGAGCCTTATCCTTGATTATTTCCCATGAAACGGTTTGCACAAATTCCCGAATATGTCTAGCATTATTAAGGGCATCATGCATATCGCGCTCTGTGATTTCAATATGCCAAGGATACCTGGTTTGAATTGCATAAACAGTTAGGTCAGAACAATGATTTCTAATCTGCCTAAACTTTTCATTAACTTCTATACATTTATCACATAAAAATCCAAGATCATGAGATTTTGGAGGATTTACACGATTCAGAATAAGATAACCTTTAAGATACTTTTCAACAGCCTGCTGGCAATGGTAACACGTATTTTCGATTAAATCCAGATGTCTTTTAAGTATTTCGGCACTTCTTAAATCATTATCCGCCATCTCATACCATTTTTGAGCCGGCTTAACATTTAATTTACCCATACAACACCTTCCCCCTTTGCCAGAGCTGTTGTTCTACGCCAGGAGTGAATTTAAGCTGATCAAATTTATTCTTTTTACCAACAATCACGTCAAGACCTCTTGTTTTTTTAGCACCAATAGCTTTATGAATTAATTGCATTGCCTCTATTTCTCTAAGATTAGATTTATCAGACATAACAACATAGAGGCCGATGTCCGAATCCTCAGGCTGACTCCCCTTAGGAGAATCTAATAGATAGATTTTTTCCACAGGAATAGTTTTGACAATAATTTTTATTAAAGTGTTTAATTCAACCAAAGTTTTCCTATCCATAAATTATTACCTCTCTTAATTTTTTAATTATTAATAATTATAACACAATTTTGTAAATCATCAAATTTTGGCAACAAATCCTTTTATTTCGTGTTTTATTATACTTCTAATTACTTAAAAATACATTTTTCCACTATTGTAGATATTTTTTTCTTGTGGATAAATCAAATTGTTGTTGATAACTAAACTTAATTTTGGTAATATAGTATATGCTAATGAAAAAAAGTTCATATTTTATCCACAATCTGTGGATAATTTGTGTGTAATCTGTGATTAATTTTCGAACAAGTTGAGCAAAATCAGAATCCAGTAATCTGGTTTCTTTTTTTATCAATGAGGAGAGGATATTTTTACCTTTCCTTTAAAAATGTATAATTTATCAAGTCTTCTAGGAGGTTCTTTCATGGTAAAAGATTATTTAACTAAAACATGGCAAGAAATTTTAGCCCAACTAGAAACAAAAGTATCCAAACCTAGTTTCGATACTTGGTTAAAATCTACTTCTTTATCTTCCATAGAAAATAATCAGTTAACTGTTGTTGTCCCTAATGATTTTGCCCAAGATTGGTTGAAAAAGCACTATTCTGCAATGATTGAGGAAAAAGCAAGTGCTGTTTTAAATAAAAATGTTTCTATCAATTTTATCACACAAAATACATCAACAAATCTAAACAACACTCATTCTATAAATAATGATGGGATAATTAAAAATTCCGCAAATAATTTATATAATTCAGTAGATTATGGTTTAAGTACTTTAAATCCTAAATATGTTTTTGAAACATTTGTCGTCGGCAATAGTAACCGTTTTGCCCATGCCGCCTCTTTAGCAGTTGCCGAGTCTATTGCCAAAGCCTATAATCCCTTATTTATTTATGGAGGGGTTGGCTTAGGAAAAACACATTTAATGCATGCAATCGGACATTATGTCTTGGAACATAATCCTAACTATCGCGTAATGTATGTGACCTCTGAAAAATTTACTAATGAATTAATTAACTCTATTCAAAATAATACCACTGTCCAATTTCGTAACAAATATCGGAATATCGATGTTTTGTTGATTGACGATATTCAGTTTTTAGCCGAAAAAGAAAGAACACAAGAAGAATTTTTCCATACCTTTAATACATTACATGAAGCAAATAAACAAATTATAATTTCCAGTGACCGGCCGCCCAGAGATATTCCCACTCTGGAAGACAGATTAAGATCCCGTTTTGAATGGGGTTTAATTACCGATATTCAACCACCGGATTTAGAAACAAGAATCGCTATTCTTAGAAAAAAATCAGAATCAGAAAATATTAAAGTCCCGGATGAGGTCATCCTTTATATTGCTAATCGTATTCAATCAAACATTCGAGAATTAGAAGGTGCTTTAATCAGAGTAATTGCGTATTCTTCTCTTGGAAACAGGGATATTACTTTGGATTTATGTGTGGAAGCACTTAAAAAAATTATGCCTTCAGCCCAGCCTAAAAAAATAACTACAGATTTGATTAAAACTATTGTTGGTGAGCACTTTAATTTAAAATTAGATGATTTTAAGGCGAAAAGACGGACCAGGGATATTGCCTTTCCGCGCCAAATTGCCATGTATCTATGCCGCGAATTAACAGATTTATCTTTACCCAAAATAGGTAATGAATTTGGAGGCAGAGATCATACTACAGTCATCCATGCCCATGAAAAAATATCTCGCAGTATTAAAAAAGATCCGCAATTAGAGGTTATTATTAATAATTTAATTGAAACGATCAAAAAAGGTTAAAAGCTTAATTGTGTATAAAACTATTAATAACCTGTTCTTTAAATGTGGATATGTCATATTTGAGATTTACCGACTGTAAAATGTGGACAGGCTAAATTACTTGTCCACATTTTATTAAGCCAAAATTTGCTTTTTACGGTATACTATAAGATAGGTTTTCCACATTTCCACAGCCTTTATTACTATTATTACGGTTTTAAATATTATTAATTAATAGGAGGCTACTTTCATGAAATTTATTGCTACCAAAGAAAATCTTTTATTTGGAGTTTCAGCAGTTCAAAAAGCAGTCAGTACCAAAAATACTTTACAAATTCTTACTTGTATCAAATTAGAAATTCAAGATGACAAATTGTATTTTTCGGCCACAGATTTAGAGATCGGGATTCAATGTAATGTTCCGGTGGAAGTAATTGAAGAAGGAGCGATCGTTGTTCCAGCTAAATATTTCTTTGAGATAGTACGCAAACTACCTGATTCTTTAATCACTATAGAAACAGTTAATGAAAATGAAATTGTCATCAAATATGAAAATTCACAATTAAATCTTAAAACATTAGCTACTGAAGATTTTCCCAAATTGCCGGATGTGCAAGGAGAATATCAACTTTCTATTTCTGCAGCTGAACTTAAACAAATGATTAAACAAATAGTATTTGCTTGCAGTGTTGATGAAAGAAGGCCACTTTTTACCGGAGTACTTTGTGAAGTGGAAAAAAATAATTTAAGGATGATCAGTACAGATACTCATCGTTTAGCTTTGAAAGAAGGGAAGATTGAGAAAGGTTCTGCTAAAGGACATAGTTTTATTATTCCTGCCAAAATATTGTCAGAGTTAGCCCGTTTAATCCAAAATGATGAAGAGATTTGCTATCTTAGTCTCACCAAAAACCTTGCTACTTTTTCCATTGATAATATTATTGTGGTTTGTCGGCTGTTGGAGGGACAGTTTCCTAACTATCGGCAGGTTATACCCACAAAGTATAATTTGAAAATAAAAGCTAAAACAAAGCATTTAACAGAAGCAGTGGAAAGAATTTCTTTGTTTTCTGTAAATAATAATAGTAATACCGTGAAAATTAAAATAGAAAATAACTTATTAACCATTTCTTCCCAGTCTGAATTAGGTCAAGGGTATGAACAAGTGTATATTGAAAGTGATGGTGAACCGGTGGAAATAGCTTTTAACTATCGTTATCTTTTGGATGTTTTCAGAGTATTGGATGATGAGTTTTTAACTATTGAATTTACCGGTTCATTAAGCCCGGGAATTATTAGGCCGGTTGATAATGATAAATTTCTTTATCTGATTTTGCCGGTTAGATCTTAAGAGGAGAGGGCTGTGCCTTGTATTTAGAAAAACTTGAATTAAATAATTATCGTAATTATGAAAGTTTAAACAGGAATTTCTCTGCACAAATAAATGTACTCAAAGGTGCAAATGCCCAGGGAAAAACAAATCTTCTGGAAGCAATCTATTATTTAGCCATAGGAAGAGCTTATCGTTTAATTCGTGAAGATCAATTGATAAAATGGGGTCATGACCGGTTTTCCATTAGTGGACAAGTTAGAAATAAAGTAGGTTTGATTAATCTGGAAGTTTTTTTTCAAGATAATCAACAGGGTGGGCAGTTATTAGCGTCCAGAGGTAAAAAAGTACAGAAAGAAATTAAGGTAAATGGCCTTAAAATTAGGAGAATGGCTGATTTTCTGGGAAATTTAACAGCTGTACTTTTTGCTCCTGAAAATTTAAATATTATCAAAGGTGCACCCTTAGAAAGACGTAAGTTATTGGATCATGATATTTCACAGGTTAGTCCGGATTATTATCTTAAATTACAGCAATATAATAAAGTTTTAAAGCAACGTAATCATCTCTTAAGACAAATTGCCGAGTTGCGGCAGGGTTTAGAAGAATTAGAGATTTGGGATTTACAATTAAAAACTGTGGGCATAAGTATTGTACAAAAGAGATTAGAGGTATTGGAGAAATTAACTCCTTTAACAAGATTAATGCAGAGAAAATTAACCGGCGGTAGAGAAAACTTAGAATTTAAATACCTTTTTAATCGAAAATGGGAAATAAAAAAAGGATATGATTTAGAGGATCTTTTTACTCAGGAAATAAAAAGAGTTAAGAAAGAAGAATTAATGAGAGGTCAGACTTTATGGGGTCCCCATCGTGATGATTTTTTGCTAACGGTTAACGGGATTAATTTGAAATCATTTGGTTCACAGGGACAACACCGTACAGCTGTTTTAGCTATTAAGCTGGCAGAATTAGAATTTTTCAAAGGTGAATCAGGAGAATATCCGTTGTTATTATTAGATGATGTGCTCTCAGAATTAGATCAGGAACGTAGAGAACATTTGCTAAATATAATCCAAAGTAAAGTAATTCAATGTTTTATTACTACAACAGAAGACATTGATTTATTTTGGAAAAATAAAAATAAATGTAATTTTGCTAGTTTCGAAGTAGAAGCAGGAGTATTAAAATAAAAGAGGCTAATAAATTGACATTAAAAAGAGGAGGAGAAGAAATAGTGTTTTTACATCTTGGTGAGAAAAAATCAGTAAGGCATAGTGATATTATTGGAATTTTTAATTATGAATTAATAAAAAAAAGTAAGTCTACCAAAGAATTTATTGATATAATGACTTATGAAGGTGTTTTGGAAAAAGTTAGTAAAGATAAAAAAATTAAAAGTTTTGTTGTGGCAAAAGATAAGGTTTTTCTTTCACCGATTTCTTCTACTACTTTACAAAAAAGAATTTTAAATTTCCTTAGTCAAAATGATTAAGTAGATAAAATAATTCAGACAATTTATGGTTAAGGAGTGTAAATGGTTGGGAAAAAATAAGAGTGAAAATTACAATGCGGAGCAAATACAAATTTTAAAAGATTTAGAAGCGGTTAGATTGCGTCCCGGTATGTATATTGGTAGTACAGGCCCTCGTGGCTTGCATCATCTTGTCTATGAAATTGTAGATAATAGCATTGATGAAGCCATGGCCGGTTATTGTGATGAAATTGAGGTAACTATTTATGAGGATAATTCGATTTCTGTTGTGGATAACGGCAGAGGAATTCCTGTAGAAATCCATCCGGAAACAGGAAAACCAACGGTAGAAACTGTATTAACGGTGCTTCATGCCGGTGGAAAGTTTGGTGGTAGTGGTTACAAGGTATCAGGAGGTTTGCATGGAGTAGGTGCTTCGGTAGTTAATGCTTTGTCAGAATGGTTAGAAGTTGAAGTTAAACGTGATGAAAAAATCTATCATCAAAAATTTGAAAGAGGTAAAGCTGTAACCTCATTAACTGTAAAAGGTAATGGTAAAGGTACCGGTACTAAAATAACTTTTAAACCGGATGCTTTAATTTTTGATGAATTAGTATATAGTTTTGAAACATTAAGTCATAGACTACGTGAGTTATCTTTTCTTAATAAAGGATTAAAGATTATTCTTAAAGATAAACGGACCAATGTGGTTAAAGAATTTTTCCATGAAGGCGGTTTAATTGATTTTGTCATCTATTTAAATAAAAACAAAGATGTTCTGCATAGCAAACCTATTTATATGAATACAGAAAAGGATGGCACACAATTTGAGGTTTCGTTGCAATATAATGACGGTTATGTGGAAAATCTTTATTCTTATGCCAATAATATTCACACTACAGAAGGCGGAACACATGAAGCCGGGTTTAAAGCTGCATTAACCAGAGTGATTAATGATTATGCTCGTAAAAACAATATGTTAAAAGAAAATGAAGATAATTTATTAGGTGAAGATATCAGAGAAGGTATGACCGCGATAATTTCGGTAAAAATTAAAGAACCGCAATTTGAAGGTCAAACTAAAACAAAACTGGGAAACAGTGAGATTAGGGGTTTAACTGAAAACATCGTCAATGATGGGTTGTCCACATTTTTAGAAGAAAATCCGGCTGTTGCCAGAAAAATTGTAGAGAAAGCGATTAATGCGGCGCGAGCCAGAGAGGCCGCCCGTAAAGCTAAAGAATTAACGCGGAGAAAATCTGCTTTAGAAACAACAACTTTGCCTGGTAAATTGGCAGATTGTTCGATTAAAGATCCGGCTATGTGTGAACTTTATTTGGTAGAAGGTGATTCTGCCGGCGGTTCAGCGAAACAGGGCCGAGATCGTCGTTTTCAAGCGATACTTCCTCTAAGGGGTAAAATCCTGAATGTGGAAAAGGCTCGTCTGGATAGAATTTTAGGTAATGAAGAAATCAGGTCTATGATTACAGCTATTGGTGCCGGAATAGGGGATGATTTTGATATATCTAAGGCGCGCTATCATAAAATTGTGATTATGACCGACGCGGATGTTGATGGATCGCACATTCGTACTCTTTTGTTGACTTTCTTTTATCGCTATATGCGTAAGTTGGTGGAAGCAGGTTATGTTTATATTGCGCAGCCCCCATTGTATAAAGTGAAAAAAGGTAAAGAAGAGATTTATCTTTATTCAGATGAAGAATTAGAAAAAGAAACGGCTAATTTAAGCAAAAATAGTTATAACATTCAAAGGTATAAAGGTTTAGGGGAAATGAATCCTGAACAATTATGGGAAACCACAATGAATCCGGAAGGCAGAACTATACTGAGGGTTAGTGTAGAAGATGCCATGGCTGCTGATGAAATTTTTACCATTTTAATGGGGGATAAGGTTGAACCTAGACGTGAATTTATTCAAGAACATGCTAAATATGTACGTAACCTGGATATTTAAGATTATTTTCGATGTAGCGGATAGTGAGCCGGTGCAATCATGAGATTGGCGAGGTGTAAATGAGTGGATAATAGAAACAATGAGGTTTTTAATGAAGGTAAGATCATCCCTGTAGAATTAGAACAAGAAATGAAAAAATCTTATATAGATTATGCTATGAGTGTAATTATCGGACGTGCTTTGCCTGATGTAAGAGATGGTCTTAAACCAGTACACAGACGAATTTTATATTCTATGCATCAATCGGGGATGACTGCTGATAAACCCTATAAAAAGTCGGCACGTGTAGTCGGGGATGTCTTGGGACGTTATCACCCCCATGGTGATTCGGCGGTATATGATGCAATGGTGCGTTTAGCCCAGGATTTTTCGATACGTTATATGCTTATTGACGGACATGGTAACTTTGGTTCCATAGATGGTGATTCGGCCGCAGCCATGCGTTATACAGAGGTGCGGATGTCCAAGATTGCGGCAGAGCTTTTAAGGGATATAGAAAAAGAAACCGTTGATTTTGTGCCCAACTATGATGAATCTTTAGAGGAACCGTCTGTTTTACCTTCAAGAATTCCTAATTTATTGGTGAACGGTTCTTCCGGAATTGCTGTGGGGATGGCCACAAATATTCCGCCTCATAATTTGGGAGAGGTTATTGACGGTGTTATTGCTCTGATTGATAATTCCCAAATTAGTATCGCAGAGCTGATGCAGATTATTAAAGGTCCGGATTTTCCTACCGGTGGCATTATTATGGGTAAATCCGGGATAAAAAGTGCATATGAGACCGGAAGGGGTTCCATTCAGGTAAAAGCCGTTACCCGGATTGAAAAAATGAATAATGGGAAAATGCGAATCGTGGTTACAGAATTGCCTTATTTGGTCAATAAAGCCAGACTCATTGAAAAAATCGCGGATTTAGTTAAAGAAAAAAGAGTAGACGGTATTACTGAATTACGTGATGAATCAGACCGTACGGGGATGCGGATCATTATCGAATTAAGGAGAGATGTCAATCCGCAAATTGTATTGAATCAATTGTATAAGCATACGCAGTTAATGGATAATTTTGGTGTAATTATGCTTGCTATAGTTGATGGTGTTCCTAAGGTTTTAAATTTACAACAAATGCTCTTTTATTATCTGGAACATCAAAAAGATATTGTGGTACGCCGCACTCGTTATGAATTGCGTAAAGCTGAAGAAAGATTGCATATTGTCGAAGGTTTAAAAATAGCCATCGACCATATTGATGAGGTTATTCGTATTATCAGACAATCGAAAAATGTTGAGGAAGCGAAAGAAAATTTAATGGCCAGATTTGCTCTTTCGGATAAGCAGGCGCAAGCAATTGTAGATATGAAATTGGGTAAATTATCCGGCTTAGAAAGAGAAAAATTAGAGGCCGAATATAATGAATTAGTAGGGCGTATTGCTTATTTTAGAAGTGTTTTGGCTGATGAAAGGTTGGTCTTAAAGATAATTAAAGAAGAATTAACTGAGGTAAAAAATAAATTTTCCGATGAACGACGTACTCAGATTACTTTGGATGAAGAAGATTTAGAAATCGAAGATTTGATTGCTGATGAGGATGTGGTGATTACCATTACCCACGGAGGCTATATTAAACGGCAAATGGTTAGTGCTTATCATAATCAAAAACGTGGAGGGAAAGGTGTTACTGCTCTTACCACCAAAGAAGAAGACTTTGTGGAGCACCTTTTTATTACTACTACGCATCAGAATCTGCTTTTCTTTACTAATAAAGGTAAAGTTTATCGTAAAAAGGTTTATGAGATTCCCGAAGCGGGGCGTCAAGCCAAAGGGACAGCGATTATTAATTTACTGGCGATTTCAGGGGAGGAGAAAATTACCGCTGTTATCCCGATCCGAGAATTCGTAGAGGGACAGTATCTGGTGACCATGACGCAAAAGGGAATTATTAAAAAGACAAGCTTACTGGAATATGATACAAAGAGAAAAGACGGAATCATTGCGTTGACTTTGGATGACGATGATGAATTGATAGGTGTTAAGCTTACCAGTGGTGATGATGATATTATTTTGGCAACAAAAAAAGGTCTGGTAATCAGATTCTCTGAAAAAGATGTGCGGAGTATGGGTCGTACTGCGCGTGGAGTTAAAGGCATCGCTCTGGATGAGGATAATATCGTGATTGGGATGGATATCTGTAGAGAAGGAGCAGCTTTGTTAACTGTAACGGAAAATGGTTTTGGTAAGAGAACCAGCCTCACAGAATTCCGTACTCAAAATAGGGGCGGTAAAGGTGTTATCGGGATGAGATTAACGCCGAAATCAGGCTCCCTAGTTAAAATCAGGGTTATTAATGAAGAAGATGAAATTATGCTAATTACGTTTGAAGGGATTATGATTAGAATTTCCGCAGCGGACATCTCTCTAATGGGGAGAGTTACTCAGGGTGTTAAAGTAATGCGAATGAATGAAAATGATAAATTTGTAGATTTAGCCAGGGTGGTTAGTAAAGAGGAAGAATAAGATATTATTGTCATTTTCCTGTAAATAGTGTAAGATACATTTTAAAATGAAGTGAGGAGGAAACAAAGGTGAAAGTTTTGGTTATCAATTGTGGCAGTTCTTCGTTAAAATATCAGCTATTCGATATGGAAAATGAGCAAGTTATGGCCAAAGGTTTAGTCGAACGTATAGGAATAAGCGGTTCCGTTTTAACTCATCGTCCTGGTGAGCAAAAGCATGTCATCAAAACAGAAATTCCTGATCATAAAAAGGCGATTTCCCTTGTACTAGATGCAATTGTTGATCCTAAGCATGGAGTATTGCAATTGATGGAGGAGATTTCTGCTGTTGGACACCGTGTGGTTCATGGTGGCGAGGATTACGCCAAATCTGTACTCCTAACAGATGAAGTTATGGAAGCACTTAAGAGAAATATTGAGTTGGCACCTCTGCATAATCCACCTAATATCATGGGAATAGAAGCCTGTCAGCAGTTAATGCCTTCTGTTCCGCAGGTGTGCGTTTTTGATACTGCTTATCATCAGACTATGCCGGAACATGCATTTTTGTATGGTATTCCTTATGAAAAGTATGAGCAATACAAAATTCGTAAATTTGGCTTCCACGGCACTTCTCATAAGTATGTAGCACAGAGAGCAGCTGCATTTTTAGGCAAGCCTATTAGTGATCTAAAAATTATTACTTGTCATCTGGGTAATGGTTCAAGTATTAGCGCCATAGAAGGAGGCAAGAGTATTGATACCTCCATGGGCTTCACTCCTTTGGAAGGACTGATGATGGGGACCCGTTCCGGAGATTTGGATCCGACAGTAGTTACCTTTTTAATGGAAAAAGAAGGGTGGAGTACTGCAGAAACTAACAATTTCCTGAACAAAAAATGTGGCGTTCTTGGGTTATCCGGAGTAAGCAGTGATTTTAGAGATTTAGAAAGCGCTGCTGATGAAGGAAATAAGCGAGCACAATTAGCTTTAGATCGTTTTGCTTATGGCGTAAAGAAATATATTGGTGCTTATGCGGCTGTCTTAAATGGCGTTGATGTGGTTGTCTTTACCGCAGGCTTAGGAGAAAATTCGGCCAGTATGCGAGCTAAGATCTGTGAAGGTTTAAATTATCTCGGCATAGAGATTGATGCTAAGAGAAATAATATTCGTGGCGAGGAAGCTTTGATTTCTAGTGATGCTTCGAAAACAAAGGTCTTAGTTATTCCCACCAATGAAGAGTTGATGATTGCGCGCGATACTTATGAAATCGTTAACAAGAAAAAATAGAAATAAATTTTTATAATCTATACTTGTCAGATCAGAATTTTTAACGTAGAATAAGTTATAAAATAATCAAGCAAATTATTTATAAATTGAAATATTGAAATAGAAGTTGTGTGGAAAGGGAAAAGTAAATAATTAAGTTTTTACAGAGAGCCGGTGGTTGGTGCAAATCGGTAAGCTTAATTGTTGAATTCCGCCCTGGAGCATTAAGGCGAAGAGCCTTACGGTCATGTCCGTTACACATGGTAATGAGTGGGTTTTATTAAAACCAACTGGGGTGGCAACACGGGAATAAACTCTCGTCCCTAATCTAGAAGTAGGTTAGGAACGAGAGTTTTTGTTTTTATTAGCTTTAAATAATTTAAATAATTTAATTTATAATGACAAAGGAGAGAAACAGAGATGGGAGAAAAACAAATTTTAATGATTCCTGGGCCGACCAATATACCGCCCAGAGTTTTACAAATTCTTGGGGAACCGGCGGTAGGTCACCGTACACCAGGATTTTCAAAGGTGGTTAAAGATGTCACCGAAGGTTTACAAAGAGTTTATCAGACTAAGAATGATCTGTTTATTTTAACCTCTTCCGGTACCGGGGCAATGGAGGCAGCTGTAGCTAATTTTGTGAATGCCGGTGATAAAGTCTTGGTAATGGAAAACGGTAATTTTGGCGAACGGTGGGTTAAACTCACTACTCGTTATGGAGCCAATGTTGAGGTGATTTCCGGACCTTGGGGTGAACAGGCGAATCCGCAAGCTTTACGGGAAAGAATAGAAAAAGATGTGCATAAGGAAATTAAAGCAGTTTATGTCACCCATAATGAAACTTCAACAGGTGTGCGTAATGATATTAAAGCCTTAAGGGATGCGATGGGAGATCATCCGGCTATTTTCATTGTAGATGCAATCAGCGGGATGGCAGTATCTCCACTGCCGGTGGATGAATGGAAACTTGATGTTGTGGTCAGTGGTTCACAAAAGGCCTTTATGTTACCGCCGGGATTAGCATTTATCAGTGTTAGCCCCAAAGCTTGGGCAGTTTGTGAACAAGTAACAACTCCTAGTTTTTATTTTAATTTAAAGGCTGCACGCAAAAGCTATGAAAAATTTACAACACCCTACACTCCGGCAGCCAGCTTAATTTTGGGCTTGCAAGAATCTTTAAAGATCATAGAGGAAGAAGGTCTGGAGAATATTTATCGGCGCCATGATTTTTATAAAAAGGTTGTCAGAACAGCGGTCAAAGCTTTAGGGTTAGAGTTACTTACTAATGATGAAGCAGCTTCCAGTGCAGTTACTGCTATTAAAAAGTCTGCTAACTTAGATGTACAACAGCTTACGAAAATAATGCGGGATAAACATAATGTAGTTATTGCCGGCGGACAAGGCAAGTTGAAAGGAGAAATTTTCCGCATTGGGCATTTAGGTTATGTGGATGTTAATGATATTATTGTCACCATTGCTGCCTTGGAAAGGACTTTAAAGGAATTAGGCTGGGAATTTACATTAGGACAGGGTGTAGCTACTGTTCAGGAGTTACTTGTGGAAGGAGAGAGATAAAGTGAAAATACTAATTTGTGATAGAATTTCGGAAAAAGGACTCGAGGTTTTTAAACAAGAACCCGGAATTGAAGTTGATGTAAAATTAAAGCTGACGGAAGATGAAATTTGTGAGATTGCTTCTCAATATCAGGCTATGGTTGTGCGCAGTCAAACCAGAATCACAAAAAAGATTCTGGAGCACGCTGACCAGTTAAAGGTTGTGGGGAGAGCAGGAGTAGGTATTGATAATATTGATGTGGATGCCGCTACGTTAAAAGGTGTTGTTGTAGTGAACACACCGGATGGAAATACCATTTCCGCTTGTGAACATACTATGGCAATGATGCTGGCTTTATCTCGTCACATCCCTCAAGCTGACCAGTCGTTACGCCAAGGGCAATGGAATCGTTCTAAGTTTGTCGGGGTAGAATTGCGCAATAAAACCTTGGGGATTATTGGATATGGGAAAATTGGTTCTGAAGTAGGGAAGAGAAGTAAAGCTTTTGGTATGAAAATATTGGTTTATGATCCTTATATTAATCAGGAAGTGGCGGAAAGAGCCGGAGTAGAAGCCGTATCTTTGGATACTTTGTTAAAAGAAAGTGATTACATTACTGTGCATATGCCTTTGACACCTGAAACAAAACATATGATTAGTACAGAGCAATTTGCTAAGATGAAGGACGGTGTAAGGATTCTCAATGTAGCGCGTGGTGGAATTATTGACGAGGCCGCACTCTATGAGGCGATAGTCAGTAAGAAGGTAGCCGGAGCAGCGTTAGATGTTTTTGAAAATGAACCTCAAACACAAAGCCCCCTATTTACTTTATCGGAAGTAATTGTTACCCCGCATTTAGGAGCATCCACAGAGGAGGCGCAAGTCCATGTAGCGATTGATGTGGCTCATGAAATTTTGCGGGTTTTGCGCGGTGAACCTGTTCAGAATGCCGTAAATATTCCTTTTATCAAACCGGAGCATATGGACGTAGCTCAGCCATATATGGAATTAACGGAGAAATTGGGGAAACTGGCCAGCGTCTTTGCGGAAGGACCAATTAGTTCTCTGGAAATAAAATATTTGGGGGAAATCGCCAAATTAGAATTTGGGTCACTGACTAATACTTTTATTAAAGGTTTACTTAGACCCTATCTGCATGATGCCATCAATTATGTCAATGCTCCTTTGGTGGCCAAAAACCGCGGAATAAAGGTGCAGGAAATTAAAAGTACACAGACTGAAGATTATACCAATAAAATTTGTGTAACTATCAGCAATAAGAAGTGGAAACACACTATTGCCGGAGCAGTCTTTAGGAAAAATGAATTGCGCATCTTGAGTATTGATAAGTTTTCTTTAGATATTCAGCCGACAGGTCATATTATGATTATCAGACATACTGATCGTCCCAAGCTTGTCGGACAAGTAGGGATGATTTTGGGTGAAGAAGGTGTAAATATTGCCGGAATGCAATTGGATCGGGAAGAGGCCGGTGGTGATGCCATGATGATTTTAACTATTGACCATGAGGTTGGCGAAGATGTTATTGAAAAGATCAAAATGATTGAGGATGTTAAAACAGCAAATTATGTAGCCTTTTAGCTTTAGGAAAGGAGTTACAATAGATGTTAGACTTAAAATTTGTGCGGAAGAATCCTGATCTGGTTAAGGAAGGTTTAAAAAAGAGAAATAGCAGTACAGAAATTGTGGATAAATTTTTAGAAATTGATGAAGTTCGCCGTCAGAAAATAGTCTTAACGGAACAAATGAAAAATGAGCGCAATACAGTTTCAGAAGAAATAGGACGGTCAAAAAAGGCAGGACAGAACGCTGAAGAAATGGTTTTAAGGATGCGCGAAACCTCACAAAAGATTAAAGAAATAGATGAAGAAATACGGGGGATAGAGGAGGAATTGCACCAAATCTTGCTGGATATTCCCAATCTCCCTCATCAGTCGGTACCGGTAGGGGCTGATGACAGTGCCAATCAGGAAGTACGTCAGTGGGGAACACCAACCGAGTTTACTTTTCAGCCGCAGGCTCATTGGGATATTGGCGAACAGTTGGGAATACTGGATTTTGAACGGGCGGCGAAAGTTACCGGAGCGAGATTTGTCTTTTATCGGGGCTGGGGTGCTCGTTTGGAAAGAGCCTTG
>LFSF01000003.1:29272-31208 GCA_001512665.1 Clostridiales bacterium DTU073
TGGAGCAGACGGAATATTTCCTGATTCCTACGGCCGAGGTGCCGGTAACCAATTATTATCGGGAAGAAATCTTGGCGGAGGAACAGTTACCGCTTTATCATGTTGCTTATTCCCCCTGCTTTAGAGCAGAGGCCGGGGCGCATGGCCGGGATACGCGGGGACTGATCCGTCAGCATCAGTTTAATAAGGTAGAAATGGTGAAGTTCTGCCATCCGAATACCTCTTATGAGGAGCTGGAAAAGCTGACTGCTAATGCGGAAAGGATATTGCAGCTCTTGGAATTGCCTTATCGGGTGATGGTTTTAAGTACCGGAGATTTAGGCTTTTCTTCGGCGAAGACGTATGATTTGGAGGTGTGGCTGCCTAGTGCCGGAACGTATCGAGAAATCTCTTCCTGCAGTAATTTTGAGGATTTCCAGGCGCGGCGAGCTAATATCAGATTTAGACCCAAGGGTGGCGGGAAACCCGAATTCGTCCATACTTTGAATGGTTCTGGTTTGGCTATAGGGAGGACAACTGCGGCGATTCTTGAGAATTATCAGGAGGAAGACGGCAGTGTCCGGATACCGAAATTGTTGCAGCCTTATATGGGCGGGGTGGAAAAGATTACGGCGGAATAATGTGGCAAGGGGACGTTTCCTCTGCCACATTTTTAGTATTATAGGGACATTTCGCTAATGAAACAACTTACTACTTAGCGGTATGTCCTTTTTTTATGGAAAATGTGGCAACGGAAACGTCCCCTTGCCACATCGTCCCCTTGCCACATCCGTGGTTTTATATTAAAAAGCTCTATCCCTTTATGAGGAGGATAGAGCTTTTTTAATATTCGCAATATCAGATTTTTAACGAAAAGATAGTATAATTGTAGATAAAGAGAGAATTTTATCAATAAGGGGGGTTAAATCATGAGCAAAAACATACAAAGGAAAATAATTTTTTGGAGTGTTGTTTTGCTATTTGCGTTTGTTGCCTCGTTGACTTTTTCTACTTCAACAATGGCGCAAAATGTCCCGTACTGGATTGATGGTAAAGATGGTAATCGTTTATGGTTTAATGTCAATTTGAATAATGGTGAAAGTAAGGAGTTTCGTATCGAAAAAACGGCAGGTTTTGCCCCCAACTTGGCATCTCTTCAACTACACAAAGTTTAAAGATTAATAGTAATATGCCCCCTAGCGTTAGCTTCACCAATTTGCCTGCAAGCCAAAAAATTCACAAGTTAGATAACAACTTAATATTTAAATTTAAAGCAACTGATTCGGACCCTGGAGATGCAACCTTAGTAACTAATTTCTATTTAAACGGAACTAAAGTCACAAATTTTAAGGTAAGTCCGTCTGCTACTGTCAGTAATGGTAATTTACAGGCAGTAAACGGTAGAGAATATCAAATAACTATCAATAATAAAAATACATATGTGCCAAGTAATCTAAACAGTTTTAAACTAAAAGTGGTAACAATAGATTCTGCTAATCAACAAGCTACCAGCGAGGTAACCCTGAGCAACTATAATACAACCCCTACTATCAGCTTTACCTCTTTGCCTACTGAGAATAAAGTAAGTAAAGGTGCTCAAACTCTCAATATCGGGATTAAAGCTACAGATGCTGATACTGCGGTAAATCAAAACCTGACTACTGAGTTCTATCTGGATACTGGAGCCGGGTTTAAAAAGGTAAATAGTTTCACAGCAAATGGGACAGTCATTAATAATGGGCTATTAACAGCTAAAAACGGCACTGAATATTCAATCACGCTGAATAAAACAGCCTTAGTACCAATTAATGTGAATAGTTTTAAATTAAAAGCGGTTACAAAAGATGCAAGTAATGCCCAAAGTGAAGTTACAGAAACCTTGTTACATTTTAATGCCCCTTCGGTAATTGAATTTTATAATCCTGTTACCACTCAAGTACTGGCTGATGGACAGAAT
>LFSF01000003.1:31242-31820 GCA_001512665.1 Clostridiales bacterium DTU073
TCGGAATCAATAGTGTGTATCAAAAAATTAATGAATTTACTATTAATGGTGTGGTAAATACGACAGGGAAATACACTGTGCAAAATGGGGTCGGATATACGATAAACTTTAATAAAGCCCTTTTTGTCCCTTTGTATGCAAATGAATTTAAAATCAGAGCGGTTGTGAAAGATGCTCTGGGTGAACAATGGGTAAAAGAACTATGCTTATACATTTTACAGACATTTTAGCACAGTGGTCCTTAGATTCGATAAAAGAAAGGGTAGCCGTTGATTCCAGCGGTCAAAGCAATAATGGGATCATCAATGGTGCAACTTTAGAAACAGGAATTATTAGTAATGCTTTTAAGTTTGACGGAACAGATGATTATATAAGTATGCATAGAGTAAGTTTAAATAATCTTACAGCCTGGTCAATCGAAGCATGGGTTAAGCCTGAGGGCCCGGGTATAATCTATTCCGAAGGGAATCCAGCCGTAACATTACAAGTTTGCCTAAAAGATAACAATAGTATTGAGGTCGGCACCTGGGATCACAATAGGACCGGGAATTGGGACTGGTTCAATACCGGGGCTAATG
>LFSF01000003.1:31840-32291 GCA_001512665.1 Clostridiales bacterium DTU073
GTAGTAAGTTGTTATGTAAACGGTGTACTTGTAAATTCAGGAGCATTGGGCAGTGAATATAATACGCTGACAAAAGAAGCAGCTATTGGCGGTAATATAGGTGTTAAAAGCGGACAGGGATTATCTCCATTTAAAGGGTGTATAGATGAAGTAACACTATATGGCTGTGCTCTTTCTGCTGAAGAAGTATTACAAAATTATCAAAAGCGTTAACTCCTTTTAAGGGTATAATTGATGAAGTAACCTTATATAATCGTGTACTTACGGCACAAGAAGCAAAGCAGAATTTCGAAAAGGTTGTCTTTCTGGATAATATTAAATTAACCAATGGTCATAATGATGAAGCAGTCGCACCGTGTACTTTCGGTTCACATATTAATAAACTTGAATTTGATTTAAGGAAAACAGTAAACAAATTAGTTTTTGAATTAGAAATGCCCAGTAATATGAA
>LFSF01000007.1 GCA_001512665.1 Clostridiales bacterium DTU073
CCCTTGGAGCACTAAAATAGATGACAGTTAAAAAAATAAAAATTGTCCAATGATTTGCTGTTTATGGTAAAGACAAAAAGACACAAAATTTAATTCAATATTCCGTCATTATTATATTAGACAAGGTTGTCTATAGTGAAAATCCAGCTTTTCTCGCTTTGTGTCATGTTGTGAAAATATGATTTGAGATACTCTGTGAAAGGAAGGAGGAACGAAACATGGAACAGCAAAAAATAGGAAGTTTCCTTAAAGAGCTTCGAAAAGAGAAAAACTTAACTCAGGAAGAACTGGCTGAAAAACTGAATGTTTCCGGAAGGACGGTCTCTCGTTGGGAAACTGGATCGAATATGCCAGATATCAGTCTGTTAGTAGAACTGGCAGAATTCTATGATGTAAGTATTCCTGAAATCATCAATGGAGAAAGGGAAAGCGGGACTATGAAAGAAGAAGTAAAAGAAACAGTAAAAGAAACAGCATTAAGCTTATTCGATTATGCGGAAGCAATAAACAAGAGGATTAAAATGAGGTTATTTTGGTTAACGGTTGTTGCTCTGATTGGAATGATTGTATTTGTTGTAATTGAGGCAACCGGATTGAATACCCCGAATAGCATATATGAGCGTGTTGCCAGTGCAGGTCTTGGTCTGAGTTTTGGTATACTGATTGTTATTGCGATGTATCTTTCGGGTATTCTCGGAAGAATAAAGGCGAAGCGTCTGGACAGTCAACACTAGATTAGACAACTTTTTTAGTTATGTAATTTATATTCTTTGGGACTCAAATAACTGAGGGTTGAATGAATCTAATATTATTAAACCTAACATATTATCTCTGCCCTGTCTGCGGAAATATCGAGAAGGCGCGTCCGGAAAAATGTAGCATATGTGATGTGCCCGGGGACAAGTTTATCAAGTATTAATATGAAATAATAAAAATTTTAGGAGGGATAATATGCCTGATAATATGGGGAAAATATATTGAAGGGAGATAAAACATGAATACTAAAGTATTTAGGAATATTTCTTATGGAGTTTATATTATTACGGCCATGGACGGGGAAAGACCTACCGGATGTACTGCCAATAGCGCCATGCAGATTACCTCTGCACCTGCCACGATAGCCATTAGTATTAATCATGATAATTTCACTAATGGCTGTATCAAGAAAACCAAAAAGTTTGCCATTTCCATCCTTGCAGAAACATCTGCCCCTTTGCTTATCGGGACTTTTGGTTTCAAGTCAGGTAAGGACACGGACAAGTTTACTGATGTTACATATGAGATGAGAGAAGATCTACCGGTTATCCAGGATTCATGCGGCTATATTGTCTGTAAAGTAATTGATCAAATGGAGACAGCGACACATACAGTATTTCTGGGCGAGGTCATCGATGGAGATGTCTTTAATGCTTCAGGCCAACCCATGACCTATGCTTATTATCATCAAGTGATCAAAGGAAAGAGCCCGAAAAACGCCCCGACTTATTTGCCTGATGAGGAAAAAAAGCTGGTCAAATATGAATGTCAGGTTTGTGGCCATATTTATGAAGGAGAAAATTTACCGGAAGATTATATCTGCCCAATTTGCGGTGTAAATGCAGAGCATTTTAAAAAGATTAGTTAACAGGATAGCATACGTATTTATGGCAAGAGCCTACTCAGGAATTAACTATAACAAGTAAATAGGAATAATGAATAAGCCATAGAGTCAATTCGAACTTTATGGCTTTTTTCATTTTGCTTCCCTATCAAGTAGAGTTTATATTCTTGTGAAAAAAGAGCCTTAATGCAATATATATATTACATTAAGCAAATTAGTTTATGTTAGACGCTCCATTTTCTCAGTATGTTGTAGAATTCGTTCTCTTTATGGTTGCTGCAGTTTATATTGTAGTAGGAAATATTATAGTGGGTAACAATCTTTTTGATTAATTGCCTTTATCACTTTTGCTTCCGGGGCACTTATCTCTTTCATAGCTTTTGAATTTCTTTATATAATCAATAAAAAGAGGCAAAAGCAAATAGATGATAGGTACAATGATGCAGATGAATAGAATGAGCCTTGGTGGTATACTGTTGAGTAGTGCGCTTATTATGTTATACTACTCAGTTAATGTATACATCGAATCTAAACAAATACAACAGGTGAAATGTCATGAAAGATAAAAAAGGTAATACTCAATTAAACGGCTTGTCTATTGGAATGTGTCTAGGGTTATCCATCGGAACGGCTATTGGAGCCGCAACAAATAATATCGGCTTATGGATGCCAGTAGGTCTTTCTATAGGGATAGGTTTGGGAATAGCCTTAGGGTATTCTAATAAAAATACTGATAACAAGGATGATAACAATGAGGAAGATTGCCGCGATGACGGCAAGCGGAATAGAACTTGAATATAACGATTTATTGGTTAGATTTGTAAACCTGAATAGAGAAATTGGGGTCTTGCCAATTTACCGGAGAAGTATCACTCTCTCATCATCTCAGCATTTAAGGAATACGCAAACGCAAGCGTAAGCCCATCTCGGTATAACATGGAACTGGCGGTTGAATATGCAAAATATATGCTGGGAGAAATACAAAATCGTATGAATATATAAAATAGCCTGCTGAGGCGAAGCGATAGAAGTGTATATAACAAAAATAATGGAGGTTTTACTATGATTCAAACAAGTTGGAGAAGCATTTTGTTGTTGTCAACTGGGATCAGCCCGGTTCCGGGAAGTCCTATTATGCGGAAAGGACGAAAAACATTACTGTCCAAAGTTATATTTAGGATGGCTACGCTCTGACCGAGTATTTAAAGGATCGATTCTCTCAGGAAAAATCTATCTTTTGGGGGAATCGTGGGGCAGTGCCCTGGGGGTTTTTCTTGTTGACATGTACCCGGATTCCTATCATGCGTTGATTGGCACAGGGCAAATGGTGGATTTTGCAGAAACCGAGCGGATAGATTACGCTGAGGCTCTGGAAATTGCACAATCAAAAAACGATGCTACCTTAATGAAACGGCTTAAAGCAAACGGGGAACCGCCATATTATGGAAAGGATGTAACATGGAAAAGCGCGGTGTACCTGAACTATCTCAGCGCCATATGGCGGGAAATCCCGAAATCCACAATCCCGGATACAATACCTTCCGTGACATCGCTTCCCCGGAATAGGGGCTGCTTGATAAGGTCAACTATTTACGTGGCATTGTCAACACATATAATCATGTATACCAACAGCTTTTGTAACGGAGATATTATCATGTTTTTCGGAAAATAAAACGCAAGAATAAGGAACCATTGTGCCGGAGCAATTGGCTTCTGCGAGGACGGTGAGGATATAGACTGGCTGTTTCTCCCTGTCCCCCAAATTAATTTCTGCCCGAAATGCGGCACTCCCGTCGTTCCCGGCGCACGTTTTTGCGGAAAGTGCGGTATATCTCTACGAGGCGAATGAAATGCTATTTGAGATGTAACTTCGTTTATTAGTTCTCAGTGTGTTTATCGAGTGATAGGATCGATGTAAAGAAACTTGACGATATCATATTAAAAAATCGTTTGATTCTAAAGTAATAATACGGTAAAATGCACTTAAAGGATTGCATTAAAAAATAAATGCAGTCTGGGAGGTGCAAAATGATAAAAATTGATATTTTGAAGAAAGAATTTCAAAGAAGCGGGGGAATCTTAAAAACTTCAGAGCTTAATGAATTTGGACTTTCGAGCCGCCAGATAAAAAGGCTTTTAGATGATGAGATTATTACAAAAATTAAACGGGGTTATTATGAACTGACAGATTATGTTGTTCGGGAAGAGGTAATTATAGCACGTTTATTTCCACAAGCGGTTATATTTCTTGAAAGTGCTTTATGCCACTATGACTATACAGATCGCATACCGTTAGGCTGGCAAATTGCTGTGGACAGATATAGTAAAACAACTCAGTATAGTATTGATTATCCTCTAATAGAACCTTACTATCTTGAACCAAAGTTTTTAGATATTGGTGTAGATATAATAGAGGTAGATGGTATCGAAGTTAAGATATACAACAGAGACCGCACAATTTGCGATGTTCTCCGTTATGAGAAAAAACTGGAGAAAGAAGTATTTAATAATGCAATTGATAGATATATAGTAGACTCGAAAAAAAACTTAAGAAAGCTGTTTGAGTATGCGGAAATATTTAATATAAAGAATAAGGTGCAAACATATATAGGGATGTGGTTGTAATGGGAAATGCTGAAGCTTCAGTCCTAGCAAGACTAAAAAATAAAGCAAAAGAACAGGGCATTCCATTACAACAGCTTTTAAATCTATTTTGCCAGGAAGAATTTATACGAAGGCTTTCAGTAAGTAACTACAGAGAAAAAGTCATTCTTAAAGGAGGCTTTTTATTATATTTAATCAGTGGATTTGCCGCAAGGCCAACAGTGGATGCAGATTATCTTTTAAGAAATTATCCTAATGATCGGGATGCAGTGGAAAAGCTCGTTAAAAATGTTATTTCATTGTCTGACAAAAATGATTTTATACAGTTTGAGATTAGAAAGTTAGAAACTATCCGAGAGATAAAGAAGTATCATGGTATTAGAATTTACCTCATGGGCTTTATTGGAAGGGTTAAGATCCCTTTTAGTATAGATTTTGGAGTTGGTGATGTTGTAGTACCTTCGCCGATTGAACGAACTTTGCCTGTAATAATTCCGGATTTTGAAGAACCTAAGATTCTGACTTATTCATTGGAATCCACTGTGGCAGAAAAATTAGATGCGATTATATCACTAATGGAAGCTACAAGCAGGATGAAAGACATCTTTGACATATATTATTTAGCAACAACCTTTGATTTTGATGGGAGAAAATTGCAGGAAGCTATTTATGAAACACTTACTAACCGGGGTACACCTTATGAAAAAGATTCTGTCACTATTATTTCTAGATTAACCGATGATTCTATTATTTTAAGAAGATGGGAAAACTTTTGTAAAAAAATACTGCAATATAAACTTGGCTTTACTGATGTTGTTAAATTAATTATTTATTTTCTCCAACCACCTTATGAAGCGCTGATTAATGAAGAAGAATTATTTAAAAAGTGGAATCATGAAAGAAAAGAATATGAGTAATGTCAAAATTTTTCGGAGGTAATATGCATGAAGAAAATCAGCCTTGCGGTTTGCATAGTAATGGTTTTTAGCTTATGCTTATGTGCGTGTGGCGGAAATGTTAAGAATGTTAAGGTGATAGATGTAGAATCCGAGCTATATACTTTTGATGAGATTAATTCTGCTATAGAAATTATTACAAAAGAGTTCGCTAAAAACTGGAAAGGCTGTACATTAAAAGAGATCTATTATGCCGGTGATGAAACCTCCCGGCATTATCAAGATTGGGCAGATAGAAATGGAGCAGATGAAGTTATCGTTTTATTGTCTTCTTTTGATGTAGATTCATCAGGGGGTGATGGTTCTCTCAATCCTAACAGCACGTATGATGGATGGAATTGGATTTTAGTACGCAACACAGACGGTCAATGGAGACATGTTGACCATGGATATTAATCATAGAAAATAGTTCTAACTCTTATATATAGCAATTTATATAGCAATTGATGAAGGATGTGTTTACAGATGATAACCAGCAAGACATATGACGGTTTTGAAGTTGGTCCTATTAGACCACCCAGTGAGGCCAAAAGTCTCCTATTAAGGGTCACCAGAAATTGTCCATGGAATAAGTGTAAATTTTGTCGACTTTATAAGGGGACGAAATTCAGTATTCGGCCTAAGGAACATGTGATAAAAGATATTGATCTCGTTAAAAGATGGACGGATCTATTTAAGGCTGCTGAAGATGTTGATGCTCAGACACGAAAGATTCTGATTAATGACTTGAAAAACGAACTTGGAGAGGAACAATCTTGGTTTTATAGTTCTGTTATTAGTTGGTATCAAAGTGGTATGAAGTCTATATTTCTACAGGATTCAAACAGTCTAGTGATTAAACCTAATGACCTGATAGAAATTATCACTCATATTAAAAAACAGTTTCCGGAAATAGAAAGGATCACTTCTTATGCCCGCTCTGAAACTGTGGTCCGCATTAGCGATGAAGATTTGAAACGCATGGCCGATGCAGGACTAAATCGAATCCATATTGGCATGGAAACAGCAGCGGATACGATTCTGAAATTAGTAGATAAAGGCACGACAAAAGCCAACCACATCCTTGCAGGCCAAAAAGTCAAAGCAGCAGGTATCGAGCTTTCGGAGTATTACATGCCGGGCTTAGGTGGGAATGAATATTCAGATTTAAATGCCTTAGAAACAGCAGATGCTCTTAACCAAATCAATCCCGATTACATCCGCATCAGAACATTAGCTATAACCGATCAATCTCGATTAAAGGAAGATTATGAACAGGGAATTTTTACCAGAACCAATGATACTAAAATGATTGCAGAGCTTCTTTTGATGATTGAAAATCTGAAGGGGATCACTAGTACCATCATAAGCAGTGACCATATCCTCAATCTTCTTCCTGAAGCAGAGGGACGTCTGCCCAAGGATAAAGAAAAGATAGTTAACGCCTTGAAAAGCTATCTCGATTTACCTGAAAGTGAAAAAATTATTTACAGAATAGGCCGTAGAACCGGAATTATGAATACTATTCAAGATCTAAAACATAGCGTTAGGAGAAATCTTGTGCAAGGATTAATAGAACAATACGGTATCAACAATAATAATGTGGATGCGTTTGTTGACGATATATTAAAGAATTTTATATAAGTGCCTATTTTTTAACTAACATGTTGCCCCTCCGGTTAAATGAAGATTTGCCTCTAAAATCTCTTGTTTTCTTTCTAATACTTCCTCAGATAATAGCTGTGCTTTAATATTTGCAAAGCCTATTCTTGCTATTGTGTCAGCTTGCTGTGGAAAAAGGTGGTGCATAAGCTAAGTCTAAGTCCTTAAGATCTTCTAAAGTTGCCTTTAAGGTAATGGCTGTAACCGCTATATCTACCATCTTATCTACTGCACCTTGGCCAATTACTTGCAAACCTAATAGTTTTTTAGTACTTCTCTCAGCGATCATCTTAATAATAAAATTCGAAGCTCCGGGATAGTAATGGGCCTTATCATCAACAACTGTTACAACAGTTACTACATCATAGCCTGCAGATCTGGAAATCAATGCCTTTATCTATGAGGCGCTAGCGGCAACACTTGACGATACACTTTCCGTAGATGATTTGATAATATTGACGCTAAAAACCGGTGAGTATGGTGTAAAGGTAATGGCACTTTTAGACGAAGCTAATACATCGAGGTATGGTCATCCTGAAATTACGGAAGTTAATATCGGTGTAAGAAAGAATCCCGCTATTCTCATTTCCGGTCATGATTTGACGGACTTGGAGCAGCTCTTGGAACAAACTGAGAGCACCGGTGTAGATGTGTACACTCACAGCGAAATGCTACCGGCTCATTATTATCCTGCTTTTAAGAAATATGCTCATTTTGCAGGTAATTACGGTAATGCTTGGTGGAAGCAGACCGAAGAATTTGAGCGTTTTAATGGTCCCATTCTTTTTACCACTAACTGTATCGTGCCACCTAGAAGTGAAGAGGTTAGAAAGAGAATTTTTACTACTGGCTCCGCCGGCTTTCCTGGCTGTAAGCATATTACAGCTGATGAAAACGGGGAAAAGGATTTTTCTGAAATCATTGCCCTGGCTAAAACTCTTCCCGTACCAGAGGAAATTGAAAGCGGGAGTATTGTCGGCGGTTTTGCCCACAATCAGGTGTTTGCGCTTGCTGATAAGGTTGTAGAGGCTGTTAAATCCGGAGCAATCAAAAAGTTCTTTGTCATGGCTGGTTGTGACGGGCGTATGAAATCGAGAGGGTATTACACTGAGTTTGCAGAAAAACTACCGCAGGACACTGTTATCCTCACCGCAGGTTGTGCAAAATACCGTTACAATAAACTGAACTTGGGCGATATCGGCGGGATTCCGAGAGTACTGGATGCCGGACAGTGTAATGACTCCTATTCATTGGCGGTTATTGCTCTCAAGTTAAAAGAAGTGTTCGGGCTTGA
>LFSF01000021.1 GCA_001512665.1 Clostridiales bacterium DTU073
GGGCACAATTTTAGAGGTTGGACAAGGTAAACGTAAAGCTGAGGATATAGCAGGATTATTGCAAAGCGGGCAGCGTAAGCTGGCAGGGATGACTTTACCGCCACAAGGTTTAAGTCTTTTATTGGTTGGATATGATGAAAATCCCTTGACACAGCCGGCTGCGTGTATTAAAATAAATCAGTAATTGATCAATTGATCCATTAGCCCCGGTATCAATTGTTGGTAATTAATAAATAAATAATTATTGTTTTAGGAGGGAACTGAATTGCGTACCTTCATGGCTAAGGCTCAGGATGTTCAGAGAAAATGGTACATTATCGATGCAGCCGATAAAACTCTGGGCCGTTTGGCAACAGAAGTTGCAGCTATATTAAAAGGAAAACATAAACCGATCTTTACTCCCCATGTAGATACAGGGGATTATGTGATTGTTATTAATGCGGAAAAAGTAAAGTTAACCGGTAATAAACTTCAAGATAAGTTGTATATTACCCATTCCCGGTATCCCGGTGGTATCAAGAAAATGAACTATCAAACACTTTTACAAAAAAAGCCGGAATTAGTGATTGAAAAAGCAGTAAAAGGGATGCTTCCTCATAATAGATTAGGTGCAGCGATGTTTAAGAAGCTTAAGGTGTATAGAGGACCTCAACATCCTCACCAGGCTCAACAACCAGAAGTATGGGAATTACGAGGTTAAGGAAGGGGGTAAAATAATTGGCTCAGGTGCAATATTATGGTACTGGTAGACGTAAAACTTCAATTGCTCGTGTACGTTTAGTCCCTGGTAAAGGACAAATTTTAATAAATAATCAACCATTAGAAAAGTATTTTGGGAAGAAAACTTTAGAAAAGATCGTTAAACAGCCCTTAGTTCTAACCAATACTGAAGGCAGGTTTGACGTTCTAGCTAAAGTTGAAGGTGGCGGCGTTACAGGTCAGGCCGGAGCTGTTCGTTTAGGAATATCCAGAGCATTATTGCAGTTTGATAGTGAAATGAGACCTGCACTTAAACGTGCCGGGTTCTTGACCCGTGACCCAAGAATGAAAGAACGTAAGAAGTATGGTTTGAAAGGTGCACGTCGTGCTCCGCAATTTAGTAAGAGATAATTGTTGTTTCTTTACACACGAGTTTGTTTACAATTACAAAGTTTGCTTAT
>LFSF01000038.1:0-104658 GCA_001512665.1 Clostridiales bacterium DTU073
AGTTTTAAACTTTATTCAAGGCGAACATCCACAGACTATTGCTTTAATTATGTCATATCTGGAGCCGGAACAGGCTGCGGCAATTTTATCGTCTTTGCCTAGCGAACGACAAACTGAAGTTGCTAGACGCATAGCGATTATGGATAGTACTTCGCCGGAAATTATCAGAGAAGTTGAAAACACATTAGAGAAAAAAATAAGTTCTTTAGGTGCTCAAGATTATACCAGTGCAGGGGGTATTAATTCTATTGTTGAAATCTTAAACTATGTAGATAGATCTACAGAAAAGACTATACTTGAGACTTTAGAAGTACAAGATCCTGTATTATCAGAAGAAATTAAGAAATTGATGTTTGTCTTTGAAGATATTATCAAAATGGATGATCGTAGTATTCAACTGGTACTTCGTGAGGTTGAAAGTAAAGATTTAGCTTTAGCCCTTAAAGGTTCGAATGAAGAAGTACAAGAAAAGATCAAAAAGAATATGTCTCAACGTGCAGCAGAAATGCTTGAAGAAGAAATGGTTTTCTTAGGTCCTGTTCGTTTAAGAGATGTAGAAGAAGCACAGCAGCAAATTGTTAATGTAATTCGTCGTCTGGAAGATTCAGGAGAAATTATTATTTCCCGTGGAGGAGGAGACGAAATCGTTGAGTAAAGTCATCAAGGCTTGTTTTGTTAAAGAAAAAGAAACTATTAATCTTGGGAATAATAATAAATCCGCCCGTCAGGACGAATTTACACAAGAAACAGCTTTTGATATATACCAGGAAACTAAAAAAATGATTGAGGAGTTAGTTACTGAGGCTCAAAACAAAGCCGAAACTATTCTTAATGAAGCTGAAAACAAAGCCGAAAGTTTAATAAAGCAGGGTCAGACTGAATATGAAATGATCAAAAAGAAAGCACATGAAGAAGGCTTTCTTTCAGGGTATCAAGAGGGTATAGAAAAAGCTCAGCAAGAAATTAGTGCTTTGGCAGAAGATACTAAAGTATTGGCCAGAAATCTTGCTGATTTTCAAAAAAAATATTATCAGGAAAATGCAGAGAAGATTATTGATCTCGTTTTGACTATTGCTCAAAAGATATTAAATACTGCTGTTGTGCTAAAACCAGAGCTCATTGGTAATATCGTAGAAAATGTTTTAACAGAAATAGGAGAGTCTGAAAAAATCATTATCAAAGTGAATCCTATACATATTCCTTATCTGAACAATCCGGATCAGTGTTTTAAAGGGTTGAAAATGAGCAGGTACACTTTTGAAAGCGCACCTGAGGTTGAACCCGGTGGATGTATTGTCATTACTGAAAATGGTTTTGTGGAAGCGCAAATAGACGAACAAATGCTTCTTATAAAAAAGGCGCTAAAGGAAGAAAGTAACCATGTTGAACTTTGATAAACTAAAGGAAACGATTAGGGATACTAAAATATTACGTTTCAAGGGTTATGTTACTGAGATAGTTGGTTTAACTATTTATGCCCAGGGTCCTAAGGCTAGTGTAGGTGAGTTGGTTTATATTCAAAGCAAAAAAGATATTGTCCCCGCAGAAGTACAAGGATTTAAAGAAAATAAGACCATGTTAATGCCTTTTGGTGATATGTCAGGGATTGCTCCAGGTGATTTAATTATCTCCAGTGGTGATTTTCTTAAGGTTAAAGTTGGTCCGGGAATAGTCGGACGTGTACTAAATGGTTTGGGAGAACCTATTGATGGCAAAGGAGAATTTGCTTGGGAAAAGGAATACCCCCTTTATCAAGAACCGCCGCATCCGCTAAAAAGAAAGAGAATTACAGAAGCATTATCATTAGGTGTTAAGGCTATTGACGGATTATTAACTTGTGGTAGTGGACAAAGGTTAGGCATATTTGCCGGTAGTGGGGTAGGGAAAAGTACACTTTTAGGGATGATTGCCAGAAACAGCAGTGCTGATTTTAATGTTATTGCCTTAATTGGCGAACGGGGAAGAGAAGTGCGCGAATTCCTGGAAAATGAGCTGGCTCAAGGACTTGAAAAGTCAGTAGTGGTGGTTGCATCATCCGATCAGCCGGCTATTCTCAGGATTAAAGCAGCTTTTTTGGCTACTACAATCGCTGAATATTTTCGGGATCAAGGTGCCAATGTTGTTTTGATGATGGACTCCGTAACCAGATTTGCTATGGCTCAAAGGGAAATAGGGTTGGCTGTGGGTGAACCTCCTGCTACAAAAGGTTATACTCCTTCCGTTTTTGCTTTATTGCCACGACTTTTGGAACGGGCCGGAACTTCTGAAAAAGGGAGTATTACAGGACTTTATACGGTTTTGGTGGATGGCGATGATATGAATGAACCAATAGCTGATACCACCAGAGGAATTTTAGACGGACATATTGTACTTTCAAGGCAATTGGCGGCACTAGGACATTTTCCCGCTATAGATATTCTTAACAGTATTAGTCGTGTGATGGTTAACATTGCAGATGCCGGTCATCTCCAGGCAGCCTCTAAAATAAAAGAATTAATGGCGATTTATACAGAAGCTAAAGATTTAATTGATGTAGGTGCTTATCAAAAAGGAAATAATCCTAAAATTGATTTAGCGATAAAATTTATTGATAAAATAAATGAGTTTTTAAAACAGAATATTAATGAATATTGCCCTTATGAACAGACAGAAGAATTACTTAAGGAACTTTATCATGAAATTATGGAAATGGGTAGATAGCGATGTTTAAGTTCCGTTTAGCCAACGTTTTACGTTTGCGGAAGCATCATGAAAAATTGAGTTTGGAGCAAGTAGGAAAATGCCTACAACAACTTCAAGAGGCTGTACAAAAAAAAGAAGAGTTAGAAGCTAAAATAGCTAAATTAGAAAGTGATTTTTCTGCTGTTTTAGAAGGTGCCATTTCTTCTGAAATAGTTAAATTATATAATAACTATCTTGTCCATCAGCAGGAAGCTTTAGAGTTGCAAGAACAACTAATTTTAGAAAAAAAGAAGAATTTAGAAGAAGCTCGAGAAAAATTTATTCAAGCAATGAAAGAAAGAAAGATTATGGATAAATTAAAAGAGAAACAGTATATTCGCTATCAACAAGAACAGGGAAAAAAAGAGCAAAATTTTCAGGACGAATTGGCAGTAACTTCAAAAAGAAGGTAATGTGATCATATGAAAAAAACGATGATGATTTTTATAATTGTTCTTTTTATAATTTTTAGCGCAGGTCTTTTTGCTGCTCATCAGACAGGTTTTATTAATTTAAATCCTCTTTTTGCGCAAATACCAGGGATGGATAGTTTTGTTGTTGAAAAGCCGGAAAATATTAATGAGTCAGGGAAAATCTTGATATCCCCCATAGAGAAAGAAAATGAAGAGTTAAGGAAGGAAAAAAGGGATTTGGAGTTTAAGATTACTACTTTAGAAGGGGAAAAAACTAAATTATTAGAACAGCTAACAGAGTTGCAGACTGAATTAACGCAGTTAAAGATAGAGTTAAAGCAACAAAAGAAGGCAGTTTTAAACGCGGAAGAATTAGCTGCTTATTATCAAGAAATGAAGCCTGCTGCTGTTGTTAAGATCATGGATAATTTGGATGATGAGGTGGTTGTTACAATCTTACCTCTTTTGGAGGACAAGCAAACTGCTGAAATTATCGCCTTAATGGATCCGTTAAGGGCGGCAACAATCACGCAATTATTGTTGGACAAAGAAATCCAGCAATAATTATAAAAAATGTAAATCAGGAAAGGAGGTGTGTAAGTATGGAAAGTATTAGCTCTGTATTGTACCAGGAGAAAATGCTTATTGCACAAGGTCAAGGTCAAGGGACTAACCCCAAAGTTGAAGATGAAGGGTTTGCGGCAATGTTAGCTATGTTGTTAGGGTTAGTAAATCCTTCGGGGAATGAATTATTGCAAACTTGTTTGACCACAGAAACGGTTGGCGATGGACTGTCTCAGCAGTTGAATCCGGAGAAAAACTCTGTTATCAATTTAATGACAACAATTAATCCTGAGTTTCAAAGCAAACAGCAAACTGCTGGGGATGCTGTTTTGTTTAATAACCAAATGTCTAATCCTGCTTTAGAAAACTCCGGCATTCATAGCAGTGATGAAAACTTTTTACAACTGTCAAGTGTCACGGATGAATTAGTGCTTTTGCAACAAATTACAGAAGATAATGGCGCTAAGACTAAAAATTCTTCAGAAAATCTCTTTGCAGAACAACTTGTTGTTTTACCTGATAGTCTAGCTAAGGAGAGATTCTCTAAAGAGGGAAATATGACTAATCTCACTAATTTTAATGAACAAAGCAAGTATTCGGGAAACGGTGAAGAAATTAACAATATACACGAAGGGATAATTGAACAGAATAATCAGGTCCTAACTCGGGAAGAACTGTTAGCTAAAGCTTTTGTGGTTAATGAAAAAGGGTATGCTGAAAACTTCGTCAAAGATTTTACGGTTAAAGCTGAACAATTACCACAAGAATTACCAGAACTAGTTATGTGGAAGTTAAAAACGTTTGAACACAAGGATGGTAGCAAGGATATAGTTATTCATTTAGAACCGAAAGAGTTAGGAAAACTAGTTGTGAAGTTAAGCTCACAGGAAGGAATTGTTTCGGTAAAGTTTATGGCTAATTATCCCGTAACTAGAGACTTATTAGAAAGCAGTCTCAATAATTTGCGTCAGTCGTTTAGCGAGCAAGGTATTGCTTTTGACCGACTGGATGTAGAATTAGGCGGGCAGCAGTTAAATCAAAGTCAATCTCAACAACAGCAGCAGCAGTGGGACGAAAGATTAGGGAAGGCAAATACAACAATGTCGAGTGGTACAGATGCAGAAGGCTATTATGAAAACTTTGAACCAGAAAAAGAACAGCATGTATTGTTAAAGACGGGAACATATGATTATCTTGTTTAAGAAAAGGAGGTGGATAAAGAATGATGCCGGTAGGTGCGGTAAGTAATAGTAATTATTGGGTAAATAATGATACAACAGCTAATAATTCCTTGGATAAGAATGCTTTTCTTAAACTGTTGATTACTGAATTACGTTATCAAGATGTTATGAACCCGATGAATGATCGAGAGTTTTTGTCTCAAATGGCACAGATGTCCTCATTAGAACAAATGCAAAACTTGAATAAAACTGTTGAGGAAGGATTTTTAGCCATGGCTCAATCAAGAAGCAATCTGGAAGAGGGCATATTTACAGTTCTGGATGTAATGCTTAATCAAAGCTATTTTAATAATTTTAATCAAAGTATGAATCTTCTAGGGCGTGAAATAACTTATCTTAGCGGAGAACAGGAAATTGAAGGAACGGTAACCGCTCTTAAACAAGTAAATGGTTGTTTTCTGGCAGTAGTCAATGGTGAAGAAGTAGCTTTAAATCAAATTACCTTAGTAAAGTAGGTGATAACTTTGGTAGATAAACCCTTTTTTCTTCCTCAACCGATACAACCTGTTGATTACGAAAAATCCAGAAAAACTACAGTTCCGAACACTGTCGATAAAGATTTGTTTAACCAAGTATTGCAAAAAGAAATAGACAGTACAGGACAACTAAAATTCTCACGGCATGCTCAGGAAAGGATAAACTCCAGACAGATTAATTTAGACCAAAACCATCTTTTAAGGTTAAAAGAAGCAGTAGAAAAAGCACAAACAAAAGGAGCCAGAGAGTCTTTAGTTTTGCTGGACGACCTAGCCTTTGTGGTTAGTATTAAAAACAAAACAGTGATTACTGCTGTTGATGGTGATAGTAGAAGAGGAAATGTTTTCACGAA
Organism: Clostridiales bacterium DTU073; assembly: GCA_001512665.1. Classification (GTDB taxonomy): domain Bacteria; phylum Bacillota; class Peptococcia; order DRI-13; family DTU073; genus DTU073. The sequence goes on from LFSF01000038.1 coordinate 5,769, forward strand.
TATCGATAGTGCGATTATTAATTAAGATAAACTATTATTATGAGGCTGGACCTCTTGTAGGAAGCCTCCACTGGGGAACGACAGAACCTAGTTAGAAAAAGGAATACATTAAAGGAGGTCATGAGCTATGATGCGCTCATTGTATGCTGGTGTTTCTGGTTTAAAAAATCATCAAACCCGGATGGACGTAATTGGTAATAACATTGCAAATGTGAATACCATCGGTTTTAAAAAAAGTCGTGTTGTTTTTCAGGATATGTTTAGTCAGACCCTTAAAAATGCTACAGCACCGTCTCAAAACAAAGCAGGGACAAACCCTCATCAAGTTGGTTTGGGAATGTCCTTAGCGTCTATTGATGTTATTCATACCCCGGGGAGTTTTCAATCTACCGGTAAAAATACCGACCTTTCAATTGAAGGGGATGGGTACTTTATGGTATCAGATGGTGAAAAAACATACTATACCAGAGCAGGTAATTTTGATTTAGATGTTAACTATACTTTTTTCCATGGTGGTACCGGATTGGTAGCTAAAGGAATTTTAGCCGATGCTTCTGGTAAGATTGATCCTACCGCGTTGATTCAAGATATTCATTTAGAACAGTATGTTTCTACGCCTGCACGTGCTACTACCAAGATTGACTTTGCTAAAAATATAGACTCTAGGGTGGCACCACAGGTGGAAACGCTTACTTCCGCTATCCATCATGATCAGCTTACTCCTACAGAAGTTAGTTTGAATGATATTCCCTTTAGTAATGTAACTGTAATTGATAGTAATGGTGTTCAGTTAGTTGAAAATGCTGCTGACGGATATAGTATTAATTATGCTACCGGTGAGTTAACAATTGCGGCAGGAGCAGCTACGGAAGACTATACCATTAGTTATAACAAACCCAATTATACTCTAAGTGTCTTGGCCTATGACTCGAAAGGTGATACTCATACGGTTAATGTACATCTTGCGAAGATAGACCATAATAAATGGACTGTTAATACTACTGTAGACAATACTTTCGTTTCTTATGGACAAGGGATGCTGGAGTTTGATCCTGTTACCGGTGATTTAATTAATTCAACTGTGACGAATACAATACAAACTATAGATGGTGCAGCAGATTTAGATTTTTCCTATGATTTTTCCAATGTTAAAGAATATGCCGGTGATTTTACCATAACTTTTACGGGACAAGATGGTTTTACAGCAGGTTATTTGGAAGAGGTTAGTGTTGATAGTAGAGGTATCCTTAATGGCAGTTATTCCAATGGGGAAAGAAGGCAATTAGCCCAGTTGACTATTGCTACATTTGCTAATCCGGCAGGTTTAACGAAGGTAGGAAATAATTTATACACTGTTTCCAATAATTCAGGACTACCGGATGAAGGGGTACCTGGAGTTTCCGGTCGTGGGATGATCAATCCGGAAACATTAGAGATGTCCAATGTAGACCTATCTCAAGAATTTGTAGATATGATTATCACACAACGTGGGTTTCAAGCTAATTCCAGGATAATCACTACATCAGATAAAATACTCGAAGAACTTGTAAATTTACATAGATAATAAATAAAAACAGCCCCCATCTCCGTGGGGGATGGGGACTGTTTTTAGAGAGAAGGGTCGAAGAAATGATTAAATTAACAAAGCTTAATGATGTCCTGTTTGTTCTTAATGCAGATTTAATTGAAACAATTGAAGCTACTCCGGATACGATCATTACTTTACTTAACGGTAAAAAGTTTGTGGTCAAAGAATCTATTGAAGAAATAGTAGAAAAAGCGATCACATATCAACAAAGGATTTCCAGGGGTATAACTGTTCTTGAGAATATTGAGGTCTTAGAGAATGTTGAGACTTCAGAGAATGTTGAGGAGTAGTTCTCATTAATTATGGGGAAGGTTGTAGATTGATTATGGACCGTTCAACAGTTATCGGAATTATTTCAGGTTTTTTGGTTATAGCTATAGGAATATCAATTGAAGGACCTTTGAGTACTTTTTGGAGTTTAGCATCTATATTAATCGTTCTTGGTGGTACGATCTGTTCTACTTTAGTAAAATTCTCCTTAGAACAGGTTTATGGGGTTAAGAAGATTGTGAAGATTGTTTTTCTGGATGTTTCCCAAGAACCCCTTGAGGTAATATCAAAGATGGTTGATTTAGCAGCCAAAGCTAGGAGAGAAGGACTTTTAGCTTTAGACAATGCTCTTGAAGATACACAGGATGAATTTTTAAAAAAGGGAATACAATTGATAGTCGATGGTACAGATCCGGATCTAGTACGCAGTATCATGGAAACAGACATAGTGATAACAGAAGAACGTCATAAAATTGGGATAGATATTTTCAGTACTATGGGTGCGTTGGCTCCGGCTTATGGGATGATAGGGACATTAATTGGTTTAATTTTGATGTTAAGAGATTTAAATAACCCGGATGCTTTAGGTCCGGGAATGGCAGTAGCTTTAATTACTACGTTTTATGGTGCTCTTCTAGCGAATTTAATTTTTAACCCGATTGCAGGTAAATTGAAAAACAAAAGTAACGAGGAGTCGCTAGTTAAAGAAATTATTATTGAAGGTATCCTTTCGATACAAGCTGGAGAAAATCCGCGTATTGTCGCTGAAAAAATGAAATCATATCTGCACCCAAAGCAAAAAGAATTGTTAGAGGAAAGAAGAAAAAGAGGGTATAACTATGGTTAATAGGCGCAGAAGAAAAAGCGATACTGATACCAACAATGCGAACGATTGGTTACTTACCTATTCAGATATGGTTACTTTGTGTTTAACTTTTTTCGTCTTACTTTATTCCTTTTCAACAATTGATGCAGTAAAATGGAAGTCTATAGTAAGTTCAATACAAGGAGCTTTAGGTGTTTTACCCGGTAGTGTGAATCCAACTATTGCGGAAGAAGGGCAGTTTGATGGTGATAAATTAGAACAAGATAGCTTCAATCAATATTTAGCCTATATGGAAGAAACCAAAAGACTTGAAAGTATTCAGGGAAGGCTTAACGAGTATCTACTAGAAAATGACATCAGTGAAAATATCTCCACTAGTATAGAGGAGCGAGGTATAATTATTCGTTTTCAGGATTCCATTCTTTTTCCGAAAGGCTCTGCGGAGTTATATCCGGAATCATACGATATCTTAGCTGGCTTATCCACGATCTTTAAGGAATTAGAGAATCATTTGAGAATTGAAGGACATACAGATGATTTACCGATTCATACAGAACGTTTTCCTTCTAATTGGGAATTATCAACAACCAGAGCTACTAATGTTTTAAAGTTTCTTATCAGTCAAGGTTTAGCAGGAGAAAAATTATCAGCTGTAGGATATGGAGAGTTTCGACCAATTGTTGTTAATGATAGTGAGGAAAATCGCAAAAAAAATCGGCGTGTAGATATAGTTCTTCTAAGAGAAAGTTTAATAATAGGTGAACCACAAGGGAAAGGAGGCATTTAAATGAGTGAGGTCACTAATGAAAACAAGCCCAGTCAATTTTTAGTTGGTATGTTAGTAGTTTTATTGCTGGTGATGTTCAGTTCAGGTTTCTTTATTTACAAACTTGTTTTGGCCAATCCTACTAACACTGAGAAACAAGTAACTCAGGTTGGCCCAATATATGAAACCGAGGAATTTATAGTGAACCTATCCGGCTCTGTGAATCATTATATTAAAGCAAAATTCGCTTTAGAGTTATCAGATAAAAAAGTTATTGATGAATTAGGAACAAAATTACCTTTGTTAAAAGATACGGTGATTATGATTCTGGCCAATAAGACAGCAGATGATTTAGATGCACAAGGAAAAGAAGATTTAAAGCTTGAATTAATAGAGGAAATTAATAAATTCCTGGATCAGGGCAAAGTAATCAAAATACATTATTTAGCTATTCTCTTAACCTAAAAATTCACAGTATAAATTTGCCTCTTGGAGGTGGTAAAAGCTAATGGATGAAATTTTGTCACAACATGAAATAGATTCATTACTTTCAGCTATGAGTTCTGGCGAAGTAAAAATAGAAGTTAAACAAGAGGTAGATGGTCGTAATATAAAAAATTATGATTTTCGCCGTCCGAACAAATTTTCTAAAGACCAACTTAATACTATTGAACTTATTTATGATGATTTTTGTCGTTCCTTTAGTACTTTGCTTTCAGGATTGCTTAGAACTAAGGTAGATGCTAAATTAGGTTCAGTAACACAGTGTACTTATGAAGATTTTCTTCAAAAGATACCTAATCCGACTATTTTGAATGTTTTTAGTCTTGCGCCGTTAGAAGGAAAAGGTCTTATGGAAATGAATCCGGTTATCGCCTTTAGTATTATTGATCGACTCTTTGGGGGTCCGGGTTTAAGTACTTTTGATGGCCGACCAATCACTGAAATAGAGAAAAATGTTATTCAAAGGATTTCAGAAAAGGTTTTGTTATTATTTAAAGATGCTTGGAAAATTTGTTATGATATTAATCCGTATTTAGAGGTTATAGAGATAAACCCTCAACTTGCTCAGGTTGTTTCACCATTGGAAATGGTAATAATTATTACAATTAGTATTAAAATTGGTGAAACCGAGGATTTTATGAATGTTTGTTTGCCTTGCCTAATGCTTGAACCTATAGCTGATAAATTAAATACTAGGTTTTGGTTTGCCGGAACATCTGCTTCATCTGCAAAGGATTATAGTCAGTATTTACAGCGGGTTGTAGAAACAACAGATATACCACTAACTGTTGTATTAGGAAATAATACGATAAAGATCAGGGATTTATTAGAACTGCAAGCAGGTGATGTAATACCTTTAGACAAGCCTAAAGATGCTGATGCAGAATTATATTTAGGTTCAAAATTAAAATTTTATGGTCAAGTAGGTCAAATGGGAAACAAATTAGCATTCAAAATTAATAAAGCATGTAATGAAGGGAGTGATTAAAATTAACGGGCTACTGTCACAGGAAGAAATTAATGCGTTGTTAAAGGAAACAGCAGAAGCAGAATTTTCCAATATCGCAGCTCCCGATACGGATAAGCCTCTCGAAAGTTTAGATGCAATGGAGCAAGATGTTTTGGGTGAATTAGCTAATATTTCTATGGGTTCAGCAGCAACGGCCTTATCAGCATTGTTAGGTAATAAAACAAATATCACCACACCCAAAATTTCAGTTACCACAACAGATATACTCAAGGAAGAATATCCTGATGCTTATTTAACTGTAAATGTTAATTATACCAGTGGTTTGATAGGTTTAAATGTTTTAGTCTTACATACAAAAGATGCGGGAGTTCTTGTTGATTTAATGATGAAAGGAGATGGCAGCAATCCACCATCGGAGATAAATGAGTTACATCTTAGTGCAATTAGTGAAGCAATGGATCAGATGATGAATGCTTCGACTGCAGCTTTAATGCAAATCTTAAATAAACCAATAGAGATTTCACCTCCTGTTGTTAACATAAAAAGTTTTGGTACTGATAAATTTTTTGAAAACGAAGATTTTCATGAAGTTGTAAAAATAGCTTTTTCTTTAACGATTGAAGGTTTAGTTGATAGTGAAATGTTGCAAATTATCCCTGTTTCTTTTGCTAAACAAATGGTTTCTGAACTTTGTAATCCCACTGATATAAGTATGGAACAACTTGAAGTAAATAATCAGCCGGAAACTAATAATTCTTCTATAACAAATAATCAAACAGGAATTGATGTTATGGAAAATAAGGCAACTTCGGAAAACAATATACAGAAAAAACCTACACAAGTGGAAGTAACCCCTGTACAATTTCCTGATTTTGAAGAAAACTCCCCATCTCGCGAAGAGATGCCCCCAAACTTGGAACTGATTATGGATATAAGCCTACAGTTATCTGTTGAGCTAGGTAGAACTACTAAAAAAATTAAGGAGGTTCTTAAACTTACCAATGGTTCGATTGTGGAATTAGATAAATTGGCCGGTGAACCGGTAGACATTTTAGTTAATGGCAGACTTTTGGCTAAAGGGGAAGTTATCATTATAGATGAGAATTTTGGGGTTAGAGTTACAGAAATATTATCACCATCAGAAAGAATTAAGAATTTAAAATAAAAATAATTTTTAAATGAAGGGAGATTAGAAATGGCACATAGTGTTTTATTAGTAGATGATGCTGCTTTTATGAGGATGATACTTAGAGAAATTTTAACTAAAGGTGGGTATAATGTAGTCGGAGAAGCAGAAAACGGTATTATAGCTGTTACCAAGTACAAAGAGTTGAGACCTGATATTGTGACAATGGATATTACCATGCCGGAAATGGATGGGATTACAGCTGTAAAAGAAATTAAAAAAATTAATCCTAATGCTAAAATAATTATGTGTAGTGCTATGGGCCAACAGGCTATGGTAATTGAAGCCATACAATCAGGTGCCCGAGACTTTATCGTTAAACCTTTTCAACCGGTCCGCGTAATGGAAGCTGTGCAAAAAGCGTTGATATAATCAGGGAGGAAAGATGTTAGTTAATATATTTCTTACTGCATTGCCGCCAGAAAATCCTGAAAATTATTATGTTGCGAATTATCCTAGTGTCACAGCTTTATTTTTTCGTATCATATTAACACTGATTTTTGTTGTTCTTATAACTTACATAATTTTAAGGATAATTAAACGCCAACAGAATTTACAGCAAAATCAAAAAAAATGGGTTAAGATCCTTGATTATCAAGCATTAGGTACAAATCGCGGCTTGTATCTTATGGAATTGTACGATATTGTTTGCATTGTTGCAGTTAGTGACGGTCAAATCAGTATTCTTAAAGAGATAGATACCGGTAATGAAAAATGGGAAGAAATAAAAAATAGTCTTCTTGATTCTGAGGATTTTGTGACCAAAGGAATAGAGCGATTGTTCAAAATAAAAGATTATTCTCTTACAAAAAATATTGATCTTACCAGGAATGATTTTCAGCAGCAATTAGCTGAACAATTTCGTAAAAACCAGCATCTCTCGCAAGATATTTTTCGCGGGAGGGATCGGGATGAATAAGGTTTTAAAAGGGAAATTTGTTGTAGCGTTACTGATTTGTATACTCATTCTTTTTTGTTCAATAGATACTTATGCCACAACAATCCCTCTGCCTAAAATAGGTATTGAAGTTGACTCTGCAGAGTCACCGCAAGATGTAGCATTATCTCTGCAAATATTAGCACTTTTGACGATTTTAACTCTTGCACCGGCTATATTAATATTAATGACCTCTTTTACGCGAATTATTGTTGTTTTTTCCTTTTTACGAAATGCTTTAGCTACGCAGCAAATGCCTCCTAATCAAGTTTTGGTTGGTTTAGCTCTCTTTTTAACCTTTTTTATCATGGCTCCGGTATGGAGTGAGGTCAATCAAAAGGCATTACAACCTTATCTAGCCGGAGAAATAACACAGGAAACAGCTTTTGCTAATGGAATTAAACCTATTCGAGAATTTATGTTAAAACAGACGAGAGAAAAAGATTTAGCTTTATTCGTAAATCTTTCCTCTACACCTAAACCTAATTCGCCCGAAGATATTCCCACCCATGTGGTAATACCGGCTTTTGCCATCAGTGAATTAAAAACTGCGTTTCAAATTGGTTTTATCATTTACCTTCCTTTTATTGTTATAGATATGGTAGTTGCCAGTACCTTAATGGCTATGGGGATGATGATGTTACCACCGATGATGATTTCTTTACCATTTAAGATTTTACTGTTTATTCTGGTTGATGGTTGGAATTTAGTTGTGCAGTCATTACTGTTGAGTTTTCGCTGATTTACGATATCTTTAAAAAGTAGGTTGTTAAGATGACACAGGATTTTATAATTTATTTGGGCAGAGAAGCAGTATATGCGATTTTACTTTTATCCGGACCTCTCTTAGGCGGAAGCTTATTGGTGGGTTTATTAATTAGTATCTTTCAAGCGACCACGCAGATTCAGGAACAAACCCTTACCTTTGTTCCTAAAATAGTTGTAGTCTTCATTAGTTTAGTTATTTTTGGTCCTTGGATGTTGAATATATTACTTGTTTTTACGCAAAATTTATTTTCCACTATTCCGCAATTGATGTTGTAAGGATAACTTTTTAATAGGAGAAAGTATAGATGAATGTACTAGTTTCTTTTTTGACAGAATGGGATAAGTTTTTATTACTTTTAGCTAGGTTTTCAGGGATTTCCTTTGTTCCCATTTTTAATGCTAGAAGCATTCCTATACAGTGGAGAATTTTTTTCTTAATGATTCTTACTTTTTTTGCCTGGTTATTGGGATTGGCTGAAACAGCTCCTGTTTTTTCACTTATACCAGAATATTTTATACTCATACTTATAGAAGTTCTTACCGGTATTGCTTTTGCTTTAATCATTCAGTTCTTTTTTGCTGCAGTGCAATTAGCAGGACAAATTATTGATACACAGTTAGGTTTTGGGATTATGAATGTAGTGGATCCATTAAGTGGAACACAGGCTCCGTTGATTGGTAATTTTAAATATGTGTTGGCTATTTTAGTATTTTTGCAAATAGATGGTCATCATTATTTTATCAATGCACTTTTTGAAAGCTATAAATTTATTCCAATTGGAGAATGTATATTTTTAAATGCGAATTTTATTCAAAACTATATTAATTATTTTGGGAACATTTTTATTATCGGTTGTAAGCTAAGCATGCCCATAATTGGTACATTATTGGTAACTGACTTTGTCTTAGGAATTATGGCAAGGACTGTTCCCCAGATGAATATTTTTATGGTGGGGATGCCGGCTAAGATTATCATAGGATTTTTTGTTTTGTTGATTACCATTCCTTTGTTTATATTACTGTTAACTTCATCATTTGATCATGTTATAAAACAGATTTATAACTTATTAAATTGATAGGAAAAAACCAAATGCAAGAACTTATAATTAATTTACAACTATTTGCGGGCGAAAAAACAGAAAAAGCTACCCCACATCGTAAACGGGAAGCACGAAAAAAAGGTCAGGTAGTTAAAAGTAATGAAGTTATTACTGTAGTACTTCTTACGCTTACATTTTTAGTTTTAAAGACTTGGATACCCTTTGTGATGCAAGATTTTCAACAGTTTTTTCATCATGTCTTTGCTTATACAAAAACAGAGATTACAGCAGAGGTCGCTACTATTTTAGTTATTGAGACGCTGGTGATTATCGCCATAATTGCAGGTCCTATCTTACTTGTGGCTATGGTAGCCGGTTATGCGGCAAATGTTCTGCAAATTGGTTTTTTGGTTACTTCAGAATCGTTAAAATTTGATTTAAATAGATTAAATCCTCTTAAAGGCCTGAAAAGGATTTTTTCCCTGAGAGCTATAGTGGAGTTATTAAAAACAATCTTAAAAACATGTTTGGTAGGTTTTGTTGCTTTTTATTTTCTTTATCAACAATTGCCTCAGTTCGCAGTGATGATGGATTATACTATTGCCCAGTCTCTCTATATAATGGGGAAGATTACAAATACTACAGTTTGGCGTATTTTAGCTGTTTTAATTGTTATTGCTATAGCTGATTATGCTTTTCAATATTATGATTATGAAAAATCCTTGAGAATGAGTAAGCAGGAGATCAAAGAAGAATTCAAGACAATAGAGGGAGACCCTCATGTTAAAGCAGAAATAAAAGCGAGACAGAGACAATTGGCCTCGAGAAGGATGATGCAGGAAGTACCGGAGGCTACAGTAGTAATAACAAACCCGACACATTACGCCATAGCCTTAAAATATAATGATAGTATGTCCGCACCTACACTGGTTGCTAAAGGGAAAGATTATCTAGCACAGAAAATAAAGGAATTGGCAATAGAACATGATATTGTAATTGTAGAAAATAAAGAATTAGCTCGTACATTATACAGAGAAGTAGAAATTGGGATGCCTATTCCTGTAGAATTATATAAAGCAGTTGCAGAGGTATTGGCTTATGTTTATAAGCTTAAAGGACGCATCTAGGAGCGATGATTATGTCTTCACAATCTGTACAACATAATCTATTTCGTCACACGGACATTATAGTGGCGTTAGGAATAATTAGTATTGTAGTAATGATGATTATTCCTTTGCCGCCAACTTTACTTGATATTTTAATTGTCTTTAATATTACTTGTTCCTTGGTTGTGCTCCTTGTTGCTATGTATAATAATGAGCCATTGGACTTTTCTATTTTTCCTTCTTTGCTCTTAGTGCTGACCCTTTATCGGTTGGCGTTAAACATCTCCTCTACGCGGTTAATTCTTTTACATGCTTATGCCGGTGAAGTCATCAATCAATTTGGTAATTTTGTCGTAGGGGGTAATGCTTTTGTAGGATTTATTATCTTCCTGATTCTTGTGATTATCCAATTTATCGTTATTACCAAAGGTGCAGAACGTGTAGCTGAAGTAGCTGCTCGCTTTACTCTGGATGCTATGCCTGGAAAACAAATGAGCATTGATGCCGATCTTAATGCCGGACTTATTTCTGAGGATGAAGCTAGACAAAGACGAATAAAGATTCAGCGTGAAGCTGATTTTTATGGAGCTATGGATGGTGCTAGTAAATTTGTTAAAGGAGATGCCATTGCCAGTATTATTATCACATTAATTAATATTTTAGGGGGAATGGCAATTGGTTTTATTCAGAAAAATATGGGAAGCATTGGTGAGGTAGCCCAGAGATATACATTACTTTCAGTAGGTGATGGTTTGGTATGTCAAATACCTGCGTTACTTCTCTCCACGGCAACAGCGATCATTGTTACTCGTGCTGCTTCGGAGAATAGTCTGGGTCAAGATATTTTTGGTCAGGTTTTTGCGAAACCAAAAGTCTTAGCTATTGCTTCAGGTGCTCTTCTTGCTTTTGGTATGGTCCCCGGATTACCAAAATTCCCGTTTATTTTCTTAGGACTTTTAGTTGGTGGTTTAGCGTTTACGTTATTTAAATCTGAAGCAGCGCTGACTAAAGAGACAGTAAACAATCTTGAAAATGAACAAGCGGTAGAAATGAAAAAGCCTGAAAATGTTTATTCACTGTTACAGGTTGATCCGATAGAATTAGAGATGGGCTATGGTTTAATTCCGTTGGTTGATACGACTCAAGGTGGTGACTTATTAGAGCGGGTAATTATGATCCGCCGACAGTGTGCTATAGAACTAGGGATTGTTATTCCTCCTATTCGTATTCGGGATAATATGCAACTGCCTCCCAATAATTATGTTTTAAAATTAAGAGGAGTACCCTTAGCCCAAGGAGAAATTATGTTAAATCAGTATTTAGCAATGGGAGGTGAAGGGGAACTTGTAGGAATACCTACAAAGGAACCTGCTTTTGGTTTACCTGCAAAGTGGATCAGTGCTTCCTTAAGGGAAGAGGCAGAATCATCCGGTTATACAGTAGTTGATCCACCTTCTGTTTTAGCAACTCATATTACGGAGTTTCTGAAGAATAATGCAGCTGAAATTTTAAGTAGGCAGGATGTAAAATCCCTTTTGGATAATTTAAAAAAGGAGTATTCTGCTGTAGTAGAGGAGGTAGTCCCCAATTTACTTTCTTTAGCGGAAGTTCATAAAGTGTTGGGAAATTTATTGCAGGAAAGAGTGCCGATTAGAGATTTAGTTTCAATTATGGAAGCATTAGGTGATTGGGCGCCGATTACGAAAGATCCTGACCTGTTAACTGAGTATGTGCGTCAGAAAATAGCAAGACAAATTACCCAGTTATATAAAGATGATGATGGGAAGATCTATTGTTTTACCGTAGATCCGCAGATAGAAAAAATCATTGGGGAAAGTGTGCAAAGTAGTGACAAGGGTACATATTTAGTAATTGATCCGGGAATTGCCCAAACAATAGTTAAAGAGTTAGGGAAACTACTGGAAAATCGTAGTTTTATGGGCAAACAATTTGTAGTTTTAGTTTCGCCTGTAATAAGAAGGTATTTTAGAAAATTAGTGGAGAGGGTTTTACCATCAGTTCCGATAATTTCCTATAATGAAATACCTCCTCAAATAGAAATTGAGTCAGTTGGGATGGTGAAATTAAATGCGGGTTAAAAGATATGTAGCTGTTAATATGCAAGAAGCAATGGGAAAAATAAAAGCTGAATTAGGTAATAATGCAGTAATTTTACATACTCGTTATTTTAAAGAAGGCGGTTTTTTTGGCTTATTTGGGAAGAATTATGTTGAAGTGACTGCGGCCGCAGATAATGATGGGGAAGATGTTTCCGCCAATAATCTAGCTGCGATAAAACAAAAGATTAATAATGTTAATATCAATAATGACAAGGAAATAGTTACAGACCTAACAGAAATGCACAAAATGATGAAAGAAATGTCTCTAATGTTAGAAAACCTAGGCGAACCTAAATTTCCCAAAAAAGGACAAAATCTATATAAACTCTTAAAAAAGCAAGAAGTTGATGATAAAATAGCCCAAAAGATCGTAAAATTAACGTTAGATGAATATGCGGATAGTCCTATCCAAAAAAAAGAAGAACTAAATAGGATCTTTTTTGCTAACCTCTTAAAACCGATTCAAAATATTAAATATCAACCTTCTAAAGCTAAAAAAGGTAAGCCCAGGATTTTAACCTTCATTGGACCTACCGGGGTTGGTAAAACAACTACTATAGCCAAACTGGCAGCAATGAGTGCTGTTATGGAAAAGAAAAAAGTTGGTTTAATAACGATTGATACATATAGAATTGCTGCGGTAGAACAGTTGAAAACCATAGGAGATATCATCAATGTTCCGGTTAATGTTATTTTTAATCCGGAAAACTTACGAGAAAGTCTTCAGGAAATGAAGGATTATGATGTTATTTATATTGATACGGCAGGTCGAAGTCATAAGAATGAAACGCAAGTTAATGAGCTAAAACAATATTTGGAAAGCGCAAATTCTAATGAGATTTTTTTAGTTTTATCCAGTACGAGTAAATATCAAGATTTTCTTGATATACTCGCTACATACCAAGATGTAAATATTACGAGTTTAATTATTACGAAACTTGATGAGACTTCAAATTACGGATCTATTTATAATCTTCTTTATAATTATGAATATCCCATTTCTTATTTTGCTAACGGTCAAAACATTCCTGACGATATTGAAGCAGCTGATCCTATTAAGCTTGTGCAAATGTTGGTGAAGGAGTAGTAAGATGAATAACCAAGCAGATTCTTTACGTCTAATCGTAAAACAAATGAAAAACAGTCTTCATGCACAAATAAATAGGACCAAAAAAGGTACCCGTGTAATCACTATTTCCAGCGGAAAAGGCGGAGTAGGGAAAAGCAATCTTTCTCTAAATCTTGCTTTGGCCCTTACAGATTTTAAGCAAAAAGTTATTCTCTTAGATGCAGATATGGGGTTAGCAAATATTGATGTGATTTTAGGACTTACACCTCTTTATAATCTTGCCCATGTTATGGTTGGAGAAAAAAATATTACCGATATAATAACTGAAGGACCCCATGGGTTAAAAATAATTCCAGGCGGTTCGGGGATGCAGGAGTTAGCGAATCTTAAAGAATGGGAATTAGAAAACTTTTTAACAAAATTAAGCAAAATAGAAGGAATAACAGACTATTTATTAATTGACACAGGGGCCGGTTTATCTAAAACAGTATTAAGTTTTGCTTTAGCTGCCGACGAATTGATTGTGGTTACAACATCTGAACCAACTGCAATTACAGATGCTTATGGCTTAATAAAAACATTATGTCGACAAGATTATTTAGGAAAAATCTATATTGTCGTAAACCGGGTATCTTCTCCTAAAGAAGCGGCTATTGTTTTTAATAAATTAAAAATTGCTGTAAATAGATTTTTAAAACATAATATAGACTTTTTAGGTTACGTTGTTGAAGATGCTAAAGTAGGACAGGCGGTACAAGACCAGAAAGCATTTATCATTGAATATCCTCATGCTACGGCTTCGCATAATCTTTATAGTATTGCTGCTAAAATTACCGACCAGGAAGATAAATTACAGCAAAATAATGGTTTAAAAGCGTTTTTCAGTAAAGTTTATCAATATTTTAGGTAGGTATGGCTATGGAAAATTTAAAAAACCTTTTAAAACTCAATCAATTAGTAAATATTGAAATAACTAATACTGAAGGTGAATCTACGCGTTATCGGAGTCGGATCATAGATATTGATGACCAATATGTGACCCTTATTGCACCTCGTAGTGAGCAGGAAGTTATAAAACTTGCTCCGGGGAAGATTATGAATATTTGGTTTTGGAATAGTGAAGCATTTTATACTTTCAGTTCATACTTAATTAAGGAAGAATCTGAGGATATTATTAATAAAATCTGCATTGCCTATCCGGAAACAATCATACGGGTTCAAAAGAGAGAATATGTCCGGGTTCCATACGATTTAGATGTTTTGTTATCATATAATAACAATAAAGGAGAAGAGGAATTCATACGATGTAGGACTAAAGATATTAGCGGAGGAGGGTTGATGCTTGTTATAAATGTATATGCGCCTCTTCATAAAGGAACTATTGTTAATTTGCAATTTAAATTGGATGATGAACTGATTAAAGTAAAAGGTGAAGTCGTTTGGAATGACTGGACGCTGGATAAGCATGGGTTTGAACAAAATAATATTGGTGTAAAATTTAAAAATATTTTAGAATCTACTCGTAAAATTATCATTAAAAATGTTTTTGCACGTCAAATTGAGCTAAAGAGGAAGGGGTTACTTTAAGGAGATGCAGGAGAAAAATGCTGAATTAACTCTTGTGGCAATTGGTGCTTCTACAGGAGGACCTAATGCTTTATGCGAATTATTTAGTAAGATACCTGTTGGTTTAAACGCAGCTTATTTTATTGTACAACATTTGCCTATAGGCTTTACGAAATCATTAGCAAGGCGATTAGATTCGCTTTCCGCTTTGACAGTTAAAGAGGCCGAGCATGGCGAGAAAATTAAAGCGGATTATGCTTATTTGGCACCGGATGACTATCATTTAGAAGTAGGTTTAATTAATAACCAGTTGTCGATTATACTTCAACAATCAGATAGTGTTAATGGTGTTAGACCTTCAGTGGATGTGCTTATGTCTTCTGTAGCTAAAGTAGACTACCCGAAGATTGGAGTTATTATGACAGGAATGGGTAGTGATGGAGCTAAAGGTATGTTGGAGTTAAAAAAAGCAGGTTCTATGAATATAGGTGAAAGTGCTGAATCTTGTGTTGTTTATGGTATGTCAAAAGCATCCTATAAATTAGGAGCGATAGACTATGAAGTACCACTAAATAAAATTGCTGATTACATTGTTGAAGCTTTAAAAAAATGTTAGGAGGTGTTTTTATGGATGTTTCTCAATATCTCGATCTTTTTTTAGAAGAATCGATGGAACATTTACAAGCATTAAATACGGGGTTATTAAATTTAGAAAATAACCCGGAGAGGCTGGATATTGTTGATGAGATTTTTAGGTCAGCTCATACTTTAAAAGGGATGTCCGCAACAATGGGGTATGATTCCATTACACAACTAACCCATAAAATGGAGAATCTCTTAGGAAAAATTAAAGAGAATGTGATTGATTTAAATCAAGAAGTAATTAATGCACTTTTTCAGGGTGTTGATGTAGTGGAAAATATGCTCACAAGGATTAGAGAAGGAGAATCACCGGATTTAGATTTAAAAGATTTAATGGAAAAGCTTACAGCATTAGAAGAAAACAAACCGGTTCAAAAATCTGTAGCTCAAAGTGAAGTTAAGAAAAAGAATAAAGCAAAAAACAAACAAGAAAAACAAGCTAAAGTAGAAAAAGAAGCAGAAGAAAATGTTAATGAGGAAAAACCGGAAGAAGCTGAGGATAACAATCAAAAGGAAGCTGAAAATCAAGTGGAAGATATAAAAATTCAGCTTAATAAAAATGAAAAGAATGTTATTAATGAAGCTATTGCGAAAGGGTATCATGTATGGAAAATTCAGATTAGCGTTGCACCGGAGTGTGTAATGAAAGGCGTTAGAGCTTTCATGGTCTTTCGTAATTTAGAAAATTTGGGTGAGGTCATTAAATCTGTACCTTCGGCACAAGACATAGAAGATGAAAAATTTGATCGTGATTTTGTGTTGTTTTTTGTAACACAAAAAGAACAAAAGGAGCTTGAGGCAGCTTTAAGTATTTCAGAAATTAGTGTTAAAAATATGGAAGAGCTAAAAAGTGAAAAGAAAGAAGCGGTTAAACCTGTTTTAAACAAGTTTGTTTCTGCCTCATCCGGCAAAAAACAAACGGTACATCAAACGGTAAGAGTTGATATTGGGCGTCTTAATAAATTGATGAATCTAGTTGGTGAACTTGTTATTAACAAAACACGTTTAGAACAGATTTATCTCTCTAATGATTTGCGAGGCTTAAATGAAACAATAGAACAAATTAACCGCATTACAACTGATTTACAGATGGTAGTGCAAAATGTGCGGATGGTTTCTATTGAACAGGTCTTTAATCGTTTTCCAAGAATGGTGCGTGATTTATCGCAAGAAATGGGTAAGGATGTTGAACTGATTTTAGAGGGTAAAGATACTGAACTTGATCGTACGGTGATTGATGAAATTGGAGACCCCTTGGTACATCTTATTCGAAATTCTTTAGATCATGGTTTGGAGTCTCCGGAAGAGAGAAAAGCCTTACATAAAAATGTTAGAGGTGTGTTAAAACTCTCGGCACGTCATGAAGGAAACAGAGTTACCATCTGTGTAGAAGATGATGGTCGTGGTATTAATATTGAAGCAGTTAAGAAAAAGGCTTTAGAAAAAAACATTGTAACTTCTGCGCAGCTTGAGACAATGGATGAACAATCAATTGTTAATCTGATTTTTGAGCCTGGTTTTTCAACTGCCAGTGTAGTAACAGATGTTTCTGGTCGTGGTGTAGGACTGGATGTAGTAAAAAGTAAGATTCATGCTCTTAGTGGACAAGTTTTTGTGGAAACAAAGAAGGGTCAAGGCAGTCGTTTTATTATTAAATTGCCGTTAACATTAGCGATAATTCAAGCTCTTTTGGTAAAGGTTCAGAAGGAAATTTTTGCTATTCCTTTGGCTAATATTGATGAAACGACTAGTCTAGAGACTGATAAAATTAAAAATGTTCATGGTCAATCAGCTATACTTTTGCGGGGTAAGGTTTTACCGTTAATTTATATTCAAAAAATCTTAGATGTTCCGGACGAAGATGAAGCTGCTGAGTTAAATGTTGTTGTTGTACAGAAAGGTGAGCAAAAAATTGGACTTGTCGTGGAAGAGTTAATTGGTCAGCAGGAAATAGTAATCAGTTCTTTAGGTAAACTTTTATCTGGGTTACCCGGTATTGCAGGTGCTTCTATTTTGGGTGATGGTAAAGTTTCACTAATACTAGATATTGGAACATTATTCTAAGGAGGGGATGGGTTGTGGATAGTCAATGTGTTGCTTTAAAGCTAGGCAATGAAGAATATGGTGTTGATATTTTGGCAATCAAAGAAATAATTCGTTGGACACATATTACCAGGGTTCCGAAAGCACCTTTCTTTATTCAAGGCGTGATTAATTTAAGAGGTAATGTTATTCCGGTAATCAATTCTCATTTGCGTTTGAACTTATCTGCTACAGAAGTAACCGACAAATCCAGAATAATTATTTTTAATGTAGAAGATTTAGTTGTTGGATTTACAGTCGATGAAGTTATTGAAGTAGTTTATTTAAGTGAAGAAATGTTGGAAAAGCCCCAGATGGTTGAGGGTAATAATAAGTTTATTAAAAATATAGGAAAAATTAATGATCGTTTAATCATGATTCTTGATTTAGAAAAAGTGTTAGATTTAAGTTTGTTTTAATAAAAAGACGGGAGAATTGCCATGAAAAATTATTTTAATTTAAATGAGCTGCAATTAGATGCCTTGAAGGAAATTAGTAATATTGGTGTAGGTAATGCAGCTACGTCATTATCCATGTTAATAGGTCGTGAAGTTAAATTAACAGTGCCTAAAGCAACCCTTGCTCCGTTTTCTAAAATTGTTGAAATAATTGGTGGAGCTGAAAAAGAGGTTGCCGGAGGATATTTATATGTCAATGGGGATATTCCTTTAGGTATTTTGTTTTTCATTCCTCGTGAACAAATACCTCGTCTTCTTGATTTGCTATATGGGGAAACGATGATAAAAGTTGATAATAATAATCATGGTGACTTGTTAAATGAGATCCAAGTTTCTGCTTTAAAAGAAATTGTTAATATTTTAGCAGGCTCATATCTCAATTCCTTGGGTATATTAACAAATCAAGTTTTTGTTCCCTCTGTTCCGGCTTTATCTGTTGATATGGCCGGGGCTATTTTGGGACAGGTCTTACAGAGTATAGGTAATGTATCAGATTATGCTTTAATTATTGAAAATGTGTTCAGCGCGGAAGGAGAACAAATAAATGGGTATTTTTTCTTAATCCCTGAGCCGGAAACACTAGATTCGTTACTAAAATCAATAGGAGTGTAATTAATGTCAAGTGAACCAATTAAAATAGGGATTGCGGAACTAAAAACAGCTTTTTCCCCTGCAACATTATTTACTGCTGGTCTAGGGTCATGTATAGGTGTATGTTTATGGGATCCTAAGATCAAACTAGGGGGAATTGTACATATTATGTTGCCCGACAGTACTTTGGGACGTAATCATGTAATAAATAAGGCTAAATATGCCGATACAGGTATAAGAGCACTTATTGATGAAATGCTTTCTAAGGGTGCGAATAAAAGGCGCTTAGTGGCTAAAACAGCCGGTGGCGCACAGATGTTTATCATGCAAAGTAATTTAGAGATGCTGAAGATAGGTGAACGTAATATAGAAGCAGTAAGAAATGAATTAAAGCATCAAAATATTAAACTTATTAGTGAAGATGTAGGAGGAAATTACGGTCGAACTATCGAATTTTTTACTGAAAATGGACAATTATTAGTTAAAAGTATCTATAAAGGAGTAAAAATTATCTAATGGAACCGGTAAATCTCTGGAAAGAATTTACATTAAAAAAAGATCCAAAAGTTAAAGAAAAGCTGATTGTCCATTATATTTCCTTAGTGCAGAAAATTGCTAAAAAAGCAGCTTGTTCTTTACCTACATATATAGATGAGGATGATTTGGCAAGTTATGGTATTTTTGGACTTCTTGAAGCAATTGACCGATATAATCCTGATTTCGGGATACCTTTTGCCAGTTTTGCGGTGAAAAGAATTAAAGGGTCAATTATTGATGGAATACGTAAAGAAGACAGATTACCGGCTACACTAAGAAAAAAAGCAAGACAGGTAGAAAGAGCCTATGAAAAGGTAGAGTCGCAACTTTGTAGAAGTGCAACCGACCAGGAAATCGCTGCCGAACTGGGAATTAGCCTGGAAGAGTTTGCTAAATGGTTAAAAGCTTTACAGTACATAACTATTTTATCTCTTGATGAACCACTTTCAGAGGATCAAGAGATTTCTCTAAAAGATAATTTATCTAATCCCGAAAGTCCAGATCCTATGCAGATTACGATAGAGAACGAAATAAAAGGAATTTTGGCAAATTTTATAGAGAGCTTACCTGAAAAAGAGAAATACGTTATTAGTCTTTACTATTATCATGATCTTTCCAATAAAGAAATAGCTAAAATATTGGAGGTGACTCCATCACGGATTTCTCAATTACATACAAAAGCTATTTTTAGGTTACGGGGAAAGCTTTCTCAAAATAATAAGTATAATCTTAAGTGAGGTGATAAAGATGGCGGATTTAAGAAGATATAAGCTAAGTAAGGATATTGATGGTATTTATCTTCTTGTTGAAAAAGGTACTGATATTACTTTTCCTAGAAGTTTAGAAAGTTTATTATATGAATTAACACAACGTAAGATTTCTTATGAGCCTGAATTAATCAAGCAAATTTTTACAAGAGCACAAGGTCATAAAGAAAGAATAGCTTTTCTTGATGGGAAACAGAATTATGGTGCACTTTTAGAATTAGATATTTCTCTTGATAAAATGAAGGCTGTGCTAAAAGTATATCCATCTTTAATAAATTCGCCCATAGATTTTGTCACGCTGGAAAGATTTCTTTGGAAAAAAGGATTGAAATATGGTATTAAATCAGAAATACTATCTGATGTAGTTAAAGGGAGTCCTTACTACCATGAATGGTTAATTGCTGAAGGAAAGCCAAGTATAAATGGAACTGACGGAAGTTTAAAATTCTATTTTGAAACAGGTGGGTTAGATATTAAACCTAAGATCTTAGAGGATGGTCGTGTAGATTATTATGAATTGGATATAATTCAGGTTGTCGAGGCCGGCAAAACTCTGGTAGAACGAATACCGCCTACAATGGGTGAAAAAGGTTTCAATGTTTTAGGAGAAGAGATTAGGCCTAGACCGGGAAGAGATGTACGTCTTCCTGTAGGTGCAAATACAGAAATTGTTGCTAATAAACTTGTGTCGACAAGTAAAGGTCATATTAGCTATGCTAATCATAAGGTAAATATATTTCAAACCTATGAAGTTAATGGAGATGTTGATTTTAATACAGGTAATATTAATTTCCCCGGGAATGTAATTATTAAAGGAAATGTAAAAAATGGTTTTACCGTAAGAGCCGGCGGAGATGTAGATATTAGCGGGAATTTAGCGGGTACTGTGATTATCGGTGGAAACCTTAATGTAAAAAAAGGGATCATTCAAGGCCGGGCAGAGGCTGAAGGAAATATATATGTACGCTATATTGAAAATGGTACTGCCATTAGTAAAGAAAATATTATTGTTAGTGAAGCAATCATGCATAGTACTGTTAGAGCAGGTAAAAAGCTGTCAGTTATTGGTGGAAAAAAGGGTTTAATTGTAGGAGGATATACTTCTGTTAAAGAAGACATTACGGCAAAGAATATAGGTTCGCCAATGGGTACAAATACTGTTATTGAAGTTGGTGTTATTCCTGAACTTGTTGAAGAATACAAAAAAATTTGTACTGAATTAAAACGGCAGCAAGAGAATCATCAAAAAAATAATATAATATTAGATTCATTTAAGGAATTGCAAGCCAAAGGCAAACTTTCTGCAGAAAAAAATCAGCTTTATCTTAAAGTATGGGAAACACAATATGCAACTGAAAAAGAGATAGAAAAGTTAGCTAATCAGAAAAATGAGCTTGAATTTAAGTTACAAGATGTGGGCGATGTTTATATTAAAGTTCTGGAAACGATTTATAGTGGGGTAATAATTAATATGGGTAAATTTTCTATGCATCTTCTTGATGAGAAATATAATGTAGTATTTCGTGTAGAAGATTATGAAATAAGGTGTTTTAATCAATGACGATTAAACCTGTGGATATGCAGATCTTAGTTCCGCGTGCAGGTGAAGTAGAGAGAATTAATCGTACTGTTCAAGGACAGCAACAAACTGATCAGCAAATTATGAACCAATTAATTCAGGAAGATATTAAGCAAAAAGAAAAGATTGTTAGTCAGTTGGATGCGACAAGATATAAAAAAATTGATAAAGAAGGAAAGGAAAAAAGGAACAGTAAACAAGAAAAAGATGAAGTTGCACGTGGAAGTAGAGATAGTGCTGAACAACAGGAAAATTCCGATAAAAAAAAGCAACAGCAGGATACTGTTATTGGTAGGCATTTTGACTTGAAGATTTAGAACATTCAATGGAGGGAAAACTTTTGCTCATCATAATTCTCAACCTGTTAACCTTATGTATAAATATTATTCTTGCTGTTTTAATTGCTAATAGATTTGGTACATTAGAGGCACTCAAAGAAGAATATATTTCTTTAAAAAATGATTTTAATGAATTGCTTTATGAGAATACTTATTTATCTAAACAGTATTTAGATGAATTAGAGGAAAAAATATCTGAAGGGGAAAGGCTTTTGGAAGATTTAATGGAACAGGAAAGAAAGATTAAAAAAGAGAGTAATCTTGGTGAAGATAATGATGAAGAAACATATAATCCTGTTAGTGTAGAGATTGCCAGAATGTTGAAACAAGGTAAGTCAATTACGGAGATAGCGGAAAAATTAAATACAACTAAGGGAGAAGTAGTTCTGCGTTTAAATTTAGGCGAGAAATTAATGGAGAAAAAATAAAAAAAAATTTATAAAAAATTATTTGTTTACAACGATATCTTTATGTTATACTAAGAAAAGGTGTGAAAATACACACGTTATGGGAGTTGCTTCATGGTGCCTGAAGAGGTGTGGAGCAATGATGAAAGTAGCGGAGGTAAAACCGCCGGAGAGGAGGTGTAGTAATGTCTGTAATTTCGATGAAGCAATTATTAGAAGCTGGTGTACATTTCGGTCATCAGACCAGAAGATGGAATCCTAAAATGGCTCCTTATATCTTCACAGAGAGAAATGGGATTTACATTATCGATTTACAAAAAACAGTAAAAAAAGTGGAAGAAGCTTATGAATTTGTGAGGAGTATTGTTTCAGAAGGACAGCATATCTTGTTTGTTGGCACAAAGAAACAGGCTCAGGAAACCATAAAAGAAGAAGCTGAACGTTGCGGAATGTATTATGTTAATGAACGTTGGTTAGGCGGAACATTAACAAATTATCATACTATCCAAAAAAGAATCCAACGTTTAAAAGAGCTTGAAGCTATGGAGGCTAATGGCACATTTACTGTTTTGCCGAAAAAAGAAGTTGCTAATTTAATGGCCGAAAGAGAAAAATTGCAAAGATTTCTTGGGGGAATTAAAAATATGCCTGGTTTACCCGGTGCACTTTTTATTATTGATCCCCGTAAAGAACATATTGCTGTTGCAGAAGCAAGACGCTTGGCTATTCCTATTGTTGCAATTGTAGATACTAACTGCGATCCTGATGAAATTGATTATGTTATTCCTGGTAATGATGATGCGATAAGAGCTGTTAAATTAATTACCAATAAAATAGCTGACGCAGTTCTTGAGGCTAATCAAGGACAGGTGGGGAACGAAACTGAAGCAACAACTGTAGTTGAACAAGATGCAGAAGTACAAGTGCAAGAAGAGGTTACTGAGAACGTAGAATAATTAAGATAAGGGGTGACCGGGGGGACATGACCCCTTGTCACCTTTTTTATTCTTTATGTATATTACATAAAGAATCTTATGGAATAATAATAAAGTAATTGAGTAAAGGGGGCGAGACCATGATTACGATGGAAATGGTTAAAGAATTACGTGAAAGAACCGGGGCAGGTGTTCTCGATTGTAAAAAAGCACTCACAGAAAATAATGGAGACATGGAAAAGGCAATAACATTTTTACGCGAAAAAGGACTTGCTGCTGCAGCGAAGAAAGCAGGGAGAATTTCTGCAGAAGGTATTGTGGAGTCATATATTCATGGCGGTGGCAGAATTGGGGTCTTGTTAGAAATTAACTGTGAAACTGATTTTGTAGCTAAAACTCCGGCATTTAAGGAATTGGCCAAAAATATCGCTATGCAAATTGCCGCCTCACGACCGGAATATGTACAGAGGGAAGATGTTCCCGCTGATGTTTTAGAAAAGGAAAAAGAAATTTTAAGAACACAGGCTCTTAATGAAGGTAAACCGGAAAAAATTGTTGATAAGATGGTAGAAGGTCGGATTAATAAATTTTATAAAGAGGTATGCTTATTAGAACAACCGTATATCAGAGATCCAGAGATCACTGTAAATGATTTAATCATTGAGCAAATTTCCAAAATCGGTGAAAATATAAAAGTAAGACGTTTTGCTCGTTTTGAAGTTGGTGAAGGTTTACAAAAAAGAGAAGAGAATTTTGCAGAAGAAGTTATGGCACAGGTTAACAAGTAAGCAAATTATTTTAATAAAGAGAACACATAGTGTTCTCTTTATTAAAACGCAATTATAATAGTATTTAAGAAGGTTTTTATTTTCTGATGTAGAATTTTAAAGATTGGAGGATTACCGATCGCATGATTCAATCGAAATATAAAAGAGTTATTATAAAATTAAGTGGAGAAGCGTTAGCCGGAAAGCAAGGCTTTGGGCTTGAACATAAAATATTAGATTCTATCTCACGACAGGTTAAAGATATAGTTGAAGCGGGTGTGCAAACAGCTATTGTTGTGGGAGGAGGCAATATCTGGCGTGGTGTTTCGGGCAGTGCCCGGGGCATGGATAGAGCTACTGCAGACTATATGGGAATGTTGGCTACAGTAATTAATGCTCTTGCTTTACAAGATGCCTTGGAACACGTTAATGTCGATACAAGAGTTTTATCTGCTATAGAAATGAGGCAGATAGCGGAAACCTATATCAGAAGAAGGGCAATAAGACATTTAGAAAAAGGTCGTGTAGTTATTTTTGCTGCGGGAACAGGGAACCCCTTTTTCTCTACAGATACTACAGCAGCCCTCAGAGCAGCTGAAATAGAGGCGGAAGCAATTCTTATGGCTAAGAAGGTTGATGGAGTTTATGACAGTGATCCATTGAAAAATCCTGTTGCTAATAAATTCATTTCACTAGATTATATTGAAGTCTTAAATAAAGGGTTGGGAGTGATTGATTCTACAGCTACAACTCTTTGTATGGATAATAATATTCCGTTGTACGTTTTTAGTATTTTAGAAGAAGGAAACATTAAAAAGGTTGTTATGGGTGAAAAAATAGGTACATATATAGGGAGGTAAAAGTATGTTAAAAGATGTTTTAAATCAGGTCGAAGATAAAATGCAAAAAACTCTTGAGGTCTTACGTAAGGAATATTCATCAATGCGGGCAGGGAGAGCCAATCCGGCTATTTTGGAAAAAATCAAAGTTGATTATTATGGAGCCTTGACTCCTTTAAATCAGCTCGCTAATATTTCGGCACCGGAACCTCGTCTTTTAACAGTACAACCTTGGGATAAAAGCCTTCTTTCCGATATAGAAAAAGCTATTCTTAAATCAGATCTAGGTTTAAATCCTACTAATGATGGCAATATTTTGCGTATAGCCATTCCGCAGTTAACTGAAGAAAGAAGACAGGAATTAGTTAAAGCGGCTAAAAAGAAAGCGGAAGAATCAAAAGTTGGCATCAGAAATATTCGTCGTGATGCTAATGAGCGTATTAAAAAAATGGAGAAAAACAAAGAACTCACTGAAGATGATGCTAAAAAGCAGCAAGAAGAAATTCAAAAAATCACTGATAAATATATTAAAGAAGCTGATAATATATTTGCCATCAAGGAAAAGGAAATTATGGAAGTATAAAGATAATTTTAATACAACCCCCTCGAAGAGGTGATGAGGGGGTTTCAACTTAAGGAGGATAATATATATTCATGTTATCTTTTTTTAAAAGATTTTTTAAACAAAAACCCCTTATTACTAAACAGGATATTTTAAAAGTATCATTACCTCCACATATTGGCATAATAATGGATGGCAATGGGCGTTGGGCCAGGAGAAAGGGCTTGCCCAGAGCTGCCGGTCATAGAGCAGGAGCAGAAACATTACGAACGGTTGTGGAAACATGTATTGATTTAGGTATTCCCTATTTAACGGTATATGCTTTTTCCACAGAGAATTGGAAAAGACCGGAAGAAGAAGTAAATGCATTGATGGAGCTTTTAGTAGAATATATAGATAAAGAGCTGTTCAAATTAAAGGAAAATGGGGTCAAAATTAAAACTATTGGTAATATTTCAGAACTACCTGCTCATGTTATCAGCCGGATTAATAATGCTGAATTAGAAACGGCTCAGAACGAAAGGCTTGTCTTACAAATAGCTTTAAATTACGGTGGGAGAAAAGAGATTCTGGATGCTGTTAAAAATATTTCCCAAAAAGTTGCTGCGGGCAATCTTCAACCGGATAATATAAATCTTCAAACATTTGAAGAGCATCTTTATACAGCAGGGGTGCCTGACCCGGACTTATTTATTCGTACTGCCGGTGAACTACGACTTAGTAATTTTCTCTTGTGGCAATCGGCCTATACTGAATTATGGTTTACAGAAGTGTTTTGGCCGGATTTTCAGCCAGAACACTTATATCAAGCTATTTATGATTTTCAGAAGCGACAGCGTCGTTTTGGTGGACTAAAATGATCAATCTTGTGAAAAAAGTTGGTGAGAATAATGCTCTCAAAAAGAATTATTAGTGCTCTAATTGGCATACCTTTTTTAATCTTCATTGTTTTTATAGGAGATGTTTATTTTGCTTTGGCAGTTTTTTTGCTGACTTTATTAGCACTCTTGGAGTTCAGAAATATTATTAATAATTCTCAATGTCAAGCTATAGCCTTGCTTTTATGGTTAAGTGCACTTTTAATACCGTTAGCTATTCTGTTAGAATATAATTATATATTATCTATTTTTATTATTTATCTTATCTTTAGTTGGAGTTATTATCTTGTTTATTTTTCACGTTTTACACCGCTGGATCTATCATTAACTTTGTTAGGTGTAATTTATATATTTACGGGTTTTGTTCATTTGCTTTTGTTGCGTAATTTACCGGAAGGTTTTTGGTTAGTTATGTATGTTTTTGTTGTGGTATGGGGTACAGATACCGGTGCTTATTTTACGGGACTGACCATTGGCAAGCATAAGTTAGCCCCTTTAATCAGCCCTAAAAAAACTTGGGAAGGTTTTGTGGGAGGTCTGATTTTTGGCGTTTTTGCTGCATATATATATAGTATTTATGCACCTCTAACCGCTGGAAAAAGTTTATTATATATAGCCCCGTTTGTCTCACTTGCGGGACAGCTTGGAGATCTTTTTGCCAGTTCTTTAAAAAGATTTGGCAAGATTAAGGATTCCGGTCAACTTATTCCCGGACATGGAGGGGTTTTGGATAGATTTGACAGTACCTTGTGGGCAGCACCTATTACATATTATTTTTTAATAATAATTGAAAGGTTGATGTGATGGATGAATCCGGAAATTGAACGTTATAGCAAAAAGCTAATAAAAATAGCTTTAATTCTGCTACTTTTGCTCACTGTGTATTTTGCGGTTGCTTACTTTATACCTATAACCCTAGATGTGTTTTCTCTTATTTTTACGGGCTTATTACCGTTTATTTTGGCAATTGTTGTAGCAATATTAATAGATCCTCTGGTAAATTGGCTGGAAAGTCGTAAAATAAAAAGAGGTTTTGCTGTATTAATTGCACTTATTTTAGTTACAGTATTAATTGCGTTAATTCTTTTTATTGTAATTTCGCGTCTGGTTATTGAACTTTCGGATCTTTATCAGCAGATACCTTTTTATACACAAAATATTTATAGCAATATCCTAGAGATTCTTGAGGTTGTCAGAAATTATCTTTCGACTAATCCTCTCCCTGCAGAGGCACAAAATGCGATTTCTAACAGCATGAATACGGTAATTGATAAATCAGCTAATATCATTTCTGTGGCAATAAATTTCTTTTTTGCACTAATCACAGGTTTGCCTGGTTTGTTTACAATTTTAATTATCTCTACTTTAGCCACATTCTTTATTAGCCGGGATAAAGTTCGTTTGATTCAAGGCTTTTATAAATTAATTCCTCAGAAATATGTTTCTTCAACTAGTAAGATAATTAAACATTTAAGTAGTGTCTTAGTTGGATTTTTCAGAGCAGAGCTCATCCTGATCAGTATTACTGCAGTCTTATCGATTATTGGCTTAAATATTTTAGGTGCAAAATACGCTTTTACAGTTGGTATGGTTGTCGGTTTATTGGATTTATTACCTATAGTTGGTCCGGGAGCTTTATATATTCCTTGGGCATTAATTGTAATAATTTTTGGCAATATTAAATTTGGTGTAGGGCTCTTAATTTTATATGCAATTGTTTCAGTTATTCGTCAATCAATCGAACCGAAAATCCTTTCGCAAAATATCGGTTTAAATCCTTTAGCGGTTTTAGTAGCGCTCTATTTGGGTTTGAGTTTCTTTGGAGTTGCAGGTATTATCATCGGTCCGGTTATATTTATTTTGATTAAAGCAATATACAATAGTAGGCATTTAGATTATTAGATTATTTAAAGTCCTGGGAGGAAGAAATAGTGAAGAAAATCGTTATACTAGGGTCTACCGGTTCCATTGGGAGACAAGCTTTGGAAGTTGTGGATGCATTTCCTGAGATGTTTGAAATTATTGGTTTAGCTGCAGGCTCTAATGTTCAGCTTTTAGCAGAGCAGGTGCAAAAATATCAACCACGCTATGTTTCCATAGGTTCAAAAGAAGATGCCCTTGCACTTAAGTCTTTAATTAATAGTAAAACGGAGATTTTTTATGGTGAGCAAGGTTTAATAAATTTGGCCGGAATAGAAGAATTAGATCTGATTTTAGTATCTGTTAGTGGTATCCATGGCCTGTTACCTACCTTAAAGGCCTTGGAGAATCAAACAACAGTAGCTTTGGCTAATAAAGAAACAATTGTTACCGCCGGTTCTTTGGTTATGGAGAAAGCTAAAAAATTTGGTACAGCCATTATTCCTGTTGATAGTGAACATTCTGCTATTTTTCAGTGTTTAGAAAAAGAGAATCTTGCTGCGGTTGAGCAATTAATTTTAACGGCATCAGGAGGGCCTTTTTTTAAAGCAACTCGGGAGGAATTAGCTCAAGTTACACCGCAAATGGCTCTGAGTCATCCTAATTGGAAGATGGGAGCTAAGATTACTATTGATAGTGCCGGTTTAATTAATAAAGGATTAGAAATTATTGAGGCCCATTGGCTTTTTAATGTTCCTTATGAAAAAATAAAAGTTGTAATTCATCCACAGAGTGTTATTCATTCTATGGTACAATATAAAGATGGTTCTGTGTTGGCTCAGCTTGGTTGTCCTGATATGAAAATTCCCATTCAATATGCCTTTACTTATCCTCAGAGGCTTACTAATTTCTTTCCCAGATTAGATTTTTATCAATTAGAGGAAATCACTTTTAGCAAACCTGATTTTACTAAATTTCCTGGTTTAGCCTTAGCTATTGAAGCCGGTAAGATTGGTGGTACGATGACTACTGTTTTTAATGGGGCTAACGAAGAAGCGGTTCTATTTTTTTTAAATGGCCGCATAAGATTTATTGATATACCTCAAATTATTGAAAAGGTAATGATTCAGCATCAGGTTTTGGCAGATTATCAGGTTAGTGATATTCTGGAAATAGACCGCTGGGCCAGACAAAAAGCTCAAGAGCTTATGGCTAATTTATAAAGGGGTGTAGTTTATTTGCAAACATTTATTGTATCGTTAATTGTTTTTGGGATTATTATTTTTGTTCATGAATTTGGACATTTTATTTTAGCGAAACTTTCGGGAATTAGGGTAGAAGAATTCAGTTTAGGGATGGGACCACAAATTGTTGGTCATAAAAGAGGAGAAACGCTCTACAGTATAAGAGCGTTGCCTTTAGGTGGTTTTTGTAAGATGACCGGGGAAATGGGTGATGATCAAGATGCTCCACCTGATCCTAAGAGTTTTAATGAAAAATCACTTTTGTCTCGGATGTCGGTTATTGTTTCCGGTTCTTTGATGAATTTTTTACTTGGTGCTTTAATTTTTGCTTTAATGTTTTCTATTATCGGGATGCCCAAGGATTATACTAATCATATCGGTCAAGTTATGGCTAATAGTGTAGCGGAAAAGGCCGGTATTAAAGCAAATGATGAAATTATTAGTATTAATGGTCAGCGTTTAAATAGTTGGAGTGAAATTACCGGTGTTATTCACAATAGTTCAGAAAAACAATTAGAAATTGAATTAAAGAGAGATAATAAGACGATCTTTGTTACTGTTACCCCTCAATATGATCCGGAGAGAGAAGTGGGAATTATTGGAATTACGCCTCGTGATGTAATCTGGGAGAGAATAAATATTCTGTCAGGGATTGCCAAAGGTTTTACGCAAACATATTTATTAACGGTAGAAATGATTCGTCAACTAGGCTTATTAATCACCGGACAAGTGTCTTCAGACGGGGTGGCAGGACCTGTAGGAATTATTCAGCTTATCGGTGAGTCGGCACGTTTTGGTTGGATTAATGTGGCCAATTTAACCGCCCTAATCTCTATTAACTTAGGCTTGATTAATCTTCTGCCTATCCCCGCACTTGATGGAGGCCGGCTACTCTTTTTAATCATTGAAGCTATACGTGGTGGCAGAAAGGTAGAGCCGGAAAAAGAAAATTTAGTGCATTTTATTGGTTTTGCTTTATTGATGGGGTTAATGGTTTTTATAACTTATAAGGATATTATCCGGTGGTTAACCGGATTATAATAAACTAAAAATGTGGATGGCTGAAAGATGATGAAACGTAGAGTAACAAAAAACTTTTTGCTTGGGTCAGTAGGATGTGGTCATTTATATCCGGTTTCTGTCCAATCTATGACTAATACACATACAGCAAATGTTGCAGCTACTATTGACCAGATTTTAAGACTAGCGGAAGCAGGTTGTGAAATTGTGCGTGTGGCTGTCCCTGATCGAGAAGCCGGGGAAGCCTTAAAAGAAATTGTATCTCTTTCTCCTTTGCCTATAGTTGCGGATATACACTTTGATTATCGGTTAGCCTTATTGGCTATAAAAAATGGAGTTCACGGTCTGCGTTTGAATCCGGGTAATATTGGTGCAGAGTGGAAAGTAAAGGAAATTGTTAAAGCGGCTAAAGAGCGAAATATACCTATTCGGATTGGTGTCAACAGTGGGTCATTGGATAAAAAGTTTCTGGAGCAATATGGGAAACCTACAGCTTTAGCCATGGTTGAGAGCGCCTTAGAGCATATTAATATTCTGGAAAGCTTAAATTTTGATTTAATCAAGATATCCTTAAAATCATCACAGGTTCCTTTAATGTTGGAAGCTTATCGAATGATTGCGGAAAAAACAGCTTATCCGCTGCATTTAGGGGTTACTGAGGCTGGTCTTTCAGAAAGAGCTATGATAAAATCTGCAATTGGTATAGGCACATTATTGGCTGAAGGAATCGGTGATACTATTCGTGTTTCGTTAACCGGTGATCCTTGTCAGGAAATTAAGGCTGCTAAGCATATCTTAAGCACTTTGGGATTAAGAGAAAATGGGGTAGAAATAATCTCATGTCCTACCTGTGGACGTTGTAAAATAGATTTAGCTTCTTTAGCTACGGAAATAGAACAAAAATTAATAAATGTTAAAATACCTTTAAAGATAGCCGTAATGGGCTGTGCTGTTAATGGTCCGGGAGAAGCTCGAGAAGCTGATCTGGGTATTGCTGGAGGAGAAGAAGAAGGTCTTCTTTTCGTTAAAGGTAAAATCAAGAAAAAGTTACCGGAAAATCAATTAGTACATGCTTTAATGGATGAAATAGACAAAATGATTAAAGAGAATGAGAATAAATAAAGAAATTTAAGAGAAAGGGGTTTGCTTATGTATTTTAGTAATCTATTTGCACCAACATTGCGAGAAGTTCCTGCAGAAGCTGAAATAGTAAGTCATCAATTATTATTAAGAGCTGGATTTATTCGCAAGTCTTCTTCAGGTGTATATACATATTTACCTTTGGCCTGGCGGGTGCTTCAGAAAATTTCTGATATAGTCAGAGAAGAAATGAATAAGGCAGGTGGGCAGGAAATCTTAATGCCGATTATACAACCGGCCGAGATCTGGTTAGAATCGGGGAGATGGCATGTCTATGGCGATGAATTATTTCGCCTCAAAGATAGACATGGGCGTGATTTTTGTTTAAGTCCTACTCATGAAGAATTGGTTACTGATTTGGTAAGGTCTAATGTTTCTTCTTATCGTCAGCTTCCTTTATATTTGTATCAAATTCAAAATAAGTATCGTGATGAACGGCGTCCTCGTTTTGGATTAATGAGGGGACGGGAATTTATTATGAAAGATTTGTATTCTTTTGATCGTGATGAAGAAGGTTTAAATCTTAGTTATAAAAAAATGTATGATGCTTATGGTGCAATTTTTAAACGATGTGGTTTGGATTTTCGCCCGGTAGAAGCTGATTCTGGAGCTATTGGGGGAAGCGTAACTCATGAATTTATGGTTATTGCTGAATCCGGTGAAGCTCAGATTGTTTATTGTCCGGATTGTGATTATGCCGCTAATGTAGAAATTGCCGATTGTCTGCCCAGCAATCCTGATAATAAGAGAGAAGATACTATTAAAGCTAAAGAAAAAGTAGCAACTCCAAATCAAACGACGATAGATGAGGTTACTAATTATTTAAATGTTTCAGCCGATAAGTTAATTAAAACGTTGTTCTATCAGGCTGACGAGGAAATTATTGTCGCTTTGGTTCGAGGCGACAGGATGATTAATGAGATAAAACTACAAAAAATGCATCCTTCTCTTACTTTAGAGATGGCCAGTGCGGAAAAAATTAAAGAGATAACCGGCTCTGTTCCTGGTTTTGTCGGTCCGGTAGGTCTAAAGAAGATCAAAATCTATGCCGATGAAGAGATTAAGTCAATGGTTAATGCGGTATGCGGTGCTAATGAGGAAGGTTTTCATTTAATTAATGTTCAACCGAATCGTGATTTTGAAGTATTTGCTTATGGCGATATTCGGATGATTGAAGAAGGTGAAGCATGTCCACGTTGTCAAGCAAAATTAAAAATGGCTCGGGGCATAGAAGTCGGCCAAGTTTTTAAACTGGGTACAAAATATAGTGAGGCACTTGGTGCGAAGTTTAGTGATGAACAAGGCAAAGAGCAACTTATGGTGATGGGGTGTTACGGTATTGGGATAAGTCGCACCATGGCTGCGGCAGTAGAACAGAATTATGATGCAGATGGAATTATTTGGCCCATTTCTATTGCGCCTTATCATGTGGTGATTGTTCCTGTGTCTGCCAAAGATGATTTTCTTTGGGAGAAATCTTTAGAAATATACAAAGAGCTTCAGGAAAAAGGAATAGAAGTTGTTCTGGATGACCGTGATGAAAGAGCCGGAGTCAAATTCAAGGATGCAGATTTAATAGGTTATCCGATTAGGTTGACTGTTGGTAAAAAACTTAAAGAAGAAGGGAAAATAGAACTTAAATTACGTTGGGATAAAGAGGCAAAATTTATAGACTTACAAGATATAGCCAAAGTAGTAATGGACATAATAGCAAGTGGAATGAATTAGATAACCTGGAGGTTTTCTTTAATGAGTGTCACTGCTATCATTCCTGCATATAATGAAGAAAAATATATAAATAATGTACTTAAAGCATTAAAGGAAGTTGAAGAAATCACCCAAATAATCGTGGTAAGTGATGGTTCTACAGATAATACTGTCCAAAAAGCTTTAAGCTGGGATGTGCAGGTTATTGCTTTGACCAAAAACATTGGTAAAGGCGGAGCTTTGACCGTAGGGCTTAAATATGCCTTAGAAGAAAATATTTTGTTTTTAGATGCTGATTTAATAGGTTTAACGAAACAACATATCGAAGTCTTAATCAGACCTGTACTTGAAGGACAGGTAGAAATGACTGTAGGGATTTTTGAGCATGGTCGTTTAGCTACAGATATGGCTCAATTTATTTCACCGTATTTGTCCGGTCAGCGCTGTCTAAAAAAGAAATGGTTGGAGCAAATAGATAATTTAGCAATTTCCGGATTTGGGGTTGAAATTGTCTTAAATCATTTTGCTGAACAAAACAAATTACCAATTAAAATAGTACATCTTCCCAATATGTCTCATGTAATGAAAGAAGAAAAATTAGGTTTGGTTAGAGGATTTGCTTATAGAATGAAAATGTATTGGGAAATTGCGAAAAGTGTGCGCATGGGGGGGTAAGACATGGCGTTTGAGCATGAATTAACTATTTTTTTTAGATTGTTTCTGGCAGCTTTTTTAGGTGGTTTGATCGGTTTACAAAGAGAAAGTGAGAATAAAGCAGCAGGTTTAAAAACGCATACATTAGTAGCTTTAGGTTCTTGTTTAATTATGTTGACTTCAATTGAAATATTTGAAACAGTAGGAAGAGGTTTTATTGGTGATCCGGCTCGAATTGCGGCACAAGTTGTTAGCGGTATAGGTTTTCTAGGTGCAGGAACGATTTTAAGGTCAGGTTTTGGCGTAAAAGGGTTAACTACTGCGGCTTCTTTATGGTTAGTTGCTGCGATCGGATTGGCTGTAGGAATTGGTAGCTATTTTGCTTCGATTGTGGCAACAGCAATAATTTTTGTCATTCTTTTGGCATTGCCACGTTTCGGTGAAAAGGTGAAATTTTCACATAGTCATATAAAAACAATTGAAATTGTGATTGCAGATGAACCGGGCCAGTTAGGTAAAATATCGTCGGTTTTAGGAGAAATGAATATCGATATACGAAAAGTTGAAATGGTAGAATCAAATGATCATGTGATTAAATTTATCTTCTCAGTTTTATTTCCTCATCATACCAAAGAGGAGGAGATTGAAGAAAGGCTTTGTGCAATAAATGGTATTAAACAGATAAACTTCTCTAAAGCGGAGGATTAATATGAAGGCAAAATGGAAGAAGCTGCTTGATAAATCATCTTTTTCAAGTGAGGTTAGAGAATTTATCAATTCCTGTGAAATAAAGAAAATTCTTATTTCCCAGGCTGAAAAAGCTTGGGAAATATATTTTTGTTCTCCCCAGGAACCATCAACAGAAATAAAGGAGACCTTACAAAATTTTTGGGAAAATACTTTTGGTCAAAGTTATAAAATAGTTTTTCATTTTGAAAATAGTAATAGCAAAATATACTCAAATTTAAAGGTATTGTGTGCAGAAAAATGGGAAGAAATCATTGGAAAATTAAGTACTAAAATACCTAGTAGTAAAGGATGGTTAGAGGGTGCTAAATATCAAGTCGAAAAAAATACACTTCAGATTGTTTTAAAACAGAAGCTAGGGTGTGCTTATCTTGTCAAACGTGGAGCGCAATTGTTGCTCCAAGATCTCTTAAGAGATGAATATAATTATGAAGCTAAAGTTGAAATAACAAGTGATGAAACGGTAGAAAAAGAAAACCATTGGGCTGATTTAGAGGAATTAGCAAATTTATATCAGGAAAGATTTCAATATCATCAGAACAAGCAAGAAAATATGGCGGCAAAACCACAAACTCGTATGATTATGGGTAAATCATTTAAAAAGGAAATTGTAGCTCTTAACCAAATTCTTGATGAAGAACGGGAAATCACGATAAAAGGGTTACTTTTTAATTTGGAAAAACGAGAGTTAAAAAGTGGCCGAATTTTGCTGAGTTTTTTTCTGACAGATAAAACCGATTCTCTTGCTTGCAAACTAATTATTAATCCTAAGGAACAAACCGTATCTTGGGAACAAATTCAAGAGAATAAATGGTATTTAGTTAATGGTAGAGTTGAGCATGATCGATATACGCAGGAATTAAC
Organism: Clostridiales bacterium DTU073; assembly: GCA_001512665.1. Taxonomy (GTDB): domain Bacteria; phylum Bacillota; class Peptococcia; order DRI-13; family DTU073; genus DTU073. The sequence continues at coordinate 41,103 of LFSF01000038.1, forward strand.
TATGTTTCCACGTGATATGATGGAGACTGAACCGCAAGAACGTGAAGATAATGCAGAAAGAAAGAGAGTAGAATTACATTTACATACAAAGATGAGTGCTCTTGATAGTGTTGCTGATGTAAAGGATGTAGTAAATAAGGCACATTCGTGGGGCCATTCTGCTATTGCAATTACTGATCACGGTGTGGTACAAGCTTTTCCGGATGCTTATGCTGCGGCTAAAGGTAAGGGTATTAAAATTATTTATGGTGTAGAAGGTTATTTATTTGATGATTCCGTCACAAATGATGGAGGAAAAGCACCAACATATCACGTGATAATTTTAGCTAGAAATCAGCAAGGGTTAGCTAATTTGTACAGGTTAGTAACTATCTCCCACCTGCAGCACTTTTATCGTGTGCCGCGTATTCCTAAAAGTGAGTTAATCAGATTACGGGAAGGACTTTTGGTAGGTTCTGCCTGTGAAGCCGGAGAAGTATTCAGAGCTTTATTAAACGGAGCATCTCAGGACAAGCTTAAAGAAATAGCCAATTTTTATGATTATTTAGAAATACAGCCTCTGGGGAACAACCGTTTTATGCTTGAGAATGGTACGTTTACTTCGGAAGATGACCTAATTCGTTTAAATAAAATTATTTATGATTTAGGTAAAGATTTAAATAAAGCTGTAGTAGCTACTTGTGATGTTCATTTTTTAGAACCGGAAGATGAAGTTTTTCGCAGAATTCTCATGACGGGTAAGGGTTTTGAAGATGCGGATAAACAAGCACCACTTTATTTTCGGACTACAGAAGAGATGTTGCAGGAGTTTGCTTATTTAGGTAATAAAGAAGCCGAAGAAGTAGTAATCGCTAACCCCTTAAAGATTGCTTCACTTATTGGTGAATTAAAACCTATTCCTGATGAATTATATCCACCAAATATTCCGGGTGCTGATGAAGAAATTATCCGGTTAACTAAAGAAAGAGCAGAAGAATTATATGGTCCTTCTCCGCCTGAACTGATTGAACAGAGAATTGCAAAAGAGCTTAATTCGATTATTAATAACGGATTTGCTGTATTATATTGGATTGCCCATAAATTAGTAAAAAAATCTAATGAAGACGGTTATCTTGTTGGTTCGAGAGGTTCTGTCGGTTCGTCCTTTGTGGCATATCTTTGCGGGATAACTGAGGTTAATCCCTTACCACCACATTATCGGTGTCCAACATGTAAAGAGGTTAATTTTGCAGATAAGGACAGTATTCAAGGGTCAGGAGCAGATTTGATTGATAAAAATTGTCCTCTTTGTGGTATAAAATTAATCAAAGATGGGCATAATATACCTTTTGAAGTTTTTTTAGGTTTTAAAGGTGATAAAGTACCTGATATTGATTTGAACTTTTCAGGAGATTATCAGCCGCGAGCGCATAAATATACGGAAAAACTTTTTGGAAAAGATAATGTTTTTCGTGCTGGAACTATCGCTACGGTAGCCAGTAAAACAGCATATGGGTTTGTCAAGAATTATTTCGAAGAAAAAAATCAATATAAGCGTCAGGCAGAATTAACAAGGCTTATTAATGGTTGTACCGGGGTAAAAAGAACAACAGGACAACATCCAGGAGGTATAATGGTTTTACCTAAAGGATTAGATATTCATTTATTTACACCCTTACAGAGACCTGCCGATGACGTTCGTTCTGAAATAATCACGACTCATTTTGATTATCATTCCATTTCCAGTAGATTGGTTAAATTAGATATTCTAGGTCATGATGATCCCACGATAATTAAGATGTTGGAAGATTGGACAGGTGTAGATAGTAGAAAAATCCCCTTAGATGAACCTAAAGTATTATCTTTGTTTACGGGTATTGAGGCTTTGGGAATTAAGCAGGAAGATTTTGATGTTAATGTAGGCACTTTAGGTATACCGGAATTTGGAACCAAATTTGTTCGTCAAATGTTGGAAGATACTAAACCACAAACCTTTTCTGATTTGGTGCGAATTAGTGGTTTTTCACATGGTACTGATGTATGGCTGAATAATGCCCAGACTTTGATTAAATCAGGGACTGCAAAAATTAATGAAGTTATTTCTGCACGTGATGATATTATGAACTATTTACTGCATAAAGGTTTAGAACCGGGTATGGCTTTTAAAATAATGGAAGATGTACGTAAGGGGAAAGGTGTTAAGGCTGATTATGTACAGGCGATGAAAGAGAATGGTGTTCCTGATTGGTATATTGATTCTTGTCAAAAGATCAAATATATGTTTCCTAAGGCCCATGCCGTTGCTTATGTGATGATGGCTTTCCGTATTGCCTATTTTAAAGTGTATTATCCGGCGGCTTTTTATGCCAGTTATTTTACCGTTCATGCCCATGAAGTTGACGCAGATTTGCTTGTTAGTGGTATTTCCGGAATTAAAGCCAAGATGAAAGAAATTAAGGAAAAGGGTAATGATACTTCTGCAAAAGAAGAAAAAATGTATAGCCTTTTGGAAGTGGCTTTAGAAATGTATTTACGTGACCTTCGTTTTGAAAGAGTAAATTTACAGCGTTCTGATGCCGTAAAATTTTTAATCGAAGGGCAGAATAATTCCTTATTATGCCCGTTTATATCTATAGAAGGTTTGGGGAAAACGGCCGCGTTAAACATCATCCGTATGAGAAAGAAAAAAGCTTTTTCTTCCCAAGAGGATTTGCGTAACAGGTGTAAACTTAGTAAAACGATCTTAGAAATGTTAGAACAACATGGGGCGCTGGAAGGTTTACCGGAAAATGACCAACTGAGTCTATTTTTATAAAATAATTCCTTTTTGTGATAAACTTGCCTAAACTATAAACAATATGGTATACTAAAAAAAAGGTAAGGCAAGAGAAGGAAGAATGTTTAGCAGCGTAAGAGTGGGCGACACCCACTCTTTGTCACTTTTCATGAACCAGAGTCTTAAAACTTGCTAACAGGAGGGGGTTTTTATTGCCAAAGGTAAATATCTGTGATTTTGTTACTAAATTAGCCGAACCGGTTGTTGTACAAAATGGTATGGAATTAGTAGATGTGGAATTTGTTAAGGAAGGTGCTAATCATTATTTACGTTTGTTTATTGACAAGGATGGGGGAGTTGATTTGGATGATTGTGAGAAAATCAGCCGTATAGTTTCGGATCTTTTAGATCAGGAAGATCCTATTGATAAAGCATATTTTTTGGAAGTTTCCTCACCTGGATTAGATCGTCCTTTAAAAAAAGTTAAAGATTTTCAAAAATATGAAGGACATCAAGTAATAGTCAAGACTTTTTCTGCCTTTGAGGGAAGAAAGAAGCATCGAGGGAAATTAGGTCAGTATAATGAGTCTAATTTGCATTTATTAGTAGAGGACGATAAAGAAATAATGATACCTTGGGAAATGGTATCTCAAGTAAAACTTGATTGGGAAGAATAGGGAAGGAGAAAGGTTTAAATGAATCTGGAGCTGATTCAAGCACTTCACGATTTGGAAAAAGAGAAAGGTATTAATTTTGATGTTTTGGTTGAAGCCATTGAAGCTGCTTTAATTTCTGCGTATAAAAAGAATTTTGGTACCTTACAAAATGTACGGGTGGCCTTTAACAAAGAGACCGGAGAAATTAACGTTTTTTCTCGGAAAACAATAGTAGAAAAGGTTAATGATCCGAGACTGGAAATATCTTTAGATGAAGCGAGGAGATTGGATCCTCGTTATGAATTAAATGATATTGTTGAATTTGAAGAAACCCCGCAAAATTTCGGTCGTATCGCTGCTCAAACAGCTAAACAAGTTGTCGTGCAGCGTATCCGTGAGGCCGAACGTGATTTGATCTATGATGAATTCACTAATCGTGAAGGTGATATAGTTACTGGAATTATCCAACGTGTGGAAAATAGAGCGATTTTAATTGATTTTGGTAAAACGGAAGCAGTTTTAAGTTTAAATGAACAGATTCTTGGTGAGCAATATGTGCAGGGAGCTAGAATAAAAACATATATTATTGAAGTAAAGAAAACGACCAAGGGTCCACAAATTCTTGTATCCAGAACACATCCTGGGTTATTAAAACGCCTTTTTGAGTTGGAAGTTCCGGAAATACATGATGGTATTGTGGAAATTAAATCGGTATCCAGAGAAGCCGGTTCACGTTCAAAAATTGCAGTTCATTCTAAGAATGAAAATGTTGATCCGGTTGGTTCATGTGTGGGTCCGAAAGGGATGCGTGTACAAAATATTGTGCAAGAATTAAAGGGTGAAAAAATAGATATAGTTAAATGGAGTTCGGATCCGACTGAATTTATAGCCAATGCTCTTAGTCCGGCTAAAGTCCTTTCGGTAGATATTTTACCGACAGAAAAAGTTGCCCGGGTAGTTGTGCCTGATTATCAGCTTTCTTTAGCCATAGGGAAAGAGGGACAGAATGCTAGGTTAGCGGCAAAATTAACGGGATGGAAAATTGATATTAAGAGTGAATCACAATTAGAAACTGGTGTTGAAGATCTTGAGGAAGATCATTTAGCTGAACAAAATCAAGAAGAAGAATAGGGATAAGAGGTGGGCTTTTTATGAAGCAGAGAAAAATTCCTCAAAGAATGTGTGTAGGGTGTATGGAAATGAAACCTAAAAAGGAATTGATTCGTCTTGTCCGTACCCCAGATGGAGAAGTTCTCCTTGATGCAACAGGGAAAAAACCCGGTCGAGGAGTTTATCTTTGTGTGAATAAAGAGTGTTTGGCTAAAGCTTTAAAAGGTAAGAAGTTAGAAAAAGGACTTAACCAGTCTCTTTCAGAGGAATTACTTTTGCGTCTTAAGGTAGGACTAGGGTATGAAGATTCCGCAAAAGATTAAGGCTTTATTTGGATTTGCTCAAAAAAGCAAACAATTATTTTCCGGTGATACAGCTGTAAAAAATTGTATCAAAACAAATAAAGCTCAATTGATTTTAATTGCCATTGATTTTCCGGAAAAAAGAAAAGGTTATTTCATTAAATGGTGTACGGAAAAAAATATTGCTTATATTCTATGGGGTACTAAAGAAGGATATGGCGAATTATTAGGGACAGCTCCGCGATGTCTTATTGCGATTACGGATAAACAAATGGCTGAAGAAATTTATAGAATTATTTCTGAAGAGAGTTGTTAGAGCGCAAAATCATATGGAGGTGATTTGATGGCCACAAAACGTGTCTATGAATTAGCAAAAGATATGAACATGTCTAGTAAGGATCTTTTGGCAAAGTTAAAGGAATTAGGGCTTGATGTTAAAAATCACATGAGTACTATTCCTAGTGCGGAAGTAGAGAGAATCAAAAAAATGGTTTTTAAACTGGATCAAAAAGAATCAGTTTCGGAACCAAAAAAGCAGACAGTTCCCTCAACCAATACGATTTCGTCAAATAAGCAAGTAAAACAGAACCAGAAGAACGTGGAAAGCAAGCATAAGTCTACTGTGCAAGACAATAAAAGTATTAATGATAAAAAGCCCACACCAAAATTTAGTCAAGATGATCAGTTATATGAACGTGGTGGTAAACAGAAAATTAGGAAAAGCAACCGTTTTGAAGATAAAAAATTTGAGGATAAAAAACAGGATTTTAAAAAAGGCTCTCGTTTTAATAAAAATAAAAAGCGTAAACAAGTTAATAAAAAGGAAGTCGCTCCTGTTATTGTAAAACAGATTACTTTGGAAGGTCCTGTAACTGTTCAGGAGTTTGCTCGTTTATTGAATAAAAAGTCTGGAGAAGTAATCAAACAGTTGATTTCCATGGGGGTCATGGCTACTATTAATCAAGAAATTGATGTGGACACTTTAATTTTATTAGGTAGTGAATTTGGAACAACGGTAGAATTGAAAGCGACTAAAGAAGAACAATTCTTAGCCCAAAATATTGATAGACCTGAGGATTTAAAAGAACGGCCACCGGTTGTCACGATTATGGGACATGTTGACCATGGAAAAACTTCGCTTTTAGATATTATCAGGCATACAAGTGTTACCTCAACAGAAGCCGGTGGGATTACACAGCATATAGGTGCATATCAGGTTGAGGTAAAAGGTAAAAAAATAACATTTTTAGATACTCCCGGTCATGAAGCATTTACGGCAATGCGCGCCAGAGGAGCACAGGTGACTGATATTGTTGTTTTGGTTGTCGCTGCTGATGATGGAGTTATGCCTCAAACGATAGAAGCGATTAATCATGCTCAAGCAGCAGAGATTCCTATTATTGTGACCATAAATAAAATTGATAAGGAAGAGGCTAATCCCGAAAGGATCAAACAGGATTTAACTGAATATAATCTGGTCCCGGAAGAATGGGGTGGCGATACAATTTTCTGTAATGTATCAGCTAAAACCAAAGAAGGTTTGGGCAATCTTTTAGAAATGATTTTATTACTAGCTGAGGTTTCTGATTTAAAGGCTAATCCAAATAAAAAAGCTAATGGCTCAATTATTGAAGCTAAACTTGATAAAGGAAGAGGTCCGGTTGCAACAGTTTTGGTGCAAAATGGTACTTTAAATGTTGGTGATTATATTATTGCAGGTACTGCACATGGCAGAATCAGAGCAATGCAAGATGATAGGGGGCGTACATTAACTAAAGCTTTACCCTCAACACCGGTAGAGATTATTGGCTTGTCCGCTGTTCCTCAAGCAGGGGATAGCTTTAATGCTATTGAGGATGAGCATCTTGCTAAAGAGATTATCAGTGAACGTACAGTTCAGGTTCGTGAAAAAACAATGCAAGCACAAGCTCATATTTCCCTTGATGATCTCTTTAATCAAATTAAAAAAGGAGAAATTAAAGACCTAAATATTATTATCAAAGCTGATGTTCAGGGCTCTATAGAAGCAATCAAACAATCATTAGAAAAATTATCTAATGAAGAGGTTAGAGTAAACATTATTCATCAAGGGGTAGGTGGAATTACAGAGACCGATGTCATGCTTGCTTCTGCCTCCAATGCGATTATTATTGGTTTTAATGTCAGACCTGATGCTAATGCCCGTAAAGCAGCGGATAGTCAGCAAATTGATATCAGACTTTATCGGGTGATTTATGATGCCATTGAAGATATCAAATCGGCAATGAGTGGTCTTTTAAAACCTGAGATTAGAGAAGTTATTGAAGGTCGTGGGGAAGTCAGAGCTGTTATTAAGGTTCCTAAGGTCGGATTTGTTGCTGGTTGTTATATAACGGAAGGAAAAGTTGTTAGAAGTAATCAGATCAGAGTGATTCGTGACGGGATTGTTATTCACGAAGGAAAAATCTCCTCTTTACGTAGATTTAAAGATGATGTAAAAGAGGTTAACAGTGGTTTCGAATGTGGTTTATCCTTGGAAAATTTCCATGATTTTCGTGAAGGCGATCAATTTGAAGCATTTACTCAGGAGGAAATTAAGAGAGAAATTTCCTAGGAGGGTTTGTTAATGTCTAATCTGCGTAATAGTAGAATTGCAGAAGAAATCAAAAGAGAACTGTCTCGGATGATTCGTGAAGAGATGAACGATCCAAGGGTTAAAGGTCTCATTAGCGTTACCCATGTTGATGTTACTAATGATTTAAGATATGCGAAGGTTTATGTGAGTATTATGGCTAATCCAGAGGAACAGGCGATGAATATGCAGGTATTAGAAAAGGCGCGCGGGTATTTTAGAAGTGAGTTAGCTAAAATATTAACAACAAGGATTACCCCGGAATTAATCTTTAAACAGGATGTTTCTTTGGAGTATGGTGCCAAAATCGAGCGAATTTTAGAGGATATAAATAAGGATAAAGGGGAAGAATAAATGTCCACTTGGCAGAAAATAAAAGCTTATATCGAAGGATATAAGGATGTAATCCTACTTATTCATGAAAAACCGGATGGTGATTGTTTGGGTTCAGCTTTGGCCTTAGGACATCATTTAATTAGTGAAGGATATCAACCGTTTCTCTATCATCCGGAGCAGATACCTGCGATTTATGATTTTTTACCTGGGCAAGAGATGATTAAGTATTATCAAGAGAAGGATTTACCTGAAGGTATACCCATTATTGCAGTTGATTGTGCTGATTCGGGTAGAATTTTATATAATTTATCTAATGGTGCGCCGATTATCAATATTGATCATCATAGCAGTAATAATTTTTTTGGTGATTATAATTTGATTGATGCAAAAGCAGCTGCTACCGGAGAAATTATCTATGAGCTTTTATCAGAAGCTGAAAATAAAATATCTGTCCCGACAGCCACATGCTTATATGTGGCTATTTCGGCAGATACCGGTTCGTTTAGATATAGTAATACTACCGCAAAGACGTTTAAAATTGCCGGGGAATTATTGAATTTAGGAGCCAGAATTGATTACATTCGTGAAAATCTCTTTGATCGACATCCTTTATCCGAATTGATTACCATTAAACTTGCTTTGGCTAATATGCAGTTTTCTTTGGATGGCAAACTGGCTTGGAGTATTTTGTCATATGAAGAATTATTAGCTAATAATTTATTAGATGTGGATACGGAAAGTGTGATTAGTTTACTTCGTTCAGTAGAGGGAGTAGAGGCAGCGTTAGTTTTTAAGGAATTAGAACCGTCCAAAATAAAGATTAGTTTTCGTTCAAAGAAATATTTAGACGTAAATTTATTGGCTAATGAGTTTGGTGGGGGTGGACATGCCCGTGCTGCGGGATGTTCATTGGAGGGTAATTTAAAAGAAATATCTAAGATGGTTTTAAATAGAGCCGAAAGCTGTCTCCGGGAGTATATAGCAGAAAGTGGTGATTTCTCTGGACGGCGTACTTAATGTTTTAAAGCCTTCTGGGATGACCTCACATGATGTTGTTTCCTTTCTACGTCGTGAATTAAAGACGAAAAAGATTGGTCATGCAGGAACTTTAGATCCTCAAGCCACTGGTGTTTTACCCCTTTGTGTGGGGCAAGCCACGCGTCTTGTTGAGTTTATAATGTATCAAGATAAAGAATATCTTTGTGAAATGACTTTGGGTATAACTACAACAACTCAAGATGCCTGGGGGGAAGTTGTGGAGATTTGTGATTTTAGTCCGCTTAGCTTGGAAGAAGTCAAGAGTATAATTCCACAACTTAGCGGTACAATTACCCAAACAATTCCGGCTTATTCTGCAGTAAAGGTAGACGGTATTCCTCTTTATAAACGAACTCGTTTGGGTATGAAAACAAAGACTTTATCTCGTCAGATTCAAGTTTATAATATAGATATAATTAAATATGAACCACCACGGGTAACATTTGTGATTAAATGTTCCAAAGGCACCTATGTTAGGACCATCTGTCATGATTGGGGGCAAGCTTTAGGGGTTGGAGGGCATATGTCTTTTTTGCTGAGAACAAAGGTAGGGAGTTTTACGTTGAATGAGAGTAAAACTTTAGAAGAAATAGTTGCCTTAAAGGAAAAAGCGCTTATGCCTATGGAAATCTGTGTGGAGAGTTTAGATAAAATTATATTAACAGAAGAGGAAATAAAAAAAATAAAACATGGGCAAAAATTGGTTTTGCCAAAGGGAGCACAGTTAGATAATAAGGTTGCTGTTCAAAATAATGAGGGAAAACTACAAGCTATAGCTTCTTTAATCACTGTAGATAATAAGGTCCTTTTAAAACCAGAAAAAGTATTTAATAGGGAGTAAAAGATCGTGCAGATAATCAATAACATTACAGATATTAAGAAACTTAATCTTCCATTAGCGATAGCTTTAGGCAATTTTGACGGAGTACATAAAGGGCATCAGGCTCTTTTACATAATTGTATTACTGAAAGTAAACAGAAGGGATGGTATTCCGCTGTTTTATTATGGCACCCTCATCCCGCACAAGTACTGCAGAGTCCACAACAACAAATAAAGTATTTAAATACTTTAGAGCAAAAATATGAACTAATCAAAGCAATCGGTATTCAATATCTTTTTTGTTTACCATTTTGCCGTAATATAGCGGCTCTCTCACCGCAAGAGTTTGTGCAGGAATATTTAGTTGATTTATTTAAGGTAAAAGGGGTATTTGTAGGTTTTAATTACTCTTTTGGTCATAAAGGTAGTGGTACGCCTGAATTGTTAAAAGTTTTAGGTGAACAAAAGGGCTTTATGGTATCTATTACTGAACCGGTAATCATCGATGGACAAATTGTCAGCAGTACTTTAATTCGACAAAGGTATAAAGAAGGAGATATACCCGGTGCAGCTAAGCTATTAGGCTATTATCCGGCTATTTCGGGTAAAGTTGTGCCGGGAGAACATCGTGGTCGGGAAATGGGATATCCTACAGCAAATATAGAGATTTCTTCATTACAAGCACTGCCTTCTTATGGTGTTTATGCGGCATTTGCTGAATATAAAAACCAATTATTGCCTTCTATTGTAAACATAGGTAATAAACCTACATTCAATAGTACAAGTGTTAGCTTTGAGGTGCATCTTTTTAATTTCAAGGGCAATCTTTATCAGGAAAACCTGAAGATTTTCTTAGTAAAAAAAATTAGAGCAGAACGAAAGTTCAGGAGTAAAGAGGATTTACAAGCTCAAATCAGCTTAGATATATCAGTGGTGCAGAAAATTTTAAAGGAGGATAATTTCAAGCCGGTCTAAAGGTTATATTTCTTTTTTCCCTTAATAAAATTGTAATATCTAAGTGTTAGGGGAGGAAAGAAGTATGCCTGTTATCTATAAAAACCATTATAAAAATCTGGCGATTTCTCGTCATATCAGCGAAGTTGTTTTTAATCCGCAATTTTCCCACCTTTTTGAAGAGTTACATTATATCTATAAGACTTATGATTTAGAGAAAGCCGAAAAAGAAGCCTTTCAAGATGCTTTTTATAGTTTTATTGCCCAGGAGGAACAGCGTCGTGTTTTATTAGACAGCGCCTTGCTTTGATAGTAGGTGGGCAAGATTATGCGGATTATTATTACAAATCATGCGAAAAAAAGGCTTAAAGATTATCGGCAAGACAAAATATATTTATCTGATATAAAAAATGCTGTACAGCAAATACCTGGACATATTCCCACGGCGACGCGCTTTCGTGGGTTTATTAGTAAATCCGGTCGCGTTTTTGACCTTGTGGCCAAAGATATACCCAGTGGGCGTTTGGTAATTACGATTATTGGGAAATAAAAAATACCAATGTTTGTTAAATCGTAGTGATTCTGCTATAATATACGATATAAAAAGAGGAGGGATTGATGATGGAAAATCAAGCTTCGGAAAAGACTATTTTTACAGAGGAAGGTTCTGTAAAAATTTCAGATGAAGTTGTGGCGATTATAGCCGGTCTGGCTGCAGCAGAAGTAAAAGGCGTTGCCGGAATGAGCGGAGGTATTGTCGGGGGAATTGCGGAGTTTGTGGGCAAGAAAAGCCCTTCTAAAGGAGTAAAGGTAGAAGTTGGAGAGAAAGAAGCAGCTGTTGATGTATATGTAATCGTGGAATTTGGTGTTAGAATACCTGAGGTTGCCCATCAGATTCAGCAAAGTATTAAAAAGGCCATTGAGAGTATGACCGGTTTATCTGTAGTAGAAGTAAATGTACATATTCAAGGTGTTTCTTTCCCGCATGAGGTAAAAGAGGCAGAGCCAAATAAATCGTCAAAATAATGCTTAATTATTTTTTAGTAATTTATTGGAGGATGTAATGGGTAGTTTAAAAGTAAAATTTACGGTGGGAATTCTTTCCTTAGGATATATCATTGCCTCTATTCTGTTTATTCTTATTTCCTTTGGATGGTTTGTACCTATTGAGGCCTTTAAGCAGTTTCTGATTGAGCTTAATAACAGATGGATTTTAGGTTTAACCTCTTTTTTAGTTTTGATTTTTGCTTTAAATTTATTTATCAATAGTGTCAGAGTTAAACCGGATAAGCATACATCTATCCACAAAACTGCGTTAGGTCAAATTGATTTGAGTATATCGGCACTTGAACAACTTATTTTTAAAGCTGCTAAAAAGATTTCCGGTATTCATGAAGTTCATCCGGTACTTAAGGTTGTCGATAATAAGTTAGTGGTATTATTAAAAGTACAAGTAAACCCGGATTATAATATTCCGCAAATTACAGCAGAATTACAGCATGCGATTAAAGATTATCTTTTACAAACATCAGGGACAAGCATAGAGGAAGTAAAGGTTCAGGTGACGAAAATAAATCTGGATAATAAAAACAGCAGGGTGGAATAGGAGGCAAGGACGATGTGGGAAAATATTTTCTTAGAATTGCTTAGACATCGTGGTAAAATAATTGGACTTTTAATTGGCCTTCTTTTTGCTTATTTAGTAATTCGCCACGGCTTTTTAATTACTCTTTTTGTTGGTCTTTGTTTATATATCGGGTTTACTATTGGGAAACGTTTTGATGACAATGAGAGTTTAAGAGGAGTAATAGAAAGAATCCTTAAAGATAAATAAGTAAAGAGAAAAACTGATTAAAGAGTAGTAAAAAAGGAGGCTCTTTTTTGACTAGACGATTAGCACGTGAATTAGCCATGAAAACATTATTTGCCCACGAATTTAGTCAAAATAATCCTGAAGAAATATTGCCTCAACTTTGTGAAGAAATGCAGGCTTCCTTTGACGCGCAAAGATTTAGCGAATCTTTAGTGCAGGGAGTTATAGCTAATCAGTCTTTTCTGGATAAGATTATCAAAACTTATGCTGTGGAATGGGATTTGGAAAGAATAGCTTTCGTGGATAAAAATATTATGCGCATCGCTTTGTACGAAATAATTTTTTCAGAAAACACACCAGTAGCTGTTGCGATAAATGAGGCCATAGAAATTGCTAAGATTTATAGTGGGCATGAGGCACCTCGCTTTATTAACGGCATACTTGGTAAAGTGATTAACGATTTACCTGAATTAAGAAAGCAGAGCTTAAAAGAGAATTGAAGGAAAGATCGTGTTGCCTGTGTTTTTAGGGATTGATACTAGTTGTTATACCACATCTCTTGCTCTTGTTGATGAGCAAGGAACATTGTTAGTTGAGAAGAGAATGATTCTTCCTGTACCTCTTGGTGAGCAAGGGCTGAGGCAATCTACAGCCCTTTTTTATCATCTTCGGAATCTTCCTATGGTCATGCAAGAGGTTTTTTCTGTGCTTAACGGTAGGGAGCTAAAGGTTATTGCGGTCAGTGCTAAACCTTTACCACATGAAAATTCTTATTTGCCGGTTTTTACCGCCGGTCTTTCTTTAGCAGAAAGCTTATCGGCAGTCCTGGGTATTCCTTTGCTCAAAACCAGTCATCAGGAAGGTCACCTGGCTGCAGGAGTTTGGAGTTGTGCAAAACAGCCGGGAGATGAATTTTTAGGCATACATTTTTCAGGAGGAACAACGGAATTACTTTTGATAAAAGAAAAATTACAGCCGCATTTAAGCTATGAAAGTAAAGTATTAGGTAAATCTCAAGATCTACATGCCGGACAATTAGTGGATCGGGTAGGAGTAGCCTTAGGCCTTCCTTTTCCTGCAGGGCGTTATTTGGAAAAATTAGCTGCAGAAGTTGATAATAAGGATGAGTTTCATGGAGATATAAAGATACCTTCTTCTGTGCAAGGTTATAATATTAGTTTTTCCGGTGCCGAAACCCTGGCTAAAAAATATCTGCAACAAGGGGTTCCTCCCCAGGAAATAGCTAGAGCTACCGAAAATTGTCTTGCTGTGACGGTGGAAAAGGTAATCCGCAAAGCTATTGAAGACACCGGAGTGAAGAAGGTGTTATTTGTTGGAGGCGTTATGGCCAATAGTTATATTCGGAAACGTTTATGCAAACGTTTAGAACATCCTGCTGTTGGCGCCGAATTGTATTTTCCTAAACCGGAATATAATAGTGATAATGCTGTTGGTGTTAGTTTGATTGCCAGAAGTATGTATCACAGTTTAGATAATAGAAGAAATAATAAGATTAACTAAAAATGAATATGGAGGTATGTCTTAAAAAATGACTGCACAAATCATTGATGGTAAGATTGTAGCGAAAACTTTGCGCGAAAAGATCAAAGAGAAAGTCAAAGCTTATCAAGAAAAAGGTATAGTACCTGGTTTAGCCGTAATTTTAGTAGGGAAAGATCCGGCTTCTCAAATATATGTAAGAAAAAAAGCTGAAGCCTGTCAGGAGTGTGGGATCAAATCTGAGGTTTTTAACTTAGACGAGACTACAGCGGAGAAAGATGTTTTAGCATTGATTGAGAGCTTAAATCAACGTAGAGATATACATGGAATTCTCGTGCAACTTCCTTTACCGGGTCATCTTAATGCGAAGGCGGTGATTGAGGCGATCAATCCGGCTAAAGATGTTGATGGATTGCATCCTCTCAATATGGGGAAATTGCTGGCGGGAAATCCTGCCTTAATTCCTTGTACCCCATATGGTTGTATGAAGTTAATTGAAAGCACAGCTTATGCAATCAGAGGTAAAAATGCGGTGGTGATAGGTCGCAGTGATTTAGTTGGGAAACCGATAGCTGCTCTACTTTTAAAGGAAAATGCCACGGTAACTATCTGTCATTCTCATACACAAAATTTAGCGGAAATTACCGGTAAGGCTGATATTCTAGTAGTTGCCGTTGGGAAACCGCATTTTATTACCGGAGAAATGATTAAACCGGGGGCATTAGTTTTGGATGTAGGGATAAATAGGCTTTCAACCGGGAAAATAACGGGAGATGTTGATTTTTCTGCTGCAGCCGAGATTGCCGGGTGGATCACGCCTGTTCCGGGTGGGGTAGGTCCGATGACAATCACAATGCTGCTTGAAAACACTTTGGAGGCTACTTATGAACAAGAAAATATACTCCATTAATGAATTAAGTTTATTGATAAAAGGGATTATGGATAATCATCCGGTGTTATCCGCATTATGGGTACGCGGTGAAATTACTAATTTTAAGCGTCATAGTTCCGGACATTTGTATTTTTCCTTAAAGGATGAACATAGTAATATTCGCGCGGTCATGTTCAGAAGCCGGGCGATGAAATTAAAGTTCATGCCTAGAGATGGTTTAGATTGCTTAGTGCGAGGCTATATTTCTCTTTATCCTAAGGAAACTTCCCTGCAGTTTTACGCAGAGGAGATTATTCCGGCAGGAGAAGGTTTGCAAAGTATAGCCTTAGCGGAATTAAAGGAAAAACTGCAAAAGAAGGGTTATTTTTCACCGGAAAGAAAAAAACCTCTTCCTCATTTACCCAGAGGAGTTGGCGTAGTTAGCTCTCCGGTAGGGGCAGCCATTAGGGACATCAGCAGAGTGATTAATAGACGTTATCCCGGTATGCCAATCATCCTTTATCCAACCCTTGTTCAAGGAGAAAAAGCTGCAGAAACTGTTGCCGAAGGAATTAGAATTCTTAATGAACGAGAAGACCTTGATGTAATTATTGTGGCCAGAGGCGGAGGTTCTACTGAAGATTTGTATGTTTTTAATTCCGAAATAGTGGCTGATGCTGTTTTTCATTCTACCAAACCGGTAGTTTCAGCGATTGGGCATGAGATTGATTTTACAGTTACGGATTTGGTGGCAGATCTAAGGGCGGCAACTCCTTCCATGGCGGGAGAACTAGTAGTACCTGTAAAAGTTGAGCTTGAGCAAATGCTCACTAAACAGAAAGGTAGACTTTTTCATTTGCTGAAGACTCGTTTGGATAAGGAAAACATGAGATTATCCTATTTGGCTGAGATGAGTATTTTAAAGCGACCCGAGCGCTGGTTAGATAAATATCGTGATGAATTAAGTAAAACTGAAGAGCGTTTGATGCTCTGTTGTGAGAATTTACTTAATTCTAAACAACAACAGCTAGCTGTGCTTGCGGGTAAATTAAATTCACTTAGTCCTTTGGACACATTGGCCAGAGGGTACAGTATTTGTAAAAATGCTCAAGGTGAAATTCTTACTGACGCTAAAAAGGTTGCCTTGCAAGAAAAGATTGAGATACAATTATATTCAGGATCATTAGAGTGTGAAGTAGTGGGGAAGGAGGAAACTGCTCATGAGCAATGAAAATAATTACGAAGCCAATATCAAAAGGTTAGAGGAAATAATCGCTCGTTTAGAAAAAGGTGAAGTGTCCTTAGAAGAAGGATTAGCCAATTTTGAAGAAGGAATAGCTTTGGTCAAGAAATGCCAGAAAGACCTTGACCGTGCTGCACAAAAGGTACAAGTTTTACAAGAAGGTGAACTAGTAGATTTAGCTGATTTAAAAGAAGAAAATGGAGTTGATTAGATTTGGAGTTAAAAAAATATTTGCAGGAAAGAGCAGCCTTAGTAGACCAAGCACTTCTTGAAATTATGCCTTCCCAAGAGCTTTATCCTGAAAAGATCCATCAAGCGATGCATTATAGTGTTTTTGCCGGAGGGAAGAGATTAAGACCGATTCTTTGCCTTGCAGCAGCAGAAGCAGTGGGTAAGGATTTTCAACCGTTTATACCTGTAGCTTGTGCTTTAGAAATGATTCACACCTATTCTTTAATTCATGATGACTTACCGGCAATGGATAATGATGATTATCGTAGAGGAAAACTAACTAATCATAAGGTTTTTGGTGAGGGAATAGCGATATTAGCCGGTGATGCTTTATTAACCTATGCTTTTGAAGTTTTAGCCCGTAAGGGAGAAGAAAATCCACAGAATCAGAAATATCTGCAGGTTATACGGGAAATAGCAGCTGCAGCGGGAACATTAGGGATGATTGGCGGGCAGGTAGTAGATCTAGACTCGGAAGGTAAAAATCTTACTGATGAAAAGCTACTTGTTTATATTCATACCCATAAGACAGGAGCACTCTTCCGAGCATCTGTGCGTGCAGGGGCAATTTTAGCCGGTGCCGGTGCAGAAGAATTAAAGTGTTTAACAATTTTTGCCGAAAAGTTTGGTTTAGCTTTTCAGATTACTGATGATTTACTAGACCTTTTCGGTGAAGAAGAAAAGTTGGGAAAACCTATAGGTAGTGATGCTAAAAATAAAAAGGTTACTTATCCTGCTTTATATGGCGTAGAAAAATCCAGGTTTTTTGTTAGAGAAGCTATTGAGGAAGCAGAGACGGCATTACAGCAACTTCCCGGTTTTACTGAACCGTTGAAACTATTACTGCATTATTTACCCGAAAGACAAGTTTAAGTGGTGGATAGAACAGAAATTTAATGTTATTTACGATATAAAGAGGTATAGATATGGGATATTTACAACAAATTAACAGCCCCCAAGATTTAAAAAAGCTTAAAATTACCGAACTAGATAAACTAGCTGAAGAAATTCGGTTATTCCTCTTAAAAACCGTGGCAAATACCGGAGGACATTTAGCATCAAATCTAGGTGTTGTTGAATTAACTTTGGCTTTACATTATCTTTTTGATACCTCCAAAGATCGTTTAGTATGGGATGTTGGTCATCAATCTTATGTGCATAAAATATTAACAGGCAGAAAAGATGTATTTTACGGTTTAAGGCAGTTTGGCGGATTATCCGGTTTTCCCAAGCGAGAGGAAAGCATTCATGATGCTTTTAATACCGGTCATAGTAGCACCTCTATTTCTGCTGCTTTGGGGTTTGTTTTGGCGCGGGAACAGTTGGGCGAAGACTATAAGGTTGTAGCTGTTATCGGTGACGGGTCAATGACCGGCGGTGAAGCTTATGAGGCTCTAAATCAGGCCGGAAACTTAAAAAAGGACCTCTTAGTAATTTTAAATGATAATGAAATGTCCATTTCTAAAAATGTGGGGGCATTGCCATCATATTTAAGCCGTTTACGTTCAGATCCATTTTATACGAGAAGAAAAAAGGATATTGAATTTCTCTTAAATAAGGTGCCGGCGATAGGACCTTCGGTGGCCAGGGCCGCAGAAAGGGTTAAAGACAGTTTGAAATATTTGCTGGTACCGGGAATGCTTTTTGAAGAATTAGGCTTTACTTATTTAGGACCAATAGATGGACATCATATCCAGAACTTAATTGGTGTACTGAAAAAAGCACAAGATTTAAAGGGTCCGGTTTTACTTCATGTTTTGACGAAAAAGGGTCAAGGATATGAACCTGCCGTAAAGAATCCGGCTGAGTTTCATGGTGTGGGCAGCTTTGATTTAAGTACGGGCAATATTCCTAAAAACCCAGGACCACCAACATATACAAATGTTTTTGCAGATACAATTGTTGATTTAGCAGCTCGTGATGAACGTATTGTCACTATTACCGCTGCAATGCCGGAAGGTACCGGTTTAAATAAATTTGCGAAGAAGTATCCACAAAGATTTATTGATGTGGGTATTGGCGAGCAGAATGCTGTTACTATGGCTGCTGCTTTGGCTTTAAAAGGACTGCATCCGGTAGTGGCAATTTATTCAACTTTTTTGCAAAGAGCATATGACCAAATATTACATGATGTTTGTTTACAAAATGCTCCGGTTATCTTTGCCATTGACAGAGCAGGTTTAGTAGGCGAAGATGGACCTACGCACCATGGGGCATTTGATTTATCATATTTACGACATTTGCCGGGGATGTCCATTTTAGCTCCTGCTGACGAAGAGGAGCTTCGGCACATGTTATATACGGCACTTCGTTATCAAGGACCGTCTGCAATACGTTATCCTCGCGGTAAAGCCATGGGAGTATCTTTAACTGCAGATTATCAGGAGATTCCATGGGGAAAAGCAGAGCTGTTGACGGAAGGAAAGGATTTCTTAATCTTAGCAGTTGGCTCAATGGTTTATCCGGCTTTAATTACGCGAGAAATATTAGGGGAAAAAGGTTTTTCCAGTACAGTTGTAAATGCACGTTTTGTTAAACCGTTGGACGAAGAGCTGCTTATGGAGCTTGTACCACAGCATAAATATCTTGTGACGGTTGAGGAAAATGTTATTGCCGGAGGATATGGTAGTGGTGTTTTGGAGTTTCTTAGTCAAAAGAGGATTCCTACCAACAATTCTCTGCTGTTAGGTCTGCCTGATGAATTTGTTACTCATGGTGAACAAAATCTCTTGCGGGAAAAGGTAGGTTTGACTTCTGAAACTATGGCGAAAAAAATTATGGAGCATTTTTCTCTCAAAGAACGAAAGGCAACAACTAAGCCCAAGATTTCTTTTTTGCGAAGATAAAGACCATAAAGTAAGCAAGAAGAGGATTGTATATGCATAAAATTCGCTTAGATCAATTGTTAGTTAATAGAGGACTGGTCTCTAGCCGGGAAAAAGGTAAAGCCTTGATTATGGCCGGACAGGTTTATATCAATGGGGAAAAGGCGGAAAAACCGGGGACAGGTGTTTATGACGATACAGTTGTGGAAATAAAAGGAGAAGGTTTGCCATATGTAAGCAGAGGCGGTTTGAAGCTAGAGAGGGCACTACAGGAGTTCGAACTGGATATCCAAGATAAGCTTATCTTGGATATTGGTGCTTCCACAGGTGGATTTACTGATTGTGCCTTAAAAAACGGGGCCAAAAAGGTTTATGCCGTTGATGTTGGTTATGGTCAGTTAGCGTGGTCTTTACGTCAAGATCCGCGTGTTGTGGTTATGGAAAGAACAAATGCACGTTATTTAACCACCGAGGATATTCCTGAAGCAATAGAGGTCATAACCATTGATGTCTCTTTTATCTCTTTACGAAAACTACTTGCTCCGCTTTATGCTTTATTAAAGGAAGACGGTTTTATTATTGCTTTGATTAAACCGCAATTTGAAGCAGGAAGAGAGCAAGTTGGGAAAAATGGTGTAATTAAAGAGCAAACCATTCATCAGCAGGTTATCGAAGATGTGATAACTTACAGTCAGAAATTAAACTTTATCGTCAAAGGATTAACTTATTCGCCAATTAAAGGACCACAAGGCAATATAGAATTTTTGCTTTGGTTACAAAAAACAGCATGTTTAAACAAGGATAATAATGAAAATATAGATGAAGAACTGCGTTTAAAGATAAAGAATGTCGTAGCTGAAGCACATCAGGTTTTATAAATAAGCCGGAGGATTTGAAGAGATGACACCGCTTGAACGAGTAAGGGAATTTTTTGCGAAAATTCCTTCACCACCGGAAATTATCATTTTTGAACAGGATACTTCTACATCATCATTAGCCGCTCAAGCACTTGGCGTAGAGGTAGGACAGATTGCCAAGTCTCTTGTTTTTACCGGAAAAAAGGGTGAGGCGGTGATGGTAGTAACCTGTGGTGATGTAAAAGTTGATATTAAAAAGTTAAAGAGTTTAGTAGGGTTTAAACCTAAATTTGCTACAAGTACTGAGGTTAAAGCTTTAACCGGCTATTCGCCGGGCGGGGTATGCCCGTTTGCTTTGCAGACAGACCTACCGATTTATCTTGATGTGAGTATGAAGAGGTATCCACTTGTCTATACGGCTGCCGGTACATCTAATACAGCTGTGCCTATTGAATTTTCCCGTTTATTAGCAATTACCGGTGGAAAAAGCTGTGACGTGTGTTAAATACTTTTGAATTAATGGAGGAAAAGATGATTAATTCGCTGGGACTAATAGTAAATTATCGTCAACAAAAGCCGGTTTTGATGGGGAAAAAATTAATAGAAAAGTTTAAAAACAGAGGCATTGATGTCTTTGTTTTAGAAGAGGAAGGAGCTTATTTAGGAATTGATTCCTCTTTTATTACAGCTGATTTTAGCGAAAACGTTCAGTGTGTTGTGGCTTTGGGCGGTGATGGTACATTTTTGCGTGCGGCGAGAGCCGTAGCACCTTTTGGAGTACCTGTTATCGGTATCAATATGGGGACATTGGGTTTTTTAACTGAAGTAGAAGTTAGCGAATTAGAAGATGCTCTGGAAAAACTCTTTCAAGGTGCATATTGGCTTGAAGATAGAATGATGCTACAAGTAAAAATTAAGCGTCAGGGGGAAACAATTAAAAGTTTTCATGGTTTGAATGATGTTGTTATTAATAAAGGACCGCTGGCGAGGTTAAATACTTTGGAAATATATGTAGATAAAGAATATGTTACTACTTACAAAGCAGACGGTGTGATTTTTTCTTCACCTACCGGGTCCACAGCCTATTCCTTGTCGGCAGGAGGACCTATTGTCTATCCGGAAATTGATGTAATAATTATGACACCTATTTGTGCACATACACTTGATGATCGTCCCATTGTTTTACCTCCGAATAAAACAGTATGTGTGAAGATTATTAATCAGGCTGATTCTATGCTCACGATCGATGGTCAGAGTGGTTTTAAATTGCAAATTAATGATGAAATAATCATTGCCAAAGCTCCTTATCGCGTGAAGATGATTAGGCTTAAGGAAAAAAGGTTTTTTACAATTCTGCGAGAAAAGATTAAAAAAGAAAGTAGTGCTTGTGATGAATAAGCTGCTCAAAGCTACCGGATTTTCACACCACCTTTTGGCACAATTTTTGGGTAACGGACAAAAAGTTATTGATGCAACAACAGGAAATGGCTATGATACACTGTTTTTAGCAGAAGCCGTAGGACATTCGGGGTTAGTATATGCCTTTGATATACAGGAACAAGCATTGCAAAAGACAAGAGAATTATTAGCAGAACATCATTGTCTGCAACAGGTAAAATTAATACATGCAGGTCATGAAAAAATTAAGGAATATGTTCGGGAACCCGTACAAGCGATTGTCTATAATTTAGGTTATTTACCGGGAGGAAATAAAAAGATAATTACCCAAGCTGAGACAACATTACTTTCTTTACAACAGGGAACAGAGTTATTGAGTCCAGGTGGTGTAATTTCATTAATAATTTATCCGGGTCATCCCGGCGGTCAAAAGGAAGCAGAGCTTATTGAATCTTATCTTGGTACACTCTCTCCACGAAGATGGCAAGTATTAAAATGGTCCAGAATAAATGGCAATTATGTTAAGGCGCCTTATGTCTTATTTATGCTAAAGTCTTGATACTCTTGTTTTATGTAAAAAGGAGGGCATTTTTTTGAAGGCAAAGAGACAAAGAAAAATTAAAGAAATCATTAAAAATAATGATATTTCTACTCAGGAAGAATTGGCAAATGCTTTGAAAAAGGCGGGCTTTAATGTTACACAGGCTACGGTTTCCCGTGATATTAAAGAGTTACGCTTAGTTAAAATTGCCAGGAAAGATAACGTCTATGTTTATGGCCTTCCCAAACAGCAAGCAATCGTACATAGTGAAGATAGATTGCGTTTGATGATGCAGGAATTTGTACAAGATATAAATTTCAGTGAAAATCTGATTGTGTTGAAAACATATCCCGGTAATGCCCATGGAGTTGCTTCTCTTCTTGATTCGTCTAACTGGGAAGGAATCATCGGAACGTTAGCAGGGGATGACACCATTCTTTTAATTATTAAACCAAGAGAAAAAGTCGAAGATATCCTCAACAAATTAAAAAGTTTAATGAAGTAGGTGTAAAAGATGTTAAATCATCTGTTGGTTAAGAATTTCGCCTTAGTGGAGGATTTGGCTGTTGATTTTTCTGACAATTTTAATGTTATGACCGGTGAAACTGGAGCCGGAAAATCAATTATTATTGATGCTTTAGCCCTACTTTTAGGAGGTCGAGCCCAATCGGAATTCATTCGTACCGGAACAGAAAAGGCTATTATTGAAGGGGTTTTTTATCTTCCGCCTGATCATTATATTTGGGAATTCTTGCATCAGTTAGAGATTGACCGGGATGATTCAATGTTAGTACTTAGTAGGGAAATCTCTTTAAATGGTAGAAATGTCTGCCGAATAAATGGGCGTATTTTTACCTTAGGACAATATCAACAGGTGGGACTAGCTATTGTTGATATTCATGGACAACATGATCATCAGTTACTTTTGCAAGGAGATAAGCATTTATATCTTTTAGATAAATTTGGTGGACAAGAACATCAAATATTAAAGCAAGAAGTAAAAGAAAAATATGAAAGATATTTGCACATTAACAGGGAGCTTCAAGAGTTAAGGGCTTCGGAAAAAGAGCGTTTACAAAAGATAGATTATTTAAGTTTTCAAAGAGATGAGATTAAACAGGCGCAGATACAACCCGGTGAATTTGAAGAATTATCGCAAGAAGTTAAATTGCTTGCTCATGCGGGGAAAATCAATGAAAATTTGCACTGTGCTTATGAACAGCTTTTTGGAGGAGAAAGTGGTATTTCTGCTTATGATCTTTTAAGTAAAGCCTTAAGTAACCTGCAAGAGCTTAACGATTTTGCTCCTCCTTTACAAGAAATGTTTACCCAATTAGAACCTGCACTTTATTTAATTGAAGAAATTGCTTCGCAAATCAGGGATTTTAAAGAGGAATTGGATTATTCACCTGCACGGCTGGAAGAGTGCGAAAATCGCTTATACTGTTTGAAAAATCTATGTAAAAAGTATGGACCAACGATAGAAGATGTACTTCTTCATGGGCAGAAGGTTGAAGCAGAATTAGAAAAGTGGCTTTCCAGTTCGGAAAGATTAGGGGAATTAGAAAATAAGGTAAAACAAGTATATGAAGAATATCGTCAAGCGGCTATAACTTTGTCTGCTAAAAGGAAAATAATTGCTGATATAATTGAGAAGAAAGTGATTGCTGAGTTAGTTGAGTTGGCAATGCCTAATGTGCAATTTGAGATTAAATTCTTTCCCTGTGAACCATCTCAGCATGGCTTGGAACAGATAGAATTTTATATCTCTCCTAATCCGGGAGAACCCTTGTTACCTGTAGCTAAAATTGCTTCTGGTGGAGAGCTTTCCAGAATAATACTGGCATTAAAGATTATTATGTCAGAGATAGATGAAATCGGTACATTAGTTTTTGATGAGATTGATGCGGGTATTGGTGGAAAAACTGCTCAAAAAGTTGCAGAAAAATTAGAACGTATTAGTAAGTGTCAACAAGTAATCTGTGTTACTCATTCACCACTTATTGCTGCTATAGCAGACCGTCATCTTTTATTAGAAAAAGTAATCGAGAAAGGTCGTACTCGTACAATTATCCATCAATTAAACGAAGCAGAAAGAATTGAAGAATTGGCTCGCATGTTAGGTGGTGACAATCCTTCAGAAGAATTAAAAAAATATGCAGGCAAAATTTTAAAAAAATAACATTATTTAACCTTTCGCCTAAACGCGGAAGGTTAATTTTTTCAAGACATAAAAAAGCTTGTTTTAGGTTATTTTAAAAATAGACTTAATCTTTAAAAATGAGGGAGGATTTGCCGGAGTCAGGAGGATTAATTATTGACTAGGCTAAGAAAATGGCAAATCCAAGGATTGTTTTTAGTTTTTCTTCTACTGACTCTTTTTATGATTCCACAGTTACAGGTATATTATAGTACACAGGAAAAGCAGCTTCTTTCAGTTGGTGAACCGTTAGAAATCCTTTTAAATTTACCTCCTTCTCTCCGCAATGCTGTTGATATTTATATTTGTGCCGGACAAAAGCTTTTAGCCATGGAGGGACAAGATTTAAAACAGGGTAAATATATTTTAGGTGATAATGCCCCTGTTGTAATTGAACCGGGACAAGTTAGTTTAGAATTAAAATTATTTGGTTTGATTCCTTTTAAAAAAATAAATGTTGATATTGTTCCGGAAATTCGTTTAATGCCGGGTGGTCATTCCATTGGTGTGCTTTTAAGGACAGAAGGCGTGATGGTAGTTGGTTATTCTCCTATTCTTAACCAAGACAATGAGCCTTGTTTTCCGGCGCGAGATGCTGATATTAAAGTGGGAGATGTGATTACTCATATTAATGACGTAGAAATTTTAACTGATGATCAACTGCAAAATATTTTAGGAAAAGTAAGTCAGCACAAACAAAAACTAATAATTACTATCAAGAGAGAAGGAAAAGTATTAAAGAGAACAGTTTATCCTGAGTATTGTTACGAAACAAAATCTTATCGGATTGGGCTATTTGTGAGAGACAATGCAGGAGGTGTTGGAACTTTAACCTTTTGGGATCCGGTTACCAAGAAATATGGCGCCTTAGGTCATTTGATTACTGATAGTGAAACAAATCAAAAATTGCAAATTAGACAGGGTAAAATTTTATCTGCTTACATTGAAAATGTACAGAAAGGAAGAATAGGAAATCCCGGTGAGAAAGTCGGAATTTTTCTGGAAAATACCGAATATGGCAACATTGACAAAAATGAACAATGCGGCATTTATGGAACTTTAAACGGGGAATTAACGAACAACCAGTACAATTATGCTATCCCTGTAATGTATGCCAATCAGGTGCAGACAGGAAAGGCCGAAATATTAACGGTTGTTGAAGGTCAGGAAATAAGAAAATATGAAATAATAATTGAAAAATTACTCTATAGTCGAACCGATGGTAAAAATATGATTATTAGAATCAGCGATCGTGAGTTATTGGAGAAAACCGGAGGAATAGTGCAAGGAATGAGTGGAAGTCCTATTATACAAAATGGTCGTTTGATTGGAGCCGTTACTCATGTTTTTGTTAATGACCCAACCAGAGGATATGGTGTATTTATTGAAAATATGCTATTTGAAGCAGGTATAATTAATAAAAAGAAACAAATCCTGGGGTTTTTTCCTCAGGATTTTGTTCGTAATATTAGCGAGAAAATGTGTTATAATGTAGAAAAACAAAAAAACTTAGGAAAGTATGATGAATAACATTTTAATAACTCAGAATTTTAAAGAAAAAAATTAAGCTAATTTATATAAAATGGAAAATAGAGGCAGGAATTTACAGTCAGTTGTCGAAATGTTCTAAAGGTTAAACTAAGTAAAAATATTTAGGAGGTAATGCATGTTGAAAGAAAAGATTAAAGTACTTATTGCTGATGACAACAAAGATTTTGTAGATATTTTGCAAGAATATTTGGAGAGACAGGATGATATGTTTGTTGTCGGTACAGCTAATAATGGATTAGAAACAATTGAATTGATCTCTAGTGAGACACCGGATGTAGTATTACTGGATATTATTATGCCACATTTGGATGGGCTAGGAGTATTAGAAAGATTAGCAGAATTGGATTATCTGGAAAATAGACCTAAAATTGTTATGTTAACGGCATTCGGTCAAGAAACGATGACGCAAAAAGCTGTACAATTAGGGGCTGATTACTTTATTTTAAAGCCTTTTGATTTAGATACTTTAGCTAATCGGATACGACAACTTTTCAATGGAATATCGATAAGTATGCCTAGTTCATCCGTATGTGCATATCAGCAACCTTTAGTACGTTCTCGTAATTTGGATTTGGAAGTAACCAATATCATACATCAGATGGGAGTACCGGCGCATATTAAGGGCTATCAATATTTACGTGATGCTATTCTTTTGGTTATTAATGAAATCAGTCTTTTAGGTGCCATAACAAAAGAACTTTATCCGACAATTGCTGAAAAATATCAAACTACACCCAGTAGGGTTGAACGAGCTATTCGACATGCCATTGAGTTAGCTTGGGATCGTGGTAATGTGGAAATGATGAATAAGTTTTTTGGTTATACCATTAATATTGAACGGGGTAAACCCACTAATTCTGAATTTATTGCCATGGTTGCGGATAAATTGCGGATGGGAAGCAAAGCTAGCTAAGAAAGGAAAGATGTTCTATATAAAAACAAACAAGAGATTAGTTCTCTTGTTTGTTTTTATGTTTTTTTGTGTAAAAATCGATAACTTCCCGAACAGTTGTATGGCTTTTTTTTAAAGCTCTGATTTGTAATAATATATCCTGAGGTCGACCAAATAACCAGAAGCTTTCAGGGCTAATAATCATTTGTGTACTCCTTTTTTTTGGAGAATGTTAGTCCTAGTATATGATATGATAAGTTTAGATATGCTTGGGAGGGATATAAATGGAGGAGAAATTTAGGAAAAGATTAAAAGAAGAAAAAGGAAAGTTTTTGCATTATTGCCTTGATGAAGTTATGTTATCTAATGGACATATATCTACAAGGGAAATGGTGACTCATCCGGGAGCTGTAGGAATTGTGGCCGTGACTCCCGAACAGGAATTGGTTTTAGTTAAACAATATCGTTATCCGGTGCAATCGGTTTTATATGAAATTCCGGCCGGAAAACTGGAAACAGGTGAAGACCCTGCCGAAGCCGCTCAAAGAGAATTGGCGGAGGAAACGGGGTATAATGCCGGAAATTGGGAGAAGTTGACTTCTTTATATACAGCGCCCGGTTTTAGTAATGAATTTATGCATTTATATTTGGCGACAAATTTAGTTCCCAAAAAGGCACATCCTGATCCTGATGAGATTATTACTTATGACACCATTCCTTTGAGCAAGGTACAACAAATGGTAGTAAACGGGGAGATTAAGGATGGTAAAACGGTAATCGCTGTGTTGTGGTTAATAATGAGGGAGAGGCAAAGCTCATGAATAAATATTTTCTGGATTTACATGTGCATATTGGTCGTGATGGAGAGGGAAATGCTGTTAAAATTACGGCAAGTTCCAATCTTACCTTACCTAATATCCTCAGAGAATGTGTAGAAAGAAAAGGTATTGATTTGATTGGAATTGTTGACTGTGGGACATATGGTGTTTTGCATGATTTAAAAAAGCTTGTTTCCTCCGGTGAATTAGTGGAGTTGGCTGGAGGAGGTTGGCGTTATCGGGAAAAGGTGACTCTTTTTGCCGGCGTAGAATTGGAAACGGTAGAAGCTAATGGCGGTAGAGCCCATTATCTTTGTTATTTCCCCAGTTTGACCAGATTAGAGGATTTTGCCGGGTTGATTTGGCAAAAAGTTAAAAATAACCGTTTAAGCAGTCAGCTTTGTTATCTTAATGGACACCAGTTGTTGTGCGAAGTAAAAAAAAGAGCCGGTCTCTTGATTCCTGCTCATGTATTTACTCCTTTTAAAGGCCTGTATGGTAATTGTGCTTTTTGGATGTCTGATGTTTTCGGTGATGATGCTGCTGAGATTAAAACGATTGAATTAGGCTTATCGGCCGACCGGGATATGGCGTTACTCATTCCCGAACTAAGAAACAGACAATTTCTGGCCAATTCTGATGCTCATTCCCTGGATAAAATAGGGCGGGAATATAATGTGGTGGAGATGGAAACTCCTTCTTTTGACCACCTGGCCAAGCTATTAAGAGGTCAACAGGGTAAAATAGTGGCTAATTATGGTTTAGACCCGCAATTAGGCAAATATCATCGCAGTTATTGTCTTATTTGTGATCGTTCTTTGCCGGAACCCCCACCTGTCAATTGCTGTCCTTATTGCGGAGAAAAAAAGAAATTTGTGCTGGGGGTTTTAGACAGAATTATCAGTATTGCTTCTTTACAACAAGAAACTGTTGCGATAAAAACAGAAGAAGATCAGCAAGCGCAACTGCAACCTCAATATTATCACCAAGTACCTTTAAGTTTTTTGCCGGGTATTGGTAAGAAAACCAAGGAAAAGCTATTAAAAACATTTGGTACGGAAATGAAGATCTTACATTATGTCAAAAAGAATGAATTGAAAGCAGTAATGGGAGAAAAGATAGCCGAACTTATTATTAAAGCAAGAAACGGCGAAATCCGGATTGATCCCGGAGGCGGGGGAAGATATGGCCGCATTACGGAGACGTAATTTATAAATATTTATTGGTAATAATTGTCTCTTCTCTCTCATAATTTATGTTGGAGAGGGAGGAGGTTAGCGTGGAAAGAATCAAACTCATGATTATTCGCCATTTTTATGTAAGCTGGTGGGTGTATTTACTCGTAGGGTCTTGTTTTATCGTCGGTCTTTTCTTTGGATTTTTAGGGATGTCCTCTTTAGAACAAAATCAAACCTCTTCACTAAGACAGCTTTTTGAAGAAGCATTAATGGATTTTGAAGAAAATTTTAATTTCTCTGTATCTGCTAGACAAGCTTTAGTAAAAAACATCTTGAATCTAGGCAAGATTTTTTTAATGGGCTTGACGATTATCGGGTTGCCTCTTGTGTTAATCATTATTTTTACTCGTGGTTTTGTTTTAGGATTTACTATTGAGTTTTTATTACAGGAAAAGGCCTGGCGTGGTGGGGTAATGGCTTTATTAGCCGTATTGCCGCCAAACCTACTTTCTCTTCCGGCTTATCTTTTAGGTGCGGTAATTGCCATCAATTTTTCTCTTTATTTAATCAGGGGACATGGGCAAAGAAGTATAAAGATGTCGCAATGTTTTATGGAGTATCTCTTGGCCATGTTCTGTTTAGGCATATTGATGTTAGGTTCTGCTTTGATTGAAGGGTATTTTTCACCGATTTTTATTAAATTATTTCAGTAAACAAAAAGTTATAGTATAAAGGTGTTATGATAAAAACCACTTCCTGAGAACATAATAAAAGTAAACTAAAATTTTAGGGAGGGTTTTTATGGCAAAAAAAGAACAGGATCTGCAGGGTAAAGCTCCGCAAGGAAAGGATTTTGTTCCTACGGAAATGGGTTCGGCACGTTTTGTTTCTTTAGACGGTGAAGGAAGTACTTATAAATATGAAACAGGACCTACGGAGTATGAACAAGGTTTTCATGGTCCTCCTTGGGGTATAGAGCCGAGTATGCATTTTCTTTGTGATGAGGTGGGAATTGATTATTCCAGATTTATTGATTCCTTGGCAGAAAATAAAAAGGATATGGAAATGGCTCAAGAGTTTAACGTAAGTGAGGAAACTGTTAAAGGCTTACGTGAGCACTTTTATAGGGTAGAGTCGATTGCCGGCAATTACGGACAGGATTAAAAAAAGTCGTTTTTTAAACGACTCTGGTGGGGGGCACTTTGCCTTTAGCTTTTCTTTCTACTCTAATCGCAGGTTCGGGACATACTGTTTCACATAGACCACAGACTATACAACCTTCGATCCGAGTTTTCACAGCAGGTGTTCCCATAAAACCCAGTTCTTCCGACCAATAAATCACTTGGGTCGGACATTTTTCAATGCATAAACCACAACCCTTGCATAAATCCGGAAAAATAGTCCAAGTGCCGCGGTCGTTTTCTTGTGTTGTTTGTTTCCAATTTCTGATGACCTCGTTAGGCTTATTCTCTTTTGCTAAGTTTTGCTTTTCCAAATTAATCGCTCCTTTAAACTTATAGTTTTCTATTTTTAGGTTGACCCTAAAAATAATTTCTTATCCTATTTTGCTCTACTCTTATTCTAATTAATTGTTATTTTTCATAGAAATAGGATAAGGGGGGGAGAGTATGATTATTGTTATTGTGACAAAGTGGAAGAGAAAGCTATTACTGATGCTGGCAGCTTTGTTTTTTGTGATAAGTTTAAGTATGTGGTTAACGGAAACTGCACCTACGGGGAATCTTGAAGAAGATATTTTAAATCAACCGGTAAAGGTACAAGGGGAGGCGGGACTAATCCCCTAAATACTAAGATTAAAAAGGAAATCGCCCTCAGTTTGTGGAAATATATTGTAATGCCAATAAAGGGGGCGTTTTTTGTTTTGGAAGATTTATTACAGGAATTTTTGCTCTATCTCCAAGTGGAAAAAGGTCTAGCCAAAAATACGCTGCTAGCTTATGAGCGCGATTTAAAAAAATTAATTTTGTTTCTACAAAGAGAGAAGATTAAAGAATTTAAAGATGTGGATAAAAACCTTTTAGCCGGATATTTATATTTTCTGCGCAAAAATAAAGAAGCTCCTGCTAGTATAGCTAGACAGCTGGCTTCTGTGCGAGGGTTTTTTAAATTTTTATGTATGGAAGAATATGTGCCTATAGATCCTACTGTTTATTTAGAAACACCGAAATTACCACAAAAATTACCACAGGTTTTGAGTGAAGAAGAGGTGGACAGGCTTCTGGCCATACCGGAAAGCTTAAATCCTTTAATACTTAGAGATAAAGCTATGTTAGAGTTAATTTATGCAACAGGTATGCGCGTTTCTGAATTGGTTAATTTAACTGTACAACAGATTAATCTGGATTTAGGTTATGTACGTTGTTTGGGCAAAGGAAGTAAAGAACGAATAATCCCTTTAGGTTCTAAAGCGGCGCAAAGTTTACAACGCTATCTGGAAAAAAGTCGACCTTTTTTGGTAAAAAACCCTCGTGAGGACCATCTCTTTTTAAATCATCATGGTAGAGGTGTTAGTAGACAGTGGTTTTGGAAAATTATCAAAAAAAGAGCAAATGATGTGGGGATAAACAAAGAGATTACGCCACATACCTTGCGTCATTCTTTTGCTACACATTTGCTCAGTAATGGTGCCGATTTACGCTCGGTGCAAGAGATGTTAGGACATACGGATGTTTCAACAACACAGATCTATACTCATTTAACCAGAAATAAATTGCGGGAGATTTATCTTAAAACCCATCCTCGGGCTTAAATTTAGGCTTTTATTTAATTGGAGGTAGAAATGAAAACTATATTATTAGTGTTGGATAGTGTAGGGATTGGTTCATTACCTGATGCTCATCTTTATGATGATCAGGTGTCTAATACGATAAAACATATTGATGAAGCTGTACAGGGACTAAATCTTCCTAATCTGGGGAAATTGGGACTGGGAAAATTGGTGTCTCTACAGAATATTTCCGGTGATTCACCGGCATTGGGTGCTTATGGAAGGATGGCTGAAATGTCTGCAGGTAAAGACACGACTACGGGACATTGGGAGATTGCCGGTTTAATTACGAAAGAGCCTTTACCTACATTTCCTCATGGTTTTCCTGCTGAGTTGATTAATGCTTTTGAGGAGAAAATCGGCAGAAAAATCTTAGGTAACAAGGTAGCTTCCGGTACAGAGATTATTGAAGAATTGGGCAAGGAGCATCTGGAAACAGGGTCACCGATTGTTTATACTTCTGCGGATAGTGTCTTTCAAATTGCTGCCCATGAGGAGCTTATCCCCTTAGCGGAATTATATTCAATGTGTAGAATTGCCCGCAATTTGTTAACCGGGAAATGGGCAGTAGGAAGAGTTATTGCCAGACCTTTTGTCGGAGTACCCGGGAGTTTTACGCGTACTGCTAATCGCCATGATTTTTCTCTTCTTCCACCGGGCCCTACTGTCTTAGATGCATTACAAGCAAAGGGTGAAGAAGTAATTGGGGTAGGTAAAATTAGGGATATTTTTGCCGGACAAGCTATTTCCGATAGTTTACCCACAAAAAGTAATGACGAGGGGATTAATAAAACAATTGCAGCATGGCAGAGTTTAAAGAGCGGTTTGATTTTTACCAATTTAGTTGACTTTGATTCTAAATACGGTCATCGTAATAATGTGACAGGATATGCTCAGGCTTTGGAAGAAGTTGATTTAAGACTGGGAGAGCTTTTTAACCTGGTAAAGGATGAGGGAATGCTCATTATCACTGCTGATCATGGTAATGATCCTACCACTCAAAGTACAGACCATAGCAGAGAATATGTTCCCCTATTTGTCTATGGACATAATCTTCGCAGTAATGTCAATCTGGGGACGAGAAAAACCTTTGCAGATATTGCGGCAACAATAAGTGAATTATATCATCTCTCATATCATTGTCCAGGGGATAGCTTTCTCGATAAAATTAGATCATGATAATCAATATGAACGGAAAATAGCTGCTTACGTTAAGTTTTATAGCGAAGGGAGTGCAGAGGATGCGTGTAGTTGATCTCATCGTTCGTAAAAGAAATGGTGAAGTTTTACAGCAGGAGGAGATTGAAACTCTCATTACTGCTTATGTTGAGGGGCAAATACCAGATTATCAGATGGCTGCATTATGTATGGCCATCTATTTTCAGGGGATGAATACGGAAGAAGTAGCAAATCTGACTATGGCCATGGCTAAATCCGGCGAATTTATTGATTTGTCTGACATTGAAGGTATAAAAGTAGATAAACATAGTACCGGAGGGGTAGCTGACACAACCACTTTAATACTGGGACCCCTTGTTGCGGCAGCAGGCGTTCCGGTAGCTAAAATGTCGGGGCGCGGTTTGGGTCATACAGGTGGTACGATTGATAAGCTAGAAAGTATCCCAGGTTTTAAAACCTCTCTTTCCAGAGCAGACTTTATCAAACAAGTTAATCAGATTAAATTAGCAGTTGTCGGACAAAGCGGAAATCTTGTCCCGGCAGATAAGAAGATTTATTCTTTACGGGATGTTACGGGAACAGTGCCTTCAATTCCGCTGATCGCCAGCAGTATCATGAGCAAAAAAATTGCCGCCGGAGCAAATAAAATTGTTTTGGATGTTAAGCTGGGTAGCGGTGCTTTTATGAAGAATAAAGAGGATGCTTTTGCTTTAGCTAGGACTATGGTTAATATTGGAGAGGAAGTAGGGAGGGAAACGGTGGCCTTTGTTACTAATATGGATGAGCCTTTAGGTACATTTATCGGCAATGCCCTGGAGGTAAAAGAGGCCATCCTGACCCTGCAAGGGAAAAGCCGGGGACCATTAAGGGAGCTTTGTCTCAATTTGGGTGCATATATGTTGAGTTTAGCTAATCAAGTTAAAGAAATAGAGGAAGGAAAGGCAACCTTAGAAAAACTCCTTGATTCAGGTGCAGCTCTAGAGAGATTTGCTGAAATGGTGGCGGCACAAGGCGGGAATCCTGAGATAATTAGGGATTTAACTTTATTACCTCAGGCTAAATATCAATGGGATTATCACATGCCGCAGGACGGTTATATTCATTCGATTAATGCGGAAACTTTAGGGATTGCCGCCATGACCTTAGGAGCAGGAAGAGAGAACAAAGATTCGAGTATAGATTTGGCGGTTGGTATCAAAGTACATGCCCGAAAAGGAGAGAGAAGACAAAAAGGGCAGCCATTATTAACCTTCTTTTATAATGAACAAGAGAAATTTGAAGCTGCTAAGAAAATGATTCCCCAGGTCATGCAAATATCTGCTACTCCTCCGAAAACCTTACCTTTAATCTATGGCATTGTGACCAAAGAAGGTTGTTTAGATTTAAATTGTTCATTTTAATCGGGCATTTCGTTTTATCCGGATAGTTTCTTTATAGATTTTTACTATGGGGATAATGACAAAACCAACTAAAAGATAGAGTGCACTGGCGGCGACCATGAGAGTTATTATAATTGCAAAGATTTGTTCCATTAGTATCACCTCCTCAGAGCTAATAGTTTTTCCTTACATACTTTAAACAAAGTAGGGAAAAATTAAACATTAGAATATAGGAGGTGATTGTTTTTGTTTCAACATAGGTGTAAAAATATTTCTGTACTTTTTTTGCTTATTTTTCTTTTTACAGCTTTATTGCCTCTGCCCTTGCAAGCGGTAGAATTACCCTTAACGGCAGAGTCAGCAATCTTAGTAGATGCCCATAGTGGTAAGATTCTTTATGAAAAGGAACCCCAGAAGAAACTATATCCTGCCAGTATGACTAAATTAATGACGCTTGCCTTGGCAATGGAGGCCATAGAAGCAGGCAAAGTTAAAATGGATGATGTGGTGGTTGTCAGTGAAAATGCGGCGTCTTATATGGGCTCACATATCTTTCTTGCACCCGGCGAAGAGTTGACCTTATATGAATTATTACTTGGTATCGCATTAGCTTCCGGTAACGATGCAGCTGTTGCCGTAGCTGAATATATTTCCGGAACTCATGAAGCATTTGTTGATTTAATGAATAAGAAAGCTAAAGAACTGGGGATGAAGGGAACACATTTTGTAAACTGTAACGGCTTGCATGATCCTAATCATTATACTACTGCTTATGATTTTGCTTTATTAGCCAGATATGCTCTTAAATATCCTCAACTCTTGGAAATATGTTCAATTAAACATTATCGTATCCGTACAGAAACGAAAAGACCCTTTCAATATGATAACAAGAATAAATTACTTTGGTTTTATCCCGGGACAGACGGGTTTAAAACAGGGTGGACAGAAGATGCTAAATATTGTTTTGTTGGTACCTGTAAAAAAGATAATCTCAGATTAATTTCTGTAGTTATGGGTGTTCCGGTACCTCAAGGACATTTTTCTGAAACTAAAACATTATTTAATTATGGCTTCTCTCAATTCACCTTCAAAGAATTTTATCAAGAGAATGAAATTATCGGGGAGATATACGTTGGTGAAGGTAAAAAAGATAAAGTTGATGTAATTCCTGACGGAAAGGTGGGGATAATCTTACCAAGAGGAGAAGATCAAAACATTACCACAGAGATTGAATTAGTGCCTTTAGTTAATGCTCCGGTTAATAAAGGTGATGTAGTAGGCCATATTTCTATTGTCAAAAACGGAGAAATATTGTCACGTGTCAATTTGCTTGTTAAAGAGGATGTAGCTAAAGGTTCCTTATGGCAAATGATGAAAAAAGTTTTTAAAGGTGTAGTAACTATGTAGATCATTAGAAAATAAAAAAAATTAGGTTGGTGTAATGTTCTGCATACACCAACCTATTTTTTTAAAGAATTTCCAAAAAATAGCAGGACAATCTTGTTTTATAGAGAAATAGATAGAGAGTTTAAACTTTGTGGGAGGGTTAAATAAATGTCGCTTATTTTAAATAGTAAGAAGAATACGCTGATAGTACGTGTGGATGGTGATTTTGATTTAGTTACAGCTAATGAATTCCGGGAAAAGATTGATCATAGTCTAGAAGAAACAGTATCACAAAATCTGCTGCTGGATTTAACAAAAACTAATTTTATTGACAGTTCCGGTTTAGGTGTAATCCTCGGAAGATATCGAAAAGTAAAAGCAAATCAAGGAGAAGTAATTATTTGCGGAGCAAAACCTGCCATTGTAAATATTTTTGAGGTTTCAGGAATAACTTCATTAATGCCTATTTGCAACACAGAAGAAGAGGTATGGGAATTATTGGAAAGTAAGAGCGTTAGGGGGGCATGAAAATGGATAAGATAGTAAATAACAAAATAAAATTAGAATTTATGAGTATTGGAGAAAATGTGGCTTTAGCCAGAATTACCGTTGCTGCACTAGTTTCACAATTAGAAATAACCTTAAATGATTTAGAAGAAATAAAAGTGGCTGTATCTGAAGCTGTATCTAATGCCATTATCCATGGTTATCAAAATAAACCGGACGGTATTGTAACGCTTTCGGCTTCTCTTAAAGGACATACCTTAATTTTAGAAATAGAAGATCATGGAGTAGGGATAGCTGATATACAAAAAGCGATGGAACCTGCATTTTCTACAGACCCGGAACGAACAGGTTTAGGTTTTGTCTTTATGCAATCTTTTATGGATGAGGTTAAGGTTTTTTCACAAGTCGGTAGTGGGACAAAGGTTATTTTAACGAAACAAATTAGTGCTGATCTAAAAAATATAGCAGTATCTTAAGAGGTAACATTTATGAACGTTAGGTTATCGGAAATGAATTTGCCCCGTTTTCCCTTGCTGAAGGAGGAAGAAACGAATGCATTATTACAAAAAGCTCAAAACAATGACCGGGAAGCTCGGGAAAAATTGATTAATTGTAATTTACGTCTTGTCTTTAATTTAGTGCAAAGATTTTCCAACAGAGGCTATGAATTAGAAGACCTTTTTCAAATTGGTACGATTGGTTTAATTAAAGCAATTGATAAATTTGATTTATCTTATAATGTGAAGTTTTCTACATATGCTGTCCCTATGATTATTGGAGAAATTAGAAGATTTTTACGCGACGATAATCCGGTCAAGATTAGTAGGTCACTTAAAGAAAATGCTTACCGAATTAATAAAATCAGAGATACTTTAACTAAGCAATTGGAAAGAGAGCCAACTATACAAGAAATTGCCGCAGAGGTGGAGCTTTCTGTGGAAGAAGTAATCACTAGTTTGGAAGCAATGCAATTGCCGGCTTCTATTTACGAAACGTTATATCAAGATGATGGTGACCCAATTTATCTGCTAGACCAGTTAAGTAATGAAAAAGATGAGGGAGTTTGGTTTGAGAAAATAGCCCTTAAAGAAACATTGGCAAAACTATCGGAGAAGGAAAGAGAAATATTAATAATGAGATTTTTCCAAGATAAAACTCAAACAGAGATTGCTAAAATTATCGGCATATCTCAAGTTCAAGTTTCGAGATTGGAAAGACAGGCTTTAAAAAAGTTTAAACACCTTCTAGAAGATGATATTAGTAAAACAGGGACTTAAACTCCCTGTTTATTTTTTTTTGAAGCGGAAAGAATAATAAAGAAATGCAGAAAATCAGAGAGAAGGAGGTAGAATGAACTGAACGAGGAAGAAATCCGCCAAAACATTAGACAAAGAGAAGGTTTGATTGCTCAAAATGTTTTATTGAATGAGCAAGAAATGACAAAATGGCTTAATGAACTACAGAAGGAACATCAAAAAGTACTGTTTTGGGAAGCACAGGCAAAGGGTGAAGAGAGAAAAAAATTTGCCGGTTTACGCCAGGAAATTGAAAGGCAACAACAAAGAATTGCCAGACCACAGCAAATAGACTATCAAAGTACGGCAATAAAACTGGTCCCTCCACAAACAGTAATTAAAAATGTAATTATGGCTTTTTTAGTGGGAGGTTCAATTTGTCTAATTGGACAAATCATTTATAATCTTTTTACACAAAGTGGCTTAGGGTTAAAAGACGCTGCAGCCGCAACTTCTTCATTTTTAGTATTTTTAGGAGCACTGTTTACAGCTTTAGGTTATTATGATGAGCTGGGCAAGGTCGCAGGGGCCGGTTCGATAGTGCCTATTACCGGTTTTGCAAATTCCATAGTTTCTTCAGCTTTAGAATTTAAGAGGGAGGGTTATATCTATGGAGTAGGGGCTCGTCTTTTTACTGTTGCCGGACCGATTCTTGTTTATGGAACAATGGTTTCTATACTTGTGGGACTAGTTTATTATTTTGTGAGGTAGGGAGAAGTTATGGCTCAAAATAAAATAGGGAAACAAACATTACATTTTCCATCTACACCGATTATTACTTCCTGGGCCTCTGTAGTTGGACCAATGGAAGGTAAAGGACCGTTAGGGGAAAAGTATGATTTGGTTTTAACAGATACCTTAGCAGGGGAAAAAACATGGGAAAAAGCAGAACAAAAAATGATGCAATTTTCCATAGAATTAGCCTTGGAAAAGCGAAATTTGTTACCTAAAGATTTAGATTTTTATCTGGCGGGAGACCTTTTAAATCAAATTACTTGTGCAAATTTTACCGCACGTTTTTTAAATACGCCGTTTTTAGGGCTGTATGGGGCTTGTTCTACTTTTGCCGAAGGTTTATGTATGGCGGGAGTCCTTTTAGAAGGGGGGTTTGCAGAGAAAGTTGGGGTTTCCGCAAGCAGTCATCATGATACTGCGGAAAAGCAGTTTCGTACACCTACGGAATTAGGTGATCAGCGGCCTATGACTGCGCAATGGACAGTTACCGGTAGTGCTTCAATAATCATCGAAAAAACCGGTACAGGAATCATATTAACACATGCCACGATTGGAAAAATAATTGATTTGGGAAATAGTAATGCCCAGGATTTAGGTTCAGCAATGGCCCCGGCAGCTTTTGATACGCTCAAAACACATTTCGAAGATTTAGGAAGAAATGAAAATGATTATGATTTAATTGTCACCGGTGATTTAGGCTTGTTAGGTCACGGTATTCTTAAGGAATTATTAAAAGAAAAGGGGATTTCTCCGGACAGATTTAATGATTGCGGCATCATGGTTTACAGCCCGGATCAGGATACACATTGTGGCGGAAGTGGTTGTGGTTGTTCAGGTGTAGTTTTGACTGCTCATTTAATTGAGCGTTTACTTAGTGGGTATTATCACCGTATTTTATTTATTGGCACAGGTGCTCTTTTAAGTCCGCTGACAAGTTTGCAAGGGGAAACGATACCTTGTATCGCCCATGCGGTTGTATTGGAATCCAGAGGAGAGTGACATGATGTTATTAAAAGCTTTTATCTTAGGAGGTCTTATTTGTGTTATTGGACAACTGTTGATGGATTTAACACCTTTTAACATTACTCCGGCACATATTTTAGTGGGATATGTTACTACCGGTGCTGTTTTAAGTGGGTTAGGTTTATATCAGCCCTTGGTTGACTGGGGTGGAGCCGGAGCTACAGTACCTTTGTCTGGTTTTGGTCATTCTTTAGCGCAAGGAGCAATTGAAGGGGTAAAATCAAAAGGTTTATTAGGGGCATTAGGGGGAGGTTTACAAGCTACATCTATTGGGGTTGCCGTAGCGATAGTCTTCGGGCTGTTTTTCGCTACTTTTGCGCGACCGAAAGGCTAATAACTATAGGAGTTAGGGGTTAGTGCAGATGAAAAATAAGAAAAAAGTTATTATCGTAACAGATGGTGATAAAATTGCCCGAGAAGCAGTGGAAATAGCTGCAAAGGAAAAGGGATGTCGTTGTATCTCTTCTTCTGCAGGAAATCCTACACCGCTGACAGGACAGCAGGTTGTTGATTTAATTAATTCTACTCCTTATGATCCGGTAGTAGTTATGGTTGACGACCGTGGCGCAGCGGGGAAAGGTCAAGGAGAAAGAGTGATGGAATATATGATCAAGCATCCGGATATACAAATTATTGGCGTGGTTGCTGTTGCTTCTAACACTGAAAATATACAGGGAGCTCATGTTGACTGTGCAGTAACTAAAGATAAAGAGGTTATAAAAGGTGAAGTAAATAAAGATGGCACCCCGATATCTGATGAAGCTGTAATCAAGGGAGATACAGTGGATATTTTAAATCGGTACAATCAGGAAATACCTTTAATTGTAGGGGTCGGAGATATAGGAAAAATGGATGATTGTGATAAAACAGAGTACGGAGCTCAAATAACAGCAAAAGCCTTAGGTTTAATTCTGGATAATTATAAAGAAGGGAGAACTAATCTTGGGTTGGAAAATAGGAATACCTAGAGCGTTATTCTATTATACATATTTCCCTTTATGGACGACCTTTTTTCAAGCATTAGGTGTGGAAGTAGTTGTATCTCCACCAACTAATAAAGCCATTTTAGACCAAGGGACAAAAAGTGTTGTTGATGAAACCTGTTTACCGGTAAAGGTGTTTTTTGGTCATGCGGCAACTTTTACTAATAAAAATGTTGATTTTTTATTTGTTCCTCGTTTAATTAGTGTGGAAAAAAAGGCTTACATTTGTCCTAAATTTATGGGGCTTCCAGATATGCTGTCTGCCAGTAAAATAAAACATCCTCCGTTGATTAAGCCGGTTGTGAATAAAGTTAAATCAGAGCAAGATACACACTTTTTATGGGATTGTGCCAGCCCCTTTACCGGAAAGTGGTTAAAAATAAAAAAAGCTTGGCATGATGCGGAGCAGGAACAAAGGAATTATGAGCAGAAATTAATAAGGAAATATCTTGATATTACTGATGATCGTAAGTTGAATATTCTACTTTTAGGACATGATTATAATTTATATGATCATTATGTTAATATGGGACTTTGGCAGAAACTGCAGGATTTAGATTGTACTGTATTTACTCCGGCACAGTTTTCCAAAGAAGAAAGAGACTCGCAGTTAAGGAAATTTCCCAAGTCAATTTTTTGGACATATGGTCGTAACTTATTAGGTGCAGTGTATAGTTTTATGCAACGCCCAGGCAAGAAAGGTGTGATTGTTCTTTCATCATTTGGCTGTGGCATAGACTCATTTATTGATAACTTGATTATCAGACGCCTTGTTGAACAAAAAATTCCGTATTTAAATGTAATTTTAGATGAACATACGGGTGAGGGTGGTTTGGTCACAAGGTTAGAAGCTTTTATAGATATTATTCGCTGGAGGAGGGATTATCATCAAAATTACGTTTCCTCATATGGGCAATACGTGGGTTGCTGTAAAGGGAATGTTGGAGTACATGGGACTAAATGTGATTGTACCACCTCGTCCTACAAAAGATAGTTTATCTTTAGGAGTACAACATTCACCTGAATTTGCCTGTATTCCGCTAAAAATTTGTATTGGTAATCTTATTGAAGCAAATCAACTTGGCGCAGATACTTTTCTGATGGTAGGTGGCTGTGGCCCTTGTCGGTTTGGTTTATATGGACAGCTGATGAAAGAGATTTTTCAGGATTTGGGTATAAATTATCATACCTTAATTATTGAACCACCTGATACAGGCTATTGGCAGTTTGTTACACGGGTGAAAAAGGTAATTGGACCTGTTTCTTGGTGGAAAATTATACAAGGGATTCAATTAGGCTACAAAAAGGCTGTTATAGTTGATAAATTAGAAAAATATGTTCAGGAGATTAGACCACGGGAATTTAACAAAG
Source organism: Clostridiales bacterium DTU073 (assembly GCA_001512665.1). GTDB lineage: Bacteria > Bacillota > Peptococcia > DRI-13 > DTU073 > DTU073. The sequence goes on from LFSF01000038.1 coordinate 82,249, forward strand.
GTACGGCAGATAAGATTTTTAATAATGCTTTGCAAATGATTGATCAGACTCAAAATCTTGATGAATTGGAAGAGGTTTTTTGTTTAACTAAAGAAAAATTATGGCATATACCGCAGGATGAATCCAAAGATGTGCTTAAAATCGGCTTAGTCGGAGAAATATACACGCTTTTAGAACCATTTGCCAGTTTAGAGATAGAAAAGAAACTCGGGAAGATGGGTGCTTATGTGCATAGATCCTTGTATTTAAGCGATTGGGTGAAGGAGCATTTACTCACAACCAGGTTTTTCAAATTGAAGGGAAATGATTATCGTTCCTATGCCAGTCCTTTTTTAAATCACTTCGTTGGCGGACACGGAATTGAAAGTATCGGGGCTAGTGTGGCTTTCGCCCAAGAAGGTTATAATGGGATTGTACAAGTTGCTCCTTTGACTTGTATGCCGGAAATTGTCGCTCATAATATTTTCCCTCAAGTTAGTGATAAATACGGGATTCCCGTATTGAATATTTATGTTGATGAACAAACCGGCGAAACCGGACTTGAAACAAGGCTGGAAGCCTTTATAGAACTATTGGAAGCTAAGAGGAAAAAAGTTGACCGCAAAATAACAATATGTTAACATACCTTAAGATAAAAAATGGTGTAAAGTGGAGATGTGTACGGAAAAATGAGGAGTGAAAGTAAATGAAGTTGCAAGGTACAATGAGGATAAATGACCAAGGTCATTTGTGTATTGGTGGATGTGATACCGTCGTATTAGCGAAAAAATTCGGAACACCTTTATACGTAATTGACGAGGAACATTTAAGGCAAATTTGTCGTGACTATTATCAAGCCTTTATGCAAAAATATCCTAAAAATAGAGTACTATATGCCAGTAAAGCATTCTTTACTAAGGCAATGGCGAAGATTATTAAGCAAGAAAAATTAGGTTTAGATGTAGTATCCGGTGGTGAATTATATACGGCAATCCAAGCCGGCTTCTCACCGGAGCTTCTCTATTTTCATGGGAATAACAAATCAGTTGAAGAAATAAACTATGCACTTGATTGTAAGATTGGCCGTTTTGTGGTTGATAATCTTTACGAACTAGAACTGCTAAATGGGATTTGTGCTGAACGGAAGGAAGTGGCGAGAATTCATCTGAGAATCACTCCCGGTATCGAAGCACATACCCATGAATATATTCAAACTGGACAAATAGATTCAAAATTTGGGGTTGCTATAGCTACAGGGCAAGCCATGGAAATTATCAAGAAAGCCTTATCTTTAGCCAATATTGAGTTAAAAGGACTTCATTGTCATATTGGTTCGCAAATTTTTGAAATCAATTCTTTCCGTCATGCCGCTGAAGTGATGATGGATTTTCTTCATAAAGTAAAAGAAGAAACAGGTAGAGAATTGGAAGAGTTAAATTTGGGTGGAGGCTTTGGCATCTATTATCACAAGGGTGATACCCCTGCTTCTGTTAGTGATTTTGCTCATATAATCATAAGTACTGTAGAGGAAAAAGCGAAAGAATTAAAAATGAAGATTCCCAATATAATTATTGAGCCAGGTCGGTCTATCGTTGGTACCGCGGGCACAACTCTTTATACGATCGGTTCCATCAAGCATATTCCTGGAGTTAGAACATATGTTGCTGTTGATGGAGGAATGGCTGACAATCCTCGTCCTGCTCTTTACAAAGCACTCTATGAAGCAGCTGTTGCCAACAAAATGAAAACAAAGGCAACTGAAGAAGTTTCGATTACGGGAAAATGTTGTGAATCAGGAGATATGTTAATTTGGGATATAAAACTTCCTCCGATGGTCAGTGGTGATATATTAGCAGTATCTTGTACGGGAGCTTACACCTATTCCATGTCCAGTAATTATAATCGCTTGCCGAGACCGGCAGTTGTTTTAGTCAATCAGGGAGAAGCGGATATTATCGTGGCCAGAGAAACATATGCCGATTTAATTCGCAATGACCTTGTTCCGGACAGGTTGGATGTATGATAAGGATGTGATTACATTATGGATAATAGTAAAAAAAGAAAAAAGTTATTTATATTAATTGTAATTTGCTTGTTACTAGTGATTGTAGCACCGTTTATTATCCATCTTTTAGTGGATAATTATGTTGTTAATTTCATCTTGCGAAGTGTGTTAGTGCTAGTCATTATTTATTTAATTCTGGAAATTTTAAATGTGTATAAATAAACTATGGATCGGGATGTTAAGTAAATTGTGATTAAAAATTATCTTTTTCCGGACAATCTAATTTTATACTGGATTAGAAAGCTTAAAGAAGAAGAGCCTCTTTTTCTTGTCGGGGGATCTGTTCGTGATTTCTTGTTACAAAGAGCGTATCGGGATTATGATTTTCTTCTGGAAGGAGATGTTTTTTCTTTTGTCTCTAGATTAAAAGAGAAAATTGGAGGAAAAGCAGTTTTTAATAAACGATTCCTGACGGCAACTTTGAAGTTGAAAGAAATTACACTTGATTTCGCCTCAGCACGTAAAGAACATTACAGTCGACCGGGAAGTTTACCTCGGGTTATGCCAACAAGCTGGCAGGAAGATTTAAAAAGACGGGATTTTACTATTAACACACTGGCAATCCCGCTACTGAAAGAAGGATGGGGCGAAATAATTGACCTTTGTGATGGACAAAAGGATTTATCTCAAGGTTTAATTCGTATTTTGCATGAACAAAGCTTTAAAGATGACCCTACGCGTATTCTGAGAGCTATTCGTTATAAAAATCGTTTAGGATTTACTATTGAAAAAACAACATTAGAAAGATTAAAACAAAGCTGGCCGTATTTAGAAAAGGTTTCACCTCGCCGTAGACTTAAAGAATGGCAGCTTCTTTGTACAGAAGATACTGTAGAGCAAAGTATGAAGGATATTTTTGATTTAGGTGGATGGCCTTATTTTACTGGGGGATTGCTGTCAGTACAGCAGATTAAGACCTGGGCTTCCTGGCAGTTACCTAAGCAGTTACCTAAAGAGATATGTCCATGGTATTATTATCTTTTATTATTTTTGATTAAGGAACAGCACCAACTTGCAGTTATTTCTTCCTATTGGGGTTTATATCCTCAAGAAAAAGATGGACTAAAGCGAATACTGGTATTGGTGCAAAACCAAAAACAATTAGATCAACTTACAAGACGACAGCTCTTAGCTCGAATCAAAGAACTTCCATCGGAAGGAAGGTATTTCTTGTTTAGGGAAAACCCTCAATGGGGTGAATCTTGGGATGATTTTTGTCAGGAAATAATTGCCAACAAAATGCCGGTACGGGGAAGTGATTTGTTAAAGCTTGGAATTAAGCAGGGACCGGAAGTAGGCAAACTTCTTCTGCGTTTGGAAGAGTTTTACCGAATGCATTTTTTCAATACAAAAAAAGAGGGGTTAGAGTTGGCTAACCGGTTATTAAAGGGGGAAAATAAATGAATCTACAAGGGTTAGTTATTAGTTTACCGGCAATATTGTTAGCATTAAGTGTTCATGAATTTGCACATGGTTATGTTGCCTATAGGTTAGGGGATATGACTCCTAAATATCAGGGACGGCTTACCCTTAATCCGTTGGCCCATTTGGACCTTATCGGAACAATAATGCTCATTTTCGTACATTTTGGTTGGGCCAAACCGGTTCTGGTTAATCCGGTAAATTTTCGTGTAGACCAAAAGAAAGGAATGCTTTATGTTGCCTTGGCCGGACCGCTTTCTAATGTTCTGCTTGCTTTAACCGGAGGCATATTATACAATCTACTTGTTAAGATGAATGCTGGTTATTTTTGGATTCTTTTAGTTCAATTTTTAATTATTATTAATGTAAATTTAGCTGTATTTAATTTAATTCCCATACCACCCCTGGACGGTTCAAAGATTCTGGCCGGTTTACTTCCTTATAAAATGCACCATATTGTTTATCAACTGGAAGCATATGGTCCGATTATCCTTATTCTTTTACTTGTAACTAATGTTTTCGGTACGATTTTTGGTCCTATTATTGGTGGCATACTGGATATTATTATGCGAATCAGTAATTTAATTATATAGTTGACCGGGAGGTAATAATTATCATGAAAAAAGGTAATATTTTTAGTGGCATGCGTCCTACTGGCAGATTACATATTGGTCATTTAAGCGTTTTAAATAACTGGATTAAGTTGCAAAATGATTATAATTGTTTTTTCGGTATTGTTGATTGGCATGCATTGACAACGGCTTTTGATTATACAGAAACAATTCAGGATAACATTCGGATGATGTTGTTAGATTGGTTAAGTGCCGGACTAGATCCGGAAAAAAGCACTATTTTTGTTCAATCAAACGTAAAAGAACATGGCGAACTACATCTTTTACTATCCATGATTACCCCTCTTTCTTGGTTGGAAAGAGTACCAACATATAAAGATCAAATTCAACAATTAGGCAGTCAAGGTAAGGATATTTCAACCTATGGTTTTTTAGGTTATCCTCTGTTAATGGCTGCTGATATTCTTGTTTATAGGTCAAATTTAGTCCCGGTTGGTGAGGATCAGCTACCTCATCTGGAGTTTACTCGGGAGATTTGTCGGCGTTTTAATTATCTTTACAAATGTGAAATCTTCCCGGAACCTCAGGCTGAATTAGCTAAAGTAGCCATGTTACCCGGAGTTGACGGTCGTAAAATGAGCAAAAGTTATAATAATGATATTCCTTTAGGGGCTAGCAGTGAAGAGATTTGGGAGAAGGTTCAGCTAATGGTGACAGACCCTGCCCGCATTAGGAAAACGGATCCCGGACATCCTGAGGTTTGTATTGTTCATACTTATCATAGTATTTATAGTGCATTAGGCATTGAAGAATTACGTGAGGATTGTCGTCAAGGAAAGATGGGCTGTGTGGTCTGTAAAAAAAGGCTCGCCAAAATTATCGATGAACAATTAGCACCTTTGCGGGAAAAACGTGATTATTATGAGCAAAAACCGGAATTGCTTACGGAAATTTTGGCTGAGGGTGCTCGGAAAGCCAGAATAACCGCAGGTGAAACTATGGAATTAGTTCGTTCAGCTATGAATATATAAAATGGGGCATGATATAAAATGGCCTATCAAGTAAAATTACCTGTTTATGAAGGTCCCATGGACCTTCTCCTAGATTTAATTGAAGAAAATGAGATTGATATTTATAATATTCCTATAGCTCAGATTACGCAGCAATATTTAGATTATATTAATCTGGCAGGGAAATTAGATTTAGAATTGACCAGCGAATTTTTGATAATGGCCTGTACTTTACTTTCTATTAAAGCAAAAATGCTTTTACCTAAACCGGTTGTAGAAACGGTGAATGAGGAACAGGAAATTGATCCTCGGGAAGAATTAGTTCAAAAATTATTAGAATACAAGGAGTATAAAGAAAAAGCTAAGCTATTTGAGGAATTAGAAGAACGTCAAGCCCAATATTATTGGCGAGAAATAGATGATGTTGAATTATTAAAAAAATTCCCACCTTCTAATCCTATTGGGGATGTAAAGTGGGAAGACTTGGTTTCTGTTTTTAATAAAGTTTTGGAAAGAGCTGAAAAAAGAGTTGAATCTCTCTCTTTAAACCGAGAAAAGGTCTCCATAAAAGATAAAATTAAATTTATCATGTTAAAGCTAAAAGAAAAGCAAAGTGGTCTTTCTTTTTATCAATTAATTTCCGATGCAGTCAGTAAGGAAGAAATTATTGTTACATTTCTAGCTCTTTTGGAACTAATCAAACGTAATAAAATTATAGTTCGACAAAAAGGTTTATTTCAAGACATCTACCTTTATCTCAACACAATTGAGGAGGGACAGGATCATGCCTAGTCTTTTTCCTGATGATGCGAAAAGTATTATAGAAGCTTTATTGTTTGTAGCAAGTGAACCGCTTTCTGTCAAAACTATTGCCGGAATTATTGAACGTTCGGAATATGACGTAGAATTAATTTTAAAGGAAATAAAGGCTGAATGTGAACGAGAAATGAAAGGTTATTGTTTGCTCGAGGTTGCTGATGGCTATTCTTTTGTTACCCGTCCTGAATATGCACCATATATTGAAAAATTAGTAAAACCCCGGCTTAATAACCTTACACAAGCAGCCTTGGAAACTTTGGCGATTATTGCTTTTAAGCAACCGGTAACTAAGAGCGAGATTGATGAAATACGTGGTGTAAATAGTGACAGTGCGATTAGTACCTTATTAGCTCGTGCTTTAATCGAAGAGGCCGGTCGCAAGGAAGGTCCGGGCCGCCCTATAATTTATCGGACAACCAAAGATTTTTTGAAATATTTCGGTTTGAAAAATATAAAAGAATTGACCGAGATAGCTGAGAAGAATTAAACAAAGTTAATTTTTATCGGAGTAGTATTACCGGTATTAAAATTCTTTTTCGGACGGTATATCGGTTGTAAGGGAGTAGCGAATTCTGCATCAATAGTTTTTACCTCTGTCACATTTGCATTTTCCTCATCAGTTTCTGCTGGTTTTATGGTGATAGTATCTATTTTAATGTTTGTAGGTCTGGGGCAGGGCTCACCCGGACATGGTTTTGGGCAAGGTGCCGGGCAAGGAGTAGGACAAGGACTGGGCAAGGACTCGGACAGGGTCCGGGGGTAGGTGTTTGAGAGTGTTTAAGCATATTTACATCCCGGTCAATATCCTGAAGGAAACGCTCAGCTTCTCTTCTGACATGATCAGCAAGTAAGGGTGGAATGATACTTAAGATTTTACATTCTGTAATTAATTTAGTAGCTGTGGCTTTGAAATTGCGGATGTCTGTTCCTGCTTCGATAACATCTTTGGTGAAACGTAGTAAAGAGGGAATGGGTCGAGGGGTAATTTCTAATATTGAATCAAAATCTTCAGCCTGAAAACGTAAACTATCAAAAGTATCACTAAACATTTGAGCTTGGCAAACAAATTTTCGTTCTGAAGGATCAAGTAGGTGCATAATAAATTTAGAATGATCAGCCATAATTCTTAACCAAAATACTTCATCATTAATGAGTTCTTCTGTAGGAGACATTAATTCTCCACGGCATAAACGAATGATATTTGCAGCAAAGCGAATAGCTTCGCGTCTAATATGATCAACCAATAAGGGGAAATTTGAGCCTCCTAAAGTACAAGTGATCAGCCGATCTAAAACTAAGGTTTTGAATTGAATTAATTCAAGAACAGCATTTAATGCTTCTTGGGCAAGGCATTTGATCTCAGCATCTGTTTTGGTACATAAACTTTTTTGTTCTAATTGGGCAAAACGTGATTCAAAGTTTTGTGCCATTTGGATTAACTGGGTTTCATTACAGGGGAATCCTAAACGTAAAAAAAGTGAGTGTTCTTTCATAATGCGAAGCCAAAACTGTAATTCGTTTAAAAGTCTTTGATTTATTGGAGTCATTTGTACACCTCCGCGTCTACCTATTTTAATAGTTGTCTACCTATTTTAATATATGAAAAGGTATGTGGAGGGGTGAGAAAAAAATAAAGGTTCATAACAACTGTTTAGTTATGAACCTTTTTTTATTTTTAAAAATCCTAAAATAGATAAATAACTTAACTTTAGATGTTGGTAATGGCAAGTACTGCATTTTTGAGCTGGGCTAGTTTGTTATTGGCTTCTTTTTTACTTGCAGCAACAACGGAAAAGTACAATTTAACTTTCGGTTCAGTTCCTGAAGGTCGGAAACAAAACCAGGAATCATCATTAAAACGGTAGTATAAAACTTTAGACTGAGGAAGGGTAAGGGCTTGTACTTCCCCTGTTATTAGATTATAAGATTTTTTCTGTTGATAATTCCTTTTTTCAACAGCTTGTAGTCCGGAGACAATGGGAGGCTGTTGTTCAAGAAGTGTCATCACCCTATTTGCTTTTGTTTCGTCCTGTAATTCAACGGAAAGTAAATCTTCTTGAAAATAGCCATGACGTTGAAAAAGGTTTTCTAAAACTTGTAAAAGGCTCAAACCTTGTTCCTTATAATATGCGGTCATTTCAGTTAAGAGAAAAGCTGCAATATTAGCGTCTTTATCACGAGCATAAGTACCTACTAAATAACCATAGCTTTCTTCATAGCCAAAAAGGAAGTGAGGAGAGCCATTAATCTCGAATTCTTTGATCTTTTCTCCAATATATTTAAAGCCGGTTAAAGTTTCAATAGTTTTAATGCCATAACTTTCTGCAATTTTTTTCCCTAAATCATTGGTGACAATGGTTTTAATTAATACTCCGTCTTTAGGCAATTTTTGCTTTTTCTGCAACTGGGATAACAAATATTCAAGGAGAAGAGCACCGATTTGATTGCCCGTAAAAAATTCATATTCACCTGCATTAACTTTAACGGCACAGCCTAAACGGTCACAATCAGGATCACTGGCGATTACTAAGTCAGCATTTTTTTGTTTAGCTAAATCCAAAGCCAGGGTAAATGAAGCTTTATCTTCAGGATTAGGTACTTTAACCGTAGGAAATTTAGAGTCTGCTATCATTTGTTCTTTTACTACAGATAAATCAACATATCCGCATTGTTTCAATAATGTTGGTATGAAACAATTCCCAGTACCATGTAACGATGTAAAGACGACCTTAATTTTTTGTTGCGGCCGGTTAAGAGAATAAGAACGAATTTTTTCCAAATATAGCTTGTCTGTTTCGGAGGTAACAATTTTTATTAAACCTTTCTTTTCAGCATCTTGACGGTTTATTGTTAGAACATCTTGAAAAATGTGAACCTGGGCAATAGCTTTGGTCAAGTCATCAACAAAGGGAGATACGGCTTGACCGCCATCAGGTCCATAAACCTTATAACCATTATACTCTGGTGGATTATGACTGGCAGTAATGACTATTCCTGCAACACATTGATGTTCTCTGATGGTAAAGGATAAAAATGGTGTGGGTTTAGGGCCGGAGAAGATTAATGCTTGAATTCCATTAGCAGCAAGAACTAAGGCTGCTTCTTCTGCAAATTCTTGAGAATAAAGCCGTGTATCATGGGCAATAGCTACTTTAAGCAGAGATGAATGAGAATATGTTTGGCGTAAATAATTAGCTAAACCTTGAGTTGTCTTGCGTATTACATATGTATTCATCCGATTTAGTCCTACACCAATTATTCCTCTTAAACCACCTGTACCAAAAGACAGCTCTTTACCAAAAAGTTCTTTAATTGCTTGTTCATTATCTTTTATCTTGAGTAATTCTTGTTTACTTTGAGAATCTACAATCTCTGACTGTAGCCAATCATGATAATTCTGTAATGTTTTAGACATAAAAAATACACCTCCTTTTTTTATTTTTTTCTGCATTTTATGCCTTAATGAAAAAATGTTAATCTTTGATACCCCTTGAGGAGCAGGGGAATCACTTTATCTATAATGTTATAAAATATAAGGAAAAAAGTCAATTTTTTCATAAATAGATTTGATGAGTTTATCTACTTTTAGGGTAATACTAATTTATGGAAATAATCTTGATGATGATACCTAATTAGGGGGTGAGTTGACAGATGTTTTGGGGAATACTGTTAGTTTTGTTAATTATCTTAGGCTTAAGTCTAATCCCTATTAAAATATATTTTCGCATATATCGACAATCAAAGGAGTTTCACCTTACTTTCATTCTAAAAATATGGAAGTTACCAATAACCTTCAAAATTAATAATCTCGTTACAAGGATGTTTTGGCATTTATCTCAGAACAGATTTTGGAAGAAACAGACCCCACAGGATCTTAAATCGAGCCAAATAGCCTGGTATAGAGTTTTTTCACGAATATATCTGTCTCAACAAATAATTCATTCGACACTGCAAGGCACAATGAAAACAATCCGTAAAATAGCAAAACCGATTAGAATAAAAAAATTTCGTTTATATACTGAAGTCGCTTTACAAGATGCAGCTCAAACAGCATTAGCAGTAGGAGTATTATGGTGGTTTTGGGGGATTATTTATGGTCAATTTGCTAGTTTGTTTAAAATAGCCAAGTCCGCAAATAATCTCGCTATTATTCCTAATTATAGAGAACAGAATCTGTTAAATATAGATTTATCTTGCATATTAGAGTTTCCTCTCGGTCATATTATTATTATCATCTATTATTTGTTTACAAATGCTGAGAAAATTAGATTATTTATTAGGAGGGTTAGTAATGAGTGAACATCCAATTGAAGCACTAATGAAAACTGCAATGGAAAGTATTAAGGAAATGGTTGATGTTAGTACAGTAGTAGGTGATGCAGTAGAAACACCTGACGGTACAGTAATTATACCTATTTCTCGTGTGGCTTGTGGCTTTGCTGCCGGAGGAAGTGAATTCAGTACTGATCTGAACAGTGGAGGTAATACGCAAAAATCCGAGAATCAAAATACCTCTTTACCTTTTGGTGGTGGTAGTGGAGCTGGTGTGTCTGTACAACCGGTTGGTTTTTTGGTAGTGGGTCACGGACAAATACGGATGATGACCGTTGGTGCAAAAAATGCTTTTATGGAAAGGCTTATTGATACAGCTCCTCAAGTTATGGAACAGCTTCAGAAATTAGTGAAATGTAATGGAAAAAAGCAGCCAACAACTACAGTTACTACTAATTCAGATATAGAGGTTATTGATAAGAAAGAGGAAGTTGAGTAGTTTATTGCGGAATAGTGGGTGTAAGCGTGATTACACCTATTCGCTTGCAAAGATTGTTCTAAATGTTATACCAATTTCATAAGTTTACAGAAGAAAAAGATATAAGGATAAGGCTTTTAAGATTATGATTAATGTTATTTGGATGGTCATGATTATCTCTGGAATTATTCTGGCCGGCATACGAGGACAACCGGAAATAATTACGCAATCTGCTTTTGAGGCTGCTCAGGCAGCTGTTAAATATTCAATTGAATTGATTGGTATAATGAGTCTTTGGTTAGGTTTAATGAAGGTGGCAGAAGAAGCCGGCATGATCAAAGCTTTAGCAAAGCTCCTTCGTCCCTTTACCAGACTAATTTTTCCTTCACTTCCGCAAAATCATCCGGTCTTAGGCTCAATCTTAATGAATTTTAGTGCTAATCTTCTGGGTTTAGGGAATGCTGCAACTCCTTTTGGTTTAAAAGCAATGCAAGAGCTCCAGGAGATTAATAAAAACAAAGATGAAGCCAGTGAGGCTATGTGTACCTTTTTAGCCATGAACACTTCGAGTATTACGCTTTTACCTGCAACAATAATCGGGGTACGTCTTGCGGCGGGCTCCGCAAATCCTACGGAAATTATTGGCACAAGCCTTTTTGCAACAACTATAGGGTTTACAGTAGCTTTACTCGCAGACAGAATTATGCGTCAATTACATCGGTAAAAGGGGGATTCTAATGGCATCCATATTTTACGAAATATCCAGATGGGCAATCCCCGGGCTTATTTTTTTTATTTTGCTTTATGCTAGTTTTAAGGGTGTTAAGATTTACGAATGTTTCGTCAAAGGGGCAGAGGAAGGGTTTAGTCTAGCAGTTAAAATAATTCCCTTTTTAGTAGCGATGATGATGGCTGTTAGTATTTTCAGGCATGGTGGAGTAATTAGTTTGTTAGAGAAATATTGCGGTGGTTTTTTTAGTCTATTGCATATACCACCTGATATTCTCCCTTTAGCCATTATGCGACCTCTCTCCGGTGGGGCCTCTTTAGGAATATGCACAGAAATAATTAATACCCATGGACCGGATTCTTATTTGGGGCGTTTAGCTTCAACGATGCAAGGGAGTACAGATACAACTTTTTTTATTTTAGCCGTATATTTTGGGTCTGTGGGGATTAAAAAATACCGTTATGCTTTAAAAGTCGGACTTTTTGCAGATATTATTGCTTTTCTTGCGTCAATTTTTATTGTCAGCATGGTCTTTTAAAATAGTGTAAAATAATAGTAAAAACAGATGGTGGTGGGGACACTGGAAAGACTACAAAAATATCTAGCCCGTTGTGGAGTGGCTTCACGTCGTAAGGCAGAAGAAATGATCAAACAAGGACAAGTTAGAGTTAATCAACAAATAGTTTCGGTAATGGGATTTCAGGTGGAACCGGGAAAAGATTTGGTCGAAGTAAACGGCAAAGTCGTTAAACCGGAAATTAGAAAGGTATATCTTCTTTTAAATAAACCACTAAATGTAGTGACAACTCTTGATGACCCCCAACAAAGAAAAATAGTAACAGATTTAATACAAGGAATACAAGAGCGCGTTTTTCCGGTGGGCAGGTTAGACTATCATTCAGAGGGGCTATTACTATTGACTAATGACGGCGAATTAGCTTATAGACTGACTCATCCGCGCTATGAAATAGCAAAAACCTATTTGACATTGGTTAGTGGTCAGATAAAGGAGAATACTATAAATTTATTACGTAACGGAGTAGAACTTGAGGATGGGCTGACTCAGCCGGCTGTTGTAAAAGTCTTGAATCGAGAAAAAGCAAAAACCTTATTAGAGATAACGATTAAGGAAGGACGCAACCGACAGATTCGTAGAATGTGCGATAAAGTTGGACATCCTGTTATTTCACTAAAACGGATAAAGTTTGGTCCATTAGAGTTAGGTGACTTAAAACCAGGGAAGTACAGAGAATTAAAGCCAAAAGAAATACAAGCCCTAAAAGCAGCCTGTAAAATGAAATAATTTGATAAATAAAATGAGTTGAGCTATAGAAGTAATCATACTTTATAAACATAAGTATTAGGAAAACTGATCGGGTTAAAATATAAGGTGGGATGTTTATTAGGATAATAAGGTTTTTTCTTAGAGAAGGGTAAGAGATATGGAAAGAATGGAAAACTTGCTTGAACTAATGCAAAAAATAATGGTTTTTAGTCTTAAAGTGGTAATAATTATCTTACTAATCACACAGTCATTACTGCTAATTCCGGGGATGGGATCTCGTCTAAATCTTGCTTTAAGTTTAGAGGGCAAACCCCTTAAAGAGGATTTAAATATATATCAGGCTGGGGGCTTTTCTCTAACGCCTTGGACAAGTTTAACTTTAGAACTTCAAGAATATAACAGTCGACCGGATATAGAAATTGAATTAAATGGAACAGACGTTGGCACTTTTTTACGTAAAGAATTTAGTTTGGCAGTAAAACAAGGTGACTTAATTACTATTTTTAATCCCCAAGAAAATCTGCCGGTAAAAATAAGGATTAGTAAAAAAACACCTAATATTCTCGTACCCGGTCTTGACCAAATGGTTGAGGGGATAGGTCGCTTGTATTTTGATGCAGTCGATTTACAATAGAATAGTTGATATTTATACTACATTGTATTAAAATTCAAATTAGGCAAAGAAAAATATGGCAGAAAAGGAAGGCTCGGTAAATCATGATGTTTGGATCTAAAAAAATAGCCTCGGCAGCTATTAAGATGGCATTATCTGAAAACCGCGAAGAAGAGAATCAATTAAAAAATGAATTATCTAAAATAAATATTAAGAGTGTTGCTGTTGATATAGGCGGTGAATATGAAGCATCAATCCAAAAAATTGTGGAAAGAGCTATTGTTGCAGCAAAAAGAGAAGGTGTGATCAAAGAAAATCATCATGACGAAGGGGCCATTGCCGGAGCCACTCGTGAAGCCCTTTCTCAAATTCTGCCTAAAGCCTTAGGTTTCAACGTTGGAGGGAAAATTGGGGTAGCACGTCAAGGTGATCATATTAGTGTTGCCGTATTTTTAGGTATCGGGTTAGTACACTTAGATGAAGTAGCTATTGGTCTCGGTCACCGCGTGTCACCTTATAATCAATAATGAAAAGAGTATATGGAATTCGTGGTGCTACAACTGTAACCGCTAATACAAAAGAAAATATTATTGAGGAAACGCAAAAACTGTTACAGGCTATTTTTCAAGCAAATTCAATTACCGCAGAAAATTTGATTAGTATTATTTTTACCTCGACCAAAGATTTAAATGCTGAGTTTCCGGCTAAAGCTGCCCGTATAATGGGATTAACCGATATTCCTCTTTTAGGATGCTTAGAAGCAGATGTACCCCATGGATTGCCTTTTTGTATCCGTGTTTTGCTCCACGTTTACTTAGATGAAGGAGCAAAGATAAAACATATTTATTTGCATGATGCTGTCAAATTACGTCCCGATTTAAATCAAGAAACAATCTCCTGAAACAATTGGGAGATTGTTTTATTAATATATAGACAATTCTATGGCAAAATTTATTGTAACTATGGTAAAATAAGAGAAGATTTGCAAGTATTAAAAGAAAAGGGTGATACTTATTCAAATTACAATTGATGGACCCGCAGGGGCAGGAAAAAGTACAATTGCCAAAATGATTGCAAAAAGACTTGGATTTATACATATTGACACCGGAGCTATATACAGAGTAATCACATATATTGCCATGCAACAGAATGTATGTTTAGATAACGAAGATGCTCTTGTCCAATTAATCGCTAGCACGAAGATAGATATGGAACAGCAAGCAGAAGGTGAACAAAAGGTATTTTGTAATAACATTGATGTATCCAAAGAAATTCGAGATCCTATAATTAGCAAAAATGTTTCCAGAGTAGCTGTTTTACCGAAGGTTCGTCAAGAACTAGTACGAATGCAGCGGGAATTAGCTCAAGATAAAAATGTAGTTATGGATGGGCGGGATGCCGGTACAGTTATTCTTCCTCATGCGGAATGTAAGATTTTTTTAACTGCCTCTCTGGAAGAAAGAACTTACCGCAGATATTTAGAATTAAAACAGCGCGGATATAATGATGAACTTGAATTTGTAAAAAAAGATTTAGCCAGACGCGATTATATTGATGAAAACAGAAAGACCAGTCCTTTAAAACCTGCGCAAGACGCGGTAATCGTTGATACAACCTGTTTAGGTCCTGAAGAAGTCGTTCAGGAGATTCTGCGCATATATCAAGAGAAAAAGGAAGCCTTAAACAATGTTTTATAAAGTGATTAGATTTATATTTGTTGTTTATCTAAAAATGTTTAACAGTTGGCAAGTAAAGGGCAAGGAAAATATTCCCCAGCACGGTTCTGCTGTGCTGATTGCCAATCACGTTTCTTTATGGGATCCGGTAATTTTTGCTTGCTCGACCAACAGAACTGTGCATTTTATGGCCAAAGAAGAATTATTTAAGATTCCGATAATCGGTAAAATATTTCCGATTCTTTATGCTTTTCCCATCAAACGGGGACAGGCTGACCGTAATGCTTTACGAATAGCTGGAAAACTTTTAAACAGTGGTAAGGTTTTAGGCTTATTTCCAGAGGGGACGAGAAGCAAAACAGGGGATTTACTTCCTTTTCATCCCGGAGCAGCTCTTTTTGCTTTAAGGTCTGGTTCTCCCATAATTGTAATGTATATTGACGGTTCCAAAACTACCTTTCCTCTTTCCTGGAGAGGTAAGATTAAAGTAAATATTAGTAAACCTAAATATTATGAGGATTTATATGAGAAAAAAGTAACTACAGATGATTTAGAAATGGTGACTTCTGATATAATGGAAGAGATGAAACGTTTACAAAAGGATGTGCAGAATTTTTGAAGATAAAGATTATTTTAGCAGAACACATCGGATTTTGTTTTGGCGTGAAAAGAGCTATCTTAGCTGCAGAAGAAGCGGCTAAAGCGGGTCCAATTTTCTCTTTTGGCCCACTTATACATAATCAACGGGAAATTGAACGTTTAGAAAAACTAGGTATTAAAACTATCACGGATAAACTGCAAATAAAAGCTGATGACCCCATCTTAATTAGAACTCATGGGGTTGGTCCGAATGTTTATACAGCCTTAAATAATGAAGGAAGAAAGCTAATTGATACAACATGTCCTCATGTACAAAAGGCACAAATGGCTGCAAAAGAAGCCCATGAACAAGGATATCAGGTCATAATTTTGGGTGATAAAAATCATGCTGAAGTTCAAGGAATAGTTGCTTGGACTGAAAATAAAGCTGTGGTTATTGCTTCTTTAGAAGAATTGAAAAAACTGGAGCTACAAGATAAAATTGCTTTTTTAGCGCAAACTACTGAAAAAGAAGAAAAATTTGCGGAAATGGTAAAATATTTACAAGGGAAAACCACTGATTTAAAAGTATTTTCGACAATCTGTCCGTCGACACGAATTCGTCAAGAAGCTGCCGCTAAACTGGCACAAGAAGTTAATTTGATGATTGTCATTGGTGGTAAGCATAGTTCTAACACAAAAAAGCTAGCGGAAATATGTAGAAACTATGTTCCTACATTTCATATAGAAAGGGCCCAAGAATTACAATCTTCTTGGTTCTTAGATAAATTTAAGGTAGGTGTTACAGCGGGGGCATCAACCCCTGACTGGATTATTAAGGAGGTTGTGGAACAAATGGAAAAAATTAATGAAAGCAAGGTCGAAGAAAATTTTGTAGAAATTCAAGAAAAAATTGATCTACAAAACGTGCAAACAGGTGATTTAATTAAAGGAACAATTGTTCAAGTATCCAGTGATGATGCCCTAATTGATATAGGAGGTAAGTCAGAGGGCGTTTTACCTGTAACAGAGTTTTCCAATGAAAAAGTTGATCTTAAAGAACATCTTCAAGTGGGAGATGAAATTTTAGTAGAAGTAATTAAAGTAGATAAAGAAGGAAATTATATACTCTCTCGTAAAAATGCTTACTATAATGAGTTAATGGATAAATTGGAAAAAGCTATGGAAACAGGTGAAATTATTGAAGCACCTGTTGTCGAAATAGTAAAAGGTGGGTTATTAGTTGATGTAGGAATCAGAGGATTCGTTCCGGCCTCACAAGTAGAACGTTTCTTTGTCGAAGATTTTCAAGAATATCTACAAAAGACTTTACGTTTAAGAGTTATCGAATTAGATAAAGAAAAAAGAAAAGTTGTTTTATCACAAAGGGTAGTTTTAGATGAAGAGCATCAAAAACAAAAAGAAGCTACATTAGAACAACTAAAAGAAGGTCAAACTAAAAAAGGTGTGGTTAAAAGGTTAACCAACTTCGGGGCTTTTGTTGATTTAGGAGGAATTGATGGTCTGCTTCATGTTTCAGAAATGGGCTGGAATAGAGTAAATCATCCTGCAGATGTTCTGCAAGTTGGTGATGAAGTAGAAGTTTACGTTCTAAGCGTTGATAAAGATAAAGAAAAAATATCCCTTAGTTTAAAACAATTATTACCTGATCCTTGGCAAGAAGCTATTCAAAAATATCAAGTGAATAGCATTGTGACAGGAAAAGTTGTAAGGCTCGCTACTTTTGGTGCTTTTGTAGAGTTAGAACCAGGTCTGGACGGGCTGGTTCATATCTCCCGAATCTCTAAACAAAGAGTTGAAAAAGTAGCCGATGTTTTAACAGTCGGGCAAGAAGTTAAGGTTAAAATAATGGATATTGATACCGATAAAAAACGAATCAGCCTTAGTATTAAAGATGTAGAGGAAGAGCCGGAGGAAACTGAATATGCTTCTTTTCTTAATCAACAGACATCAGAAGATAGTGTAACGATTAGAGATTTGATAAAAGCCGGTCAAGATGATATAATTAAAGACAAAATTAAATAGCTATCTTTTATAACTAAATAAATATAGATAAAAAGCTGACATGAGCAGCTTTTTATACTTTTTATATTTAGAGTATCTTGTATACACTATGGTAAGATTTGAGTGATTTTATGGATGAACAAAGAAAAAAAAGAAAATTAGAGCATCTTCACTATGCTTTGCAAACAGAACCAGGACCACTATCAACTGGTTGGGATGATTTACATTTAGTACATCAAGCGCTTTTAAAAACTGATTTAAAAGATGTAGATACTTCCATTACTCTTTTTAATAAAAAATTAGCTTTGCCTCTGATCATTAATGCCATGACCGGTGGGGCTAAAGGTCTGGAAAAATACAATCGTGTTTTTGCAGAGATTGCCTATGAATTTGGCTTGGGTATGGCTGTTGGTTCACAAACAGCAGCGGTTCACCATAAAGCTGAAGTTTACACTTTTCAAGTAGTCAGAAAAGTAAATCCCCAAGGCTTAATTTTCGCTAATGTAAGCGCAGGAGTAAATCCGGAAACAGCTTTAGCGGCTGTGGAAATGATTGAAGCCGATGCCTTACAACTTCATTTAAATGGTGTACAAGAATTAGTAATGAAGGAAGGCGACCGAGAATTTAAACACTGGGCATTAAATATCGAAAAGATATGTCGTCTAGTATCTGTCCCTGTGATTATTAAAGAAGTGGGAAATGGTATTTCCTGGGAAATAGCCAAAAAATTATGCGAACTCGGTGTTTCCGGAATAGATACAGGAGGAAGCGGTGGAACAAATTTTGCTTCAATAGAACTTGCACGTAACCAACGTAAAAATTTGGAATTTTTACGTTTCTGGGGGATTCCTTCTGCTGCATCTTTATTAGAAGTCTGCAGTTTAAATTTGGCTGTAACAATTATTGCCTCCGGAGGGATTACTAATTCTCTTGAAGCCATGAAAGCACTAGCAGTCGGAGCTGATGCAGTTGGTATAGCCGGAAAATTCTTACAGGTATTTGCTCAGGAAGGTGAAGAAGGATTAAGAAAATTCATCTGTAATTTTAGTGATGAATTAAGATTAATGATGTTGTTAACAGGTGCACAGAATGTTGCCGATATTAGAAAAGTGCCCGTAGTTATCACTGGTTTTATCCGGGAATGGTGCGAACAAAGGTGCGAAAATTATGGAGGTGAGAGATATGGCCAAAAATGATAAGCCAAACATCAGTATTAAATATGAATGGTGTAAGGCTTGTGGAATTTGCTACAGCCTTTGTCCTAAAAAGGTTTTGGATAAAGATGAATGGGGTAAACCAATTATTCAAGACGTAGATTCCTGTACTCTTTGTCGGATTTGTCAGGATCATTGTCCAGATTTTTGTATTAAGATTGGAGGTTAACTATATTGAAAACAAAAAGAAACGCTCAACTTCTTCAAGGTAACCAAGCATGTTCTCTTGGTGCTCTTGATGCAGGAGTACGTTTTTATGCAGGTTATCCGATCACACCCTCTACAGAAATTGCGGAGTTTATGGCTGAAGAATTACCAAAAGTAGGGGGAAAATTCATTCAAATGGAGGATGAAATAGCCGGAATAGGTGCTGTCGTAGGTGCAGCTCTTACGGGAACTAAGGCTTTAACGGCTACTAGTGGACCAGGTTTTTCCTTAATGCAGGAAATAATTGGCTTTGCGGCCATGACCGAAGTTCCTTGTGTAATTGTTAATGTGCAGAGAATGGGTCCAAGCACAGGAGGTCCCACATCGCCGGCGCAAGCTGATATTATGCAAGCTCGTTGGGGAACCCACGGAGATCATCCTGTTATTGCCCTTTCACCCGGTTCAGTTTTAGAAGCATATACTTTGACGATAAAAGCAGTAAATTTTTCCGAAAAATATCGCGTTCCGGTAATTTTTCTTTTAGATGAAGTTATTGGTCATCTGCGTGAGAAAGTTGTTCTTCCCGAATTAAATGAATTAGAAATAATCGATCGGAAAAGACCTACAGTCTCACCTGAGCAATATAAACCTTATGCTGTTGATGAAAGTGGAATTCCGGCTATGGCTGATTTTGGACAAGGATATCATTGGCATGTTACCGGTTTAAACCATGACGAAACCGGTGGACCAACGGGAAAAGCAGATGTAATTAACCAACAATTATCGAGATTATTTCATAAATTAGACCAATATCGAGATGAAATAACTCTATATCAAACTTTTGACGTCGAAGATGCCGAATATTTATTAATTTCTTTCGGATGTTCAACTCGTTCTTCTTTAGCAGCAGTTGAACTTTTAAGAAACGAAGGTATCAAGGTTGGATTACTGCAACTACAAACTATTTGGCCTTTCCCAGATCATGTCATTAAAGATTTTACAAAAAATAAAAAGGGTGTTTTTGTTGTCGAAATGAATGACGGTCAATTATGTTTAGAAGTTGAAAGAACAATCGGTAATCGTGATTTATTATCTAGAATCAACAAAATAAACGGAGAATTAATTACACCTCAAGAAATAATTGACAAGGTGAAGGAGGTGGCTCTCTAATGCAGACAACTACAAATATAGAAAATTTATTTCGTCTCAACCGTTTACCTCATATTTGGTGTCCCGGCTGTGGCAATGGTATTATTGTGAATGCAGTACAGAAGGCAATTTATGAAAGTGGATTAGACAAAGATAAAACAGTCATTGTTTCCGGTATTGGTTGTTCATCCAGAGCTACCGGATATATGAATTTTGATACATTGCATACTGCACATGGTAGAGCCATAACTTTTGCAACAGGGATTAAATTGGCTCGTCCTGAGCTAAATGTCATTGTCCTCACCGGTGATGGAGATTGTGCTGCAATTGGCGGAAATCACTTAATACATGCGGCTAGACGAAATATTGACCTTAATGTCATCATGTTTAATAACAGCATCTATGGTATGACAGGGGGACAATTTTCTCCCATGACTCCTCATGGCAGACTTGCGACAACTTCACCATATGGTAACTTAGAAAGAACTTTTGATATTTGTAAACTGGCAGAATGCGCCGGAGCTAGTTATGTAGGAAGAAGTACTGTCTATCATGTTCAACTGCTTGTTAACCTCATTAAAAAAGCTATTGAGAATAAAGGTTTTTCCTTTGTAGAAGCTATTTCTATCTGTCCTATTTCCTATGGTCGTCGTAATAAATTAGGAGATGCTCCCAAAATGTTAGAATGGCTGAAAGAACATGCCGTCAACATTAAAGCTGCGCAGAAAATGGAACCGGAGAAACTGAAAGATAAATTCCTTATTGGTGAAATGTATCATGGAGAAGCTCCTGAATATACACAACTTTATGACGAACTAATCGCCAAGTTGCAGAAAGGGGCTGAAAAAGATGTCCGTTAAAATTGATATTCGTTTAAGCGGTACCGGCGGGCAGGGAATAATATCCGGAGGGATTATCTTAGCCGAAGCTGCAGTAATTGACGGAAAAGAAGTAATCCAAACACAAAGTTATGGTCCTGAAGCCAGAGGAGGAGCAAGTAGAGCTGAAGTTATCATAAGCGATGAACCGATCAAATATCCGAAGGTAATCATTCCTAACTACTTACTACTAATGTCGCAAAAAGCTGCAGATTTATATGCAAATAAAGTAGCCGAAGGTGGAATTATACTGGTTGATACCACTAATGTGCCCAATATGCCCTCCGTAAAAACACGCGTAATTAATCTTCCTCTTTCCCAATTAGCGATGGAGGAGATAGGTAATAAACTTACCACCAATGTTTTGGCAATAGGTGCTCTCGCTGCTATTGGTAATCTTGTTACTCTGGAGTCACTCCAAGAAGCCACCCGTAAACGGTTGCCTAAAGTTGCTGCTTTAAATATCCGTGCACTTAATTTAGGATGGGATTGGGGTAAAAAAGCTTTAGAAAATGCATAAATATTTACAGACTTTTTAATGTACTGAGTCTACCATCATAGAAAAGGATGGTAGTCTCATTTTTTCTTGTGGTCTTCCAAATTTTATGTAATAATTAAAATATACTATCTTTTTTTCTTTAGCAAAAAATGAATGGGGTGAAATCTTGGTTAAAAAAAAATTAAAAGACTGGTTCAGTATTTATAATAGATGTAAGAAGAAACAGAAAGAAGAAACTTTTGATTATGATGCTGTTTGGGACAGTGGTGGAACAAAATTTTATAAGAAAGGCAATAATCTTTATATAGAAAATAAGGAAAGGGTAATAATCCCTGAAAAATGTCTCATGGAATTTAATTTTAATAAGTCATCAGGACGTAAAAAAGTAATGGTTAAAGAATATGTAAGGAAATGATCAATGACGCTACCGTTAAAGAGGCTGACGGTAGTATTTTTATTCTCGAATGTTCAAAGTACACTACACCCGATAATAATAGTAGTTATGATAATACATTTAAATGAATAAGTTATTATAAATGATTTATACAGGAGGCTTTTTATGCCTGTTTTAGCTGCAATCGGTACAGCATTACCCCCAAATAAGGTCAGTCAAAAAGAAACTAAAGAATTCGCCAGGAACTTTTTCAAGGATACTTTTAAAGACCTAGAAAGATTATTAAAAGTATTCCAATCAACAAATATACAGAAAAGATATTTTTGTGTATCTCCCGAATGGTTTGCACGAGAACACACTTGGGAAGAAAAAAATGCTTTATACATTCAAAACGCTATTTTTTTAGGTGCTCAGGCTATTAATAATTGTTTAAATAAAGTAAATTTAACACCGGCAGATATTGACATCATTATTTTTGTTTCCTCAACCGGGTTATCTACACCCAGTATTGATGCGTATTTATTTAATCTCTTAAAGATGAAAAACAAGCTAATCAGAATTCCTCTCTGGGGTTTAGGTTGTGCAGGTGGTGTTTCTGGTATAG
>LFSF01000038.1:104792-167633 GCA_001512665.1 Clostridiales bacterium DTU073
AATGAAGGAATGATGGTCGTATTTTCACGTGATATACCATTATTGGTAAGCCAGACCATTAAAGAACAAATTGAACAATTTATTGGAGCATATCAGCTAACGCTTTCTGATATTACTCGTTTTATCACACATCCGGGAGGAACAAAGGTATTACAGGCATATGAAAAAGCCTTAAATCTTAAAAGCAATGACCTGGCTTTAGCTAGAGATGTACTTAAAAATCATGGTAATATGTCTTCTTGTACGGTCTTATATATCTTGGAACGTGAATTACAGAATATTCATGAGACGGGGGAATATGGGATCGTGCTGGCTCTTGGACCCGGTTTTTCCTGTGAGCAGGTGTTGTTACAATGGTGACCTGGTTTACAGTAATAATAACCTTTGTAATCATCCAACGCATTGTGGAATTAGTTATAGCTGAGAGAAATACTAAATATGCTAAATCCCTGGGAGGTTATGAAATCGGGAAAAAACACTATCCGTTAATGGTTCTCTTACATCTAACCTTTTTTATTTGTTTAATTATGGAGACTATTATGAGAGGGAATTGGCAAATAAAGCCTGTCTCCATTTTTTTAATCTGTTTCTTAATAGCCCAAATTTTAAGATTTTGGGTTTTAGCCAGTTTAGGGAAAATGTGGAACACAAGAATTATTATTATCCCAAATAGCAAACCTGTTACTAGTGGTCCTTATCGCTATTTTAAACATCCTAATTATTTAATTGTAATTATAGAAATTGCTACCTTACCGCTTTCTTTTGGAGCGTTAGGAACAGCAATTATCTTTAGTGTGCTTAATCTAATTATGCTGAAAAAAAGAGTAAGAGCAGAGGAGGAGGGGTTATCACAAATTCCTGCTTTTAGAGAGCATTTTGCATTAAAATTTTAATTGAAAACAAGGATTTTCAAATATTTACTATTAATAATCTATCGTAATAATAAAAACAATATATTTAAGTAGTATAAATTTTTCAAGGAGGACTTTAATGTTTAAGATATCTACTGACGAAAAAAAGAGTAATAATAAACAGCAAACTGCTTATGTAGGAGAGGGTGTTAGTATTACACCAATGCCGGTAACAATGATGGAAACAGTAACGATAGAATATGACGGATTATTATCACAAAATAATACAGATAACATTTATCTTCATGTTGGTCATGGACTCAGTGATTACTGGACAAATGTTCAGGATATACCGATGAAAAAAACAAATAATGTTTGGAGTGCTAGTATAATTCCTTCAGATTCACGCTTGAATTTTTGTTTTCATGATGGTGCTAATAATTGGGATAATAATAATGGACATAATTGGAGTCTCACAGTCCATAATGGAAAACAAATATAAATTATTCGCTTTTATATTATAAAGCAAAGAGACTAGGGGGTTTTTACAAAACACCCAAAGTCTCTATTATTTTGCTCATTACTCGACAATTTTTTACTATTTATCAATAGTTTAGCTTGTGGTTAGTGGAAGAAAGTGTTAAGATATTGAACAAGATTATTTTTTAAAAAAGTTCATAAATAATAGATTTGTTAATAGAGGAGGAAGGAAATAATGGAAAATACAGAAAAGGAGAGTTTTTTACGGAGAAAAAACATCATATTTTCGTTAAAACGTTATGGTATTGATGCATTAGGAGCAATGGCTCTTGGTCTGTTTGCTTCTTTGATTGTTGGATTGATTCTTGAAGTATTGGGTGAACAATTAGGGCTTCCCTTTTTAATTGAGTGTGGCTCAAAAGCAAAAGCCATGATGGGGCCGGCTATTGGAGTTGCTGTTGCACATGGATTACAGGCTCCCCCATTAGTACTTTTTGCTTCAACTATTACCGGAATGGTAGGGGCAGAACTTGGTGGACCTGCCGGTTGTTTTGTCGCAGCTGTTATAGGTACGGAATTTGGTAAAATAGTTTCCAAAGAAACTAAAGTTGATATTATCGTAACACCGGTTGTCACAATTATCACCGGTGTAGCAACCGGTATTTTTATTGGTCCTGCGATTAATTCTTTTATGGTTTGGTTAGGAGCAGTGATCATGAGTGCTACTGAATTAAGACCTATTCCCATGGGTATTTTAGTATCTGCAATTATGGGACTAGCTTTGACTGCACCAATATCTAGTGCCGCCTTGGCCATTATGCTAAACTTAGGTGGAGTTGCCGCCGGTGCAGCAACAGTTGGCTGCTGTGCCCAAATGGTTGGTTTTGCCGTGGCCAGCTACAGAGAAAACGGCTGGGGAGGTCTAATTTCACAAGGTCTAGGTACATCAATGCTTCAAGTTCCTAATATTATTAAACATCCGCTAATTTTAATACCGCCAACTTTAACAAGTATGATTTTAGGACCACTAGCTACTACTGTTTTAGTCATGGAGAATATTCCGGCAGGCGCAGGAATGGGAACCAGTGGTTTGGTTGGTCAATTTGGTACAATCGAAGCTATGGGAGCAACTACAGATGTCTTTATTAAAATGGGATTATTACATTTTGTACTTCCGATAATAATCACTTTAATTATTTCTGAATTTATGCGGAAAAAAGGATGGATTAAGTTTGGCGATATGAAATTAGACATCTAAATTATCGTTTTATGGCACAAATACCTTGATCTTTTTTTGCAGAAATTTTATTTTTACAGGTAAAGAGGGACCTTTTTCTCCATCCACACTTAAAATTACATCATCAGGCCCTTCAATAAAACATTCTTTAGCTTTTAAGCGTAAAGCATGTTTAGTATTAAGTGATTCTTGACTTAGAGCTCGAAAGAATAAACTAGCAAGATCAATATGATAACAGTTTTTAATAATAACCATATCCATCAGACCATCGGAAATATCGGCATCTTTAATCAAATTTGTAAACCCTCCTCCTTGAGTACCGTTGAGGATACAGAAGAGGAGGCCTTTGACATTAATACACTCAGTTTCCGTTGTGATTTTTAAAGGGAAAGGTTTTTTATGGGCCACTTCCCCTAGTGCTTTTAAATAATAGGCAAGGGGGCCGAAATTACGCTTTAATTCATCCTGTGTATTAAAGGAAACATCAACAAAAAGACCACCGGCACACGTATTTAAAAAATAAAGTTCATCATTAATTATTCCCAGATCAACGTCTAAGGTTTTACCGGTAAAAATAGTATTGAGACAATCAACTAATTTATTAGGGATTCGTAGACTATTAGCAAAATCATTACATGTTCCGGCAGGAATAACCCCAATTGGCATATTATAATTATTTTTTAAGAGAAAATTAACCGTGGTATTTAACGTGCCATCACCACCGGATATAATAACATAATCAAAATTATTTAATTCCAGTGTTGCTAAAAACTTATCATTGGAATTTTTAGCAATTCTATAAGGAAATAAACAAACATCATTTTCTTGAGCTGTTTTTAAAATTAAATCAAGCCGCTGAAGAATACGAGAACCACCAGAATTAGGATTATAAACGAATAAGGCTTTTTTCATTTAAATTAACCTCCGAATATTTTCCGAGTATTTCCTGTTATCACAATTATATCTTATAAAACTGTTCAAAGCTAATCTTGTTATAAAAAAACAAGGTATAAACACCTTAGGTATATAATTTTAATCGATTGTAGGGCATTTTAAGAGGTCGTTTTTTAGCCGATATTTTAGTCGATATAAAAAAGCAGTATAATGCAGTACTATTTTATATATTTTAAATCTTGATAAAGAGGAAAGAGGTTATCCCGAAAAATTGCGTTAAAATTTTCTTAGTTTACATAATACCTATTATCGGAAGTGAAAATAAAACAATTTTTCACTAATTTGAGAGAGTTGATACTGCCCAAACAAATTACGAATCAATAACGGCTTCAGAAAATAACTTATATTAATTGCTTGCGCTGATTAAAAAAAGTCCGATAAGCCAAAAAGCAAGCCGTAAATGAAGCAATTGCCGTGGTTGAAAGCATCATAAAAGTCAC
The DNA here is from genome assembly GCA_001512665.1 of Clostridiales bacterium DTU073. Lineage (GTDB taxonomy): Bacteria > Bacillota > Peptococcia > DRI-13 > DTU073 > DTU073. The sequence continues at coordinate 108,755 of LFSF01000038.1, forward strand.
CATGAGTTGATATCTGATTGCCATTATTGGTGAAACTCCTGCTAAAATCAAACCTGTCATCATCCCTGGTAAGGCAACTATGCCTAAAGTCTTGGCTGAATCAATGGTAGGCAACATCCCTGTCCGAATAGAATCTTTAAGTATTTCTATAGATGCCGGTAAAATATCTGCGCCAAGCGCTAGTTTTGTTTCAACCTCTTCCCTTTTATCCATAAAATCTGTCGATAACCGTCGATAACACAAACCTAATGCCACCATGGCATTACTAATGATCATTCCTCCTATAGGAATAATTTGAAACGGCTCATAGTGAATAGCCCCGGAGAATAACAGAATTGATAAGGTAATTATTGTGCCGGCGGCAATCGCCACAAAGGAAATTAATAACCCCCTTTTGATATTTTGGCCTCTTTTGGTCGCATTATAAGCTGCATTAAAAGTCATAATCATCAGTAGCCCTGTCGTAAAAACAGGGTTTTTTTGACCAAAAATATATTCCAAAATATAGCCGACGAGAACCAGTTGAATTATGGCCCTCCCCACACTAATGATAGTCTCCTTTTCCAATCCTAATTTTTGGTAATAAGAAAACAGAAGAGAGATGGCTACTAATGATGAGGCGATTAATAATGAAGAAATACTAATTGTTGTTCCTGGATTCATTTTAAGACCTCCCTTGTTTTGATTTTACCCTGCTCCAATGATAATAAAATATTGGCATATTTTCTACTTTGTTCAGGACTATGCGTTACCCATAAAATCGTCATTCCTGTTTGATTTAACGTGTAAATTTCTTTTTCTACAAGTTCGGTATTAGCTACATCCAAAGCCGAAGTTACTTCATCCAACAATAGAATTTCCGGTTTGAATAATAATGTTCTAATCAGAGCTATTCTCTGTTTTTCACCTCCGGAAAGACTTTGTACCCTATTTTTAAGGATTTTCCCATCAAGATTAAATCTGGATAATAATGTTTGTACTCTGGCTAAGTCAATTTTCTGCTTTCTGATTAAATACGGAAAAGAGAAATTGTCCTCTACTGTCTCTCCGAAAAGATAAGGTGTCTGTGCACAATAGGCAATTCTTCTCCTTAAATCTAAAGGATTATATTGTTTAATATCTTTACCTTTAAAAAGAATTTTCCCTTGCGTAGGACTTAGTAAATGGCAACAAAGTTTTAATATTGTACTTTTCCCGCTACCGGAAGGTCCTACTAAAGATATAAAATCACCTGCAGCAACTTTTAAGGATATTTCTTGGAGGATTAATTTCTTCTCATTTTGGTATGATACTTTTTGCATTTCTAGCAAAGACAATTTGCCCACCTCTGAATTTCCGCTGTTAAAAAGCTATCGTCTTTTAGACGATAGCATAATTTTTATGGCCAGGTTTATTTTATTGCTTTGATTTATTTGTATACTGTAGCTTTCTCCGGATCAGTAATAATATCCGTAATTTTTATAGCGCGATAATCACCTTCGTCAAGACATTCACAGCAATTATCACAGATTTTAGTTGAATCTAAGTCACAATAGTTACATTCACTACAGTTATCACATAATTTATTTTCATCCAGCACGCATAATTTAGGCATCTGATTTACTCCATTTCGATTAATTATTATTAATTTCGGTCGTCTCGTATTATTTCTTCTTTACAATGATTTGTTGAACGTTCATCATTATTAGATCTCAATTTAATTGCAGTTTGATGTTGTTCTGCAAGTGGCTTTCGCGTCTCAATTTCAGAATCTACCAATTTATTTTTTCTATCATTTAAAACATTCGTTAGCAACTTCGTATCTCTTAATTTCCTATTTATTATTATTTTTTGTGCTTGCAATAAAAAATAGTAATACATCGGATTTTTTAGCCTAAATTGCATTTCTATATTATCCAAAGTTGCATCCAAATTTTTTTCAAAATCTTGAAAAAACGATCAAAAATTTTTTCTAACTTATCTACAGTCTTATTAAGGGTGTTATATGCAGCAATATCTGCTTTTACAATTGCTTTCTTCAGGAAATTCTTCATTTTTAATACCTCCCATCAGACTGCAATTGTCTATTATTTTCAGATTATCTTATCCTAATTATAACAAATTTTTTTGTCAAAGTATAGCGGAATTTCCAGAACATCTCCCGGATATATTACGGCAGATGTTTTTCGGTTGTGTTCCAAAATCAAATTTATGTATTGACGAATATCTATTCTATCATTGGTAAACCTTTTTGCAATCTTCCATAAGGTATCGCCTTCTTCTACAATTACAGCAATATATTCAGTCGGTGTGTGAGCCTCTAAGACTGTAGGTTTCATTTGTAAGACAATCAGACAGAAAAATAATAAAATAAACATTAAGCTATTTCTTCTTCTTTTTCTCAGCATTTTTCTTTGTTTTCTTTTTTCGTTCATGAAAATTCATCTCCAAACATTTGTTCTGGTAATTAGTTTAACAGAACTTTTGTTCGGGGTCAAGTCTTTTAAGAAATTTTTTCGAACGAACGTTTGCAAAGAATTAAAAATTATGGTACAATTTTCTAAAGGATTAAAAGCGAGGTGTTCGAAAAATGCTGGAAGACATTAAAGACTTAAGTGAGCGACAAAAAGCGATTCTTAAGGTTATTATTGAAGAAACAACTTGCAAAGGATATCCTCCTACAGTTCGTGAAATTGGTGATGCTGTCGGCTTAAGTTCCAGTTCAACCGTGCATAATCATTTAAATCAATTAGAGAAAAAAGGATATATAAAACGAGATCCAACCAAACCCAGAGCAATTGAAGTAGTTAACAATTTCAATAAAATCAATAAGCAATTAATAAATGTACCCGTTGTTGGACGTGTTACTGCCGGAAGCCCTATTTTAGCCGTAGAAAATATTGAAGATACCTTCCCCCTCCCTCTCGACTTTACTAATACCGAAGATGTATTTATGCTAAATATCGTGGGCGATAGTATGATCAAAGCCGGAATTTTAGACGGTGATCTGGTGATTGTCAAAAAGCAAAACACAGCTCAGGACGGAGAAATTGTGGTTGCTCTTATTGAGGATGAAGCAACTGTGAAACGATTTTATAAAGGCTATAACTATATACGCCTACAGCCGGAAAATGACTATTATTCGCCCATTATTATCAGAGCCCACCAAGATTTCCGCATTTTAGGTAAAGTTATCGGTCTTGTTCGTAGAATTTGAACAGCTTGCTTGATAAGAAGAAGCAAAATTATGTAGGGTTAGACCCCATAAGTAGTAATACTTTTATTCTTTTCTTCAAAATGTTCTATCGCCAATTTTACTAATTTAGAAGTAAGTTCATCTAAAGGAATACCCGAATGTTCCCAGAGTTTTGGATACATACTAATGGAGGTAAAGCCAGGTAATGTATTGATTTCGTTGATAAGAATCTCCTTGGTATCCTTAGTAATAAAGAAATCCACCCGAGAAAACCCTGAACAATCAATAGCTTTGAAAGCTACAATCGCCAACTCCTGTATTTTTTTAATTTGTTTTTCTTCTAGCTGCGCAGGAATAATAAATCGTGTTTTATCGTTGATATATTTATCCACATAATCATAGAATTCATTACCGGGTATCACCTCACCGGGTAATGAAGTAATGGGTTCATCATTACCCAAAACACTAATTTCAAATTCTTGTGCTTCTACCCCTTGCTCTATGATAATCTTGCGATCATAACGAGCAGCCAGGGGTAATGCCTCTTTCAGTTGTTCTCGCGTAGATGCTTTGGAAATTCCAACACTTGAACCTAAATTAGCCGGTTTAACAAAACAAGGATAGCCAAGCTCAGCTTCTGTTTTCTGAAGTACAGCATGGAGATCCTTTTCTATTTCACTGCGTAAAATCGAAAGATAAGGTACCTGAGGTAATCCGGCCTGAGCAAAAAGATTTTTCATGATTACTTTATCCATTCCGGCAGATGAAGCCAAGACACCGCCACCTACATAAGGTACATTAGCCAGTTCAAACAAACCCTGAATTGTACCGTCTTCACCAAAAGTACCGTGCAAAACCGGGAAAAAAACTTGTGCCCGGGAAAGCGGTTTTAAATCAGGTAAAGAATAAATAGTGCCGTTCGCCATGGGATTGGGTAAAATTGTTACTTTGTTTTCCGGAAATTCTTCCGGAGTAAATGTTGGTATCTTCTCAATGGGAATAGGACCATACCATTGTCCGTCTTTTGCAATACCTATCGGAAAAACATCATATTTTTTCTTTAAGCTACGAGCTACAGTATAAGCAGAATTTCTGGAAACCTCATGTTCCCCCGAACGACCGCCAAAAATCAAAGCGACTTGGAACTCGGACATAGAACCTCCCCCACCTTTCTTTAGATAAATTAAATTGATAAATAAGTCTTTTAATAGTAATAGTTTATGCTGATTTTGTTTTTCTCATTTCTTCAGCGGCTAAGAGTAAGCCCGTTTTAATTTGACCAAGAGATAAACCACCTTGCAAATAAATATTATATGGAGGTCTAATCGGACCATCAGCGCTTAACTCAATTGATGACCCTTGAATAAAAGTGCCGCCTGCCATCACTACTTCATCTACATAACCCGGTAATAAAGCGGCTTCCGGCTTAACATAAGCATCTAAAGGACAGGCCTTTTGCAGGCCCTGGCAAAAGGAAAGCATTAACTCCCTACTCCCTAAATTTATGGCTTGAATAATATCGGTGCGCTCTTCATCATATTGAGGAAGTACAGGATATCCCAACAACTCAAAAAATTTAGCGGCAAGAACTGCCCCTTGTAAGGCTTCACCCACAATTAACGGAGCAATAAATAATCCTTGATAGGCCGGACGATTGAAATTTAAACTTGAGCCTACCTCCAAATCAATTCCCGGTGCAGTCAAACGTAAAGCAGCTTTATTGATCAGTTCTTCTTTGCCGGCAAGATAACCTCCGGTTAAAGCCAATCCACCCCCGGGATTTTTGATTAAAGAACCGGCAATTAGATCTGCCCCTGCTTCTATCGGTTCCTGTGCTTCTACAAATTCGCCATAGCAATTATCAACCATACAGATAACATGCGGGAAACGATCTTTAACAGATTTAATCGCCCGAGCTAAATCGGCAATCTTAAAAGAAGTTCTCCACTGATAACCTTTGGAACGCTGGAAAAAAACCATTTTCGTTTTCCCACTTATACTACTACAAACTTGTTCCAGATCAATTTCTTGTTCTTTAAGCAAAGGGATTTCACGATAATCTATCCCATATTGCCTTAAAGAGCCCTCTTCACCTTGTGTTCCAATTACTTTAAGTAACGTATCATAAGGTCGACCTGTGGCCACAATAAGTTCGTCGCCGTTTTGCAAATTCCCGAATAAACCTAGAGAAATGGCATGAGTCCCAGAGACAATTTGAGCCCGTACTAAAGCCTTTTCCGCTTTAAAAATAGTGGCATAAACCTTTTCCAGTTTATCCCGACCCTCATCTCCATAGCCGTAACCTGTTGAACCGTTCAAATGAAAATCAGTGATTCTATTCTGTTGAAATGCTCGTAATATTTTTAACTGATTATTTTCTACACTCTCTTTTATTTTTTGAAAATACGGCTGACAACTGGTGCAAGCAATCTTCATTGTTTCAATAAGTTGCTCATTGATCAGAAATTCTTTATGTAAACGGTCATAAAATGTATTAATGATTCTCGCCTCCGCTAGAAATAAAATACTTGCCAAATTTAACTTAGTAAAAATTATAGCACAAAGCTCGGCAAAAAGGAATGAGCCTATACGGCTCATTAGTTTTTACCTTTTGTTCATTTTTTACCTGTCACGGGCTTCGTCAAATTTTCCCACAAGAGCTCCGCAAGAAGAACACATCACGAAATGCTCTAATGGTTCTTTCTCATTTATAGAGTGATCCATAATTTGAAAAAAACGATGTTGACATTTTGGGCATGCTCTTAGGGACATAGAAAAACCTCCTGTATTATCATTTCCTTTGCATAAAAAATAGCAGATTACATCTCTACATATCTTTCCCGAAAAAATGGATAAATATAAGGACAAAGAAGGGGCAATTTATCAAGGAATATTAAAATTACTCCAGACAAATACTATAAGATACGGAGGTGAAGCTATGAGAAAAAATAAAATCAGCTGGGTGATTGCCGGATTAGGTGCAGCAGTAACAGGAATAGGTTCACTGGTACGCGGACCCTTAGGTTCAGGTTTGAAAGGTTTTGGACTTGCCCATATACTTTTAGGTACACTGGATATGTTTAGGCCTTCCAAACGTCATCGCTAATTTTCGTTCTACTTTCATCTTGTTATGTTACAATCATTATCTTTCCCATTTTTTATTTATTGTGAGTTTTATTAACAAATCCGCTTTCATTAGGCTTTGAAAGCGGATTTTGCCTTTTCAGGATGGTCATAAATTATTTTTCTACTTGGTAAGGCAATAGTTACACCTTCTTCTTCTAAAATACCCATTATTTTTAAATTTATATCTTCTTTAACTTGTAAATACTCACCCCAAACAGTAGTTTTGGTGAAGAAATACAAGAAAATCATTAAACTATCTTCCCCAAAATTATCAAAACTAACGAAAATAGTTTCTTGATGAACTCCCGGATGTTCTTTTAACATTGCTTTTATTCTGGAGATACAATTTTCTATTTTTTCTCTGGGTGTTGTAATAGCAATTCTTAAATTAAAAGTGATTTGACGTTTGCCCCTTTTGGACCTGTTATTAATTGATTCTTTGGCCAAGGTAGAATTAGGAACGGTTACTAATGATTGATCAAAGGTTCTAATCTTGGTACTACGAAACCCCAATTCTTCTACTGTACCTTCCACACTTGGAGTTTTAACCCAATCTCCTATTGAAAAAGGTTTGTCAAAGACAATGACAATTCCCCCAAAGATATTCGATAAACTGTCTTGAGCAGCTAAGGCAAAAGCTAAACCTCCTAGGCCCAGACCGGCAATTAAACCATTAATATCATAATCCCACTCTTGCGCAATTATGGTTATGGCAATTAAAACTAGGATAATCTTAATAAATTTAGAGATAAAAGAGAATAGTATTTTATCGAGTTGGATATTGGCTTTATCTTGAATCTTTTTAAATAGTACAGAATCCACATCAGATAAATCATAAAGTCCCCAAGTAAACAAAAAGACCAAGACAGTACGAAATAATTTACTGATTAAAATCTGCTTCTCCAAAGATAATGGGAAACAATTTATAGCAAGATAAAAACCGAGAATTACAAAAAAGAATTGCATGGGTTTTTTAAAAGAAAGTAATATTTTTTCGGCCAGCTCCAAATGGGTATGAAAAAAAACCTTTAAAAGGAGCTTAAAAATAACCTCTGTAAAGAATTTTTTTGTAACTAAAAAAAAGAGAAACACAAGTAAAGCTAAGATAAAATTTTTTAGAAAAAGAGGTCCCATAATTAAGAAGTTTTGGAGCAAATCCATGAAACTATGAAAGAATTCCAAAAAAACAAACCACCTTTCATCAATCTTTTATGCTTAATTTTTTATATTTTCTTCTACATAAATTTAACAAACCCTGCTAGAAATCAAGAAAGCCTATCTAATCACCTACTCGATAAATGTCCTGCCAGGTAATTAACATCAAATCATTACGAGTAACATGAAGTTGATTAACTAAACGGACTGCCTGCTGACGAATAGCTTTTTCAATTAAATTTCTTACTAATCGGGCATTACCATTGTGTTCTTTCCTGATAAATATTTTTTTAATTAAAACACTTTCTAACTCCTTTTTTGCCTCCTGCGACAATTGATATTCTCTTTTATGTAACATTTGTTCGGCTATAGCTAGTAATTCTACAATACTATAGTCTGGAAAATCGATATGTAAAGGAAAACGAGAACGTAATCCGGGATTTGTTTCCAAAAACCACGTCATTTCCTCTTTATATCCGGCGAGAATAAGAATTAAATTATCTTTATAATCTTCCATAGCTTTAACTATGGTATCTATCGCTTCTTTACCAAAATCTTTTTCTCCGCCACGGGCTAAAGAATAAGCCTCATCAATAAAAAGGACACCACCTAAAGCATTTTTGATTTGTTCACGGGTTTTTATCGCAGTATGACCGATATATTCGCCTACCAGATCTGCTCTCTCTAACTCTATAACATGTCCCTTTTTCAACAGCCCCATTTCTTTAAAAAGATTACCCATAATGCGAGCAACAGTAGTTTTCCCCGTACCGGGATTACCGCTGAAAATAGCATGAAGAACTAGTGTATCATTTAATAAATTCTCTTTTTCTCTTCTCCTTTGAATCTCTATATAGGCCTGCAATTCATAAATTAGACGCTTCACCGAATCTAACCCGATTAATGAATCTAATTCCTGTAAAATTTCCCTAACTTTTTCGGAACGTTGAGCATTCAGATTATTTTGAGCTTTGTTTTTTTCCGTATTTTTATATAAATAGAGACCGGACGTATTCTTTGAGGTTTTCACCGGATTATTAATGACCAAATGGGGTGTTTCAACCTTATGTTGCGGATGAAAAGAAAGACGAATAGACAAACCTACCACCACCTTCAATGAAACAAATCACTTAACAATTCAAATTATGCGAAATAAAGCTAATGGTGCTTGGTAGGTTTGTATCAGTCTTATTAAATTATATTTTGAGATCTTTACTGCGCTTCATTAGAGTCTTGGTTAAAATTAATCGCTTTTAAAGGTGAAATAGTAGAAATAGCATGTTTATAAATTAATTGCTGCTTCCCTTCTACGTCTAAAATAACTGTAAAATTATCAAAGCCCTTAACACTTCCTTTTAACTGAAAGCCATTAATTAAAAAGATGGTTACGGGCACATTTTCCTTCCTAATTTGATTTAAAAAATTATCCTGCAGATTAATTTGTGGTTTAGTCACTCAAATCCCTCCAATTTTCAGTTCGAAACTCAAAAACTTCATTTATTTATTCTCCATTATAGACTAATAGTCCTGCCAATAAAATCCATTATTTCTGAAGTCAATTTTGCAAAATTTTGCTCAAGATGGTCAGCAGCAAACCATTTTATTCTCTGGTCACGTCTAAACCATGTTAATTGGCGTTTAGCATAACGCCTTGTTTCCTGTTTAATTAATGCCACTGCTTTCTGTAAATCATACTCTCCGTTTAAATAACCACATAATTCACGATAACCAATACCTTGCATTGCAGGTAAATCCGGAGAGTATCCTTTTGCCAAAAGCCCTTTCACCTCCTCTAATAATCCTTCAGCCATCATTTGCTCAACTCGCTTCTCAATTCTTTGATATAACAAAGAACGATCTAAAGTTAAACCGATCATAGCTAAATTATATAAGGATTCTTTTTGCTTTGTTGCTTTTTTATTTTCGGAAATAGGTTTTCCTGTTAGATGATAATATTCAAGGGCTCTGCAAACTCTTTTTCGGTCATGTGGATGGATTTTCTCAGCAGAAACCGGATCAACATTGCGTAAAAGCTGAAATAAATGATCTTCACCTTTTTCCTCTGCTAAGGCGTAAAGCTTACGCCGATAGGGCAAAATATCTTTTTGTTCAGTAAACTCATAAGGATCGATCACTGCTTGGATATATAAACCTGTACCGCCTACTAAAAAAGGAAGCTTGCTTTTACCCGCAATCTCAGAAATTTTATTTCTGGCCAAGCTTTGAAAATCTGCCACACTAAAAGGCTCATCAGGGTTTTTAATATCAAGAAGATGATGAGGGATTCCTTTAGTTTTTGCAGGTTTTATCTTAGCTGTACCAATATCCATGCCCCGATAAATCTGCATCGAATCAGCAGAGATGATTTCTCCACCCATTTTTGCTGCAAGTTCAACAGCAATTTTTGTCTTTCCGGATGCCGTGGGTCCAAGAATTACCACTAAAGGATGCAACCTTAATCTCCCTTCTTTCTATTTTTACCATTTTTACTTCATTTTATTTTTACTTTAGAAACGATGAAAAGCTTTAAGTATTTCTCGATTAGTAATTTTAAAGATAATCGGTCGCCCATGCGGACAAGTTAAAAAATTTTGGGCATGACTTAAATCGTACAGAAGATGTTCCATCTCCTGCAAAGAAAGTTTTGTATTAGCTTTAACTGCCATTTTACAGGAGGAATGGATGAGAAATTCTTTTTTGATATCAAGTGCATCAGTTTTACCTTTACTGTTTTCCAGATGTTCGAGTAATGAATAAAAGAAATCTTGTGGTTCTTCCTGAACACCTGAGGGAATGGCTCTGAGGAGATAACTTCTCGGACCAAAATGTTCAATGATAATCCCTAAATCCACTAAAGGCAAAATATACTTGAGTACAGCTTCCTCTTCTAAAAGAGTAAAATGCAATGCTACAGGATTTAGCAGTACCTGACTTTCCAAGCCCCCCTTAGTTGCTTGTTCCTGTAGTCTTTCAAAAATCACCCTTTCGTGAGCGACGTGCTGGTCAATTATATATAAACCTTCGTCCCCTTCCACTAAAATAAAAGTTTTCCTAAATTGGCCAATCACTTGACATGATTGCAAGTTAAGGGTTTGTGTTTGATTTTCCTTAACTTCGACCTTAGCATCGGTTCTAATTGCAGTCTCAGGACTAGCTGCAGTTATAGCTTCAGTACCGGTCTCAATTACAGTTGTATTATTTGTTACCGAGATAAGCGCATCATTAGGTTGAGCGGGAAGAGGCTCAGGCTGCTCCCAAGCATAAAAATTATGAAAGATTTCCTGCACACCCTTGCCTATACTCCCTCTACTGTCTTTAGTTTCCGCTTTTATTTCACTTTTAGTTTTAGCTTTTGTTTCAGAAACCTCTAAAAACTCCTCCGGTTCGATAATATACCGAGGTATTTTTTGCTGTTTGATTAATTCTTCCTGAAGAATGATACATAATTCTTTTACTACAAGAGGATTACGCAGTCTCACTTCTAATTTACTGGGATGTACATTTACATCAATAGATGATGGGTCTAAAGAAAGATTAAGAACACAAAGAGGAAACAAACCCTTAGGAAGAAGATTTTGGTAGGCCTCTTCCACAGATTTGCTTAACTCTTTAGCATATACACGCCGTTGATTAATAAAAAAGTGCATTGCTTTTCTATTGGTTCGATGATAAGTAGGTAAGGTAATATACCCGGAAACCTTACCACATGACAGTTCTTCATTAACCTTAATCAAAGCTTCATTTACATTATTGCCATAAAAATATTCCAACAAATCAGGATGCGACATAATTCCTGTCGTATTTAGAACCTCTTTTCCATCGCGAAGTAAGCGAAAATCTATTTCAGGATGACTTAGGGAAAATTGCATCATTAATTCGTGAATCAATCCACACTCATATTTTTCGCTGCGTAAAAATTTTTTACGGGCAGGAGTATTAAAAAATAAATCAGAAACAATAATCGTTGTCCCAACAGGAGTTCCGACCGGTTCCAATACAGGATCTTGATCACCGGCAACGGAAAGTTTAACCCCGTAATCAGACGTATGTTCTCTTGTTAGTATTTCAACTTTTGCTACAGAGGTGATACTGGCCAAGGCTTCACCCCGAAAGCCTAAACTTTGTAATCTGTCCAAATCGCTTATATTCTTAATTTTACTGGTAGCATGACGTTTAATGGCCATAATTACATCTTCTTTAGACATACCACAACCATCATCAATAACTTTAAGCAGTTCCAATCCGCCATTGATTATTTCCACTACTATTTTTTTTGTACCGGCATCTAAAGAATTTTCCACCAGCTCCTTTACTACAGAAGCCGGTCTCTCAATTACTTCGCCTGCAGCGATTTGATTGGCAGTTAATTCATCAAGAAGGTGTACCTTGGACACAACACACCTGCCCCTCCTTTTTTGCATCATTTACCAGCTTGTTCCATTAAATATTGATCATTCTTTTTATCTTGTAAGTAATAGTAATCATATACTTTTTCCTTTGTTTCCTTTTGCCACAATTCATAGCCAAATTCTTCACATTTTGAGCAAGCATATATGGGAATACTAATTCCTTTAATACCACAACTCCTGCTAAAAGTTTTATCACTTTCTGAAATCACTTGATAAATACCGGGACAATCCGGACAATAATAAACAAATTCTTGCTGCTGCTCGCGAATATTGTCTGTATCATAATAAATATTACGGCTGCGATTATAAAGCATCTTTCCGGAAAACAGTTGTTCTTTGTCGGGAGGATTTGCAGAAAACATATTTTGCCAATAGTTTATTAATCTGTCTATGTAGTTAGTAGTATCAGCAGTTTGCTTAAGCTCTTCCCGCCGATAATAGGGTTCAACAACCTTACTGTAATCTTGACCTGCCAAAGCCAGCAGAATACCTAAATTTACATACGGTAGAGCTGTTTCAATGGCATAACCACCTTCTAAGACAGCCAAATCAGGTTTTAATTCTTCAGTGATTTTCGCATATCCTTGGCTGCTAACCAGCATATTGGCAAGAGGATCAGTGAAATGATTATCCTGACCGGCGGAATTAATTACTAATTCCGGAGCAAATTTTTTTAATAACGGGCGGACTATTTTCCGCCACACTTTAAGAAAACCCTCATCAGTTGTACGCGGTGGGAGCGGTATATTAATATTGCTTAAATATGCACCCGGTCCACCTGCTTCTTCAACAAATCCTGTACCCGGATAAAGGGTGCGTCCATCCTGATGCAACGAAATAAATAAAACGTCAGGGTCATGATAAAAAATATCCTGTGTACCGTCACCATGATGTACATCCGTATCAACTATGGCAATCTTTCTGATGTTATATTTCTTGCGGAGGTATTCAACAAGAATAGCTTCATTATTGATATTGCAAAAACCCCTGTTGCCATGCACAACCCGCATAGCATGATGCCCGGGGGGACGAACTAAAGAAAAGCCATTTTTTATTTCCCCCGCCATAAGTGCATCACCTAATTTAAGCGCACTTCCGGCAGAAATAAAATGTGCAGAGGTAGTTTGTGTTTCCACATTAGGTACACAAAAATGCACTCTTTGAATATCCTTTTCTTCAGCAAGGCGAGGTGTATATTCAACAATATTACTATTGTCCAGAATACCTTCTTCAAAAATCTGATCTCTGGTATATAAGAGACGCTCTTCCCGTTCAGGATGAGTGGGGCTAATAGCCCAATCAAAGGCAGGGAAAAAGACTAATCCTGTCTTACCCATCTGACCTCTCCTCCTTAATAAAGGTTCTGATCCCAGGAACTGTTTGCAAACCTATTTGAAAAATTCTCCCTTTGGTCTGCCAGTCTCGAACTATATTAAATCCTTCTTCATACAAAGTTTCAATAGGCATATCTTTGGCCAAATTCCATTCTTTTGCTGTAGCTTTAAAAACCATTAAGAAAAATTTTTTAGCTTCTTCCACATGTTTTAGCGGTTGAAGCAATGTACCCTGTAAACCGCCAATATTCGTAGAATAAGTCTTTCTCTCCGTATCTGCAAAAAAATCCACTTTTAAAGTAGGTTTTGCTAACGCCGCACCAATCGCATTAGCTACCGCATAATGCTGCGGAATAATGACCTGCCATTTTTTCTTTTCTGCCCAATACTTACCGATGCCCCCAGACGGTCCTCCCAAACAAAGCAAAGTTTGCGGGCGTTGCTTCTTGGCCGCTAGAACTTGCCAAATCCGATAAGCAGGTTCCTCCTCCCAAGCATGAAACATAGCTTCTAATTTCGCTTCTAACTGTTCTACAAACAACTCTAAAACCTGTTCGGAAAATTGTTCAGGGGTAAGTTGTAATTCTGCAGCAATTGCTTCGACCTGTTCTTTAATCAAATCCCGGGAAGCAATTGTACTATAACCACTATACACCAGAATATCAGTAACAGTAAGCGTGGGACCACCTACACATAATGCTGGCCCCTGTCTTTTCGTAAAACAAATTTTCCCCTCCTCTATGGTTATAGAGGTGTCTCCACCTAATTCTAGAGAAGCTACGGCTAGTGAACGCACCGGAAGAGGATAATTATTAATAGATGCCCCTCTTTCCGCCAAGAGTGGTTTTCCCCGTAAAAGCAATGCTAAATCTGTAGTTGTACCGCCAATATCAACTACAACAGCCGTCGCTTTTTCATCTAAACAAGCCAGCGAACCGAGCGCACTGGCCGCGGGTCCGGAAAAGATTGTTTCTAAGGGATAACGCAGGGCAACATTAATAGGTAATGTTCCTCCGTCAGCTTTTAACATATAAACAGGGCAATCTAAACCTAACTTGGTGAGAGTATTATTTATATATTTTTGAAAAACATGACTGGCCTCCCGTGTTGCCAGAGTATAGAAAGCACCATTTGCTCTGCGTACCCAATTCAATAAACCACTTACTTCATAACTAGCTAAAACCTTCACTTGAGGATAGTATTTTTGAATATACTCTACGATTTGCTTCTCTAAGGAAGAATTTCTTTGACTAAATTTACAAGCAACAACTAAATGGTGAATGTTCTTTTCTAAAAAATATGTACAGGCTTCCTTTACTTCATTTAAATCTACAGACTCTATTACTCTGCCTCGATAGTCAACCGCACCTCGTAACACTCTATAAGGGCCGGCAAAGTTAAGCTGTTCTGGATTAGCACCCGGGCCGGGAAGCAAAAGCATCCCCGTTTGCGGTAATCTTTCTTGTGTAATCAAATTAGTGATTAAAGTAGTACTCAAGGTCACCTGTTCTACCTTTTGCGGATCAAGGTCCGTTAATATTTGTTTTAAAGCTTCTTCTATGGAAAACGAGATTTCTTCATCTGTCCGAACTTTAACTGCTTTAATTACTTCCTGTCCGGAGATAACTACTCCGTCAGTAAAAGTACCGCCAATATCAATACCTATTAACAAAAATCATCCCTCCTTTTTGGCAGAATCTTTCAGCACTTTCTGCTGTAATTCATAAAATAGGTTTAAAGCCTCAATAGGGGTCATTGTTAACAAATCCGGTGCTAAGATCGCACTTTCCAAGGCGTTTTTTTCCGCTCGCAATTCTTTGATTATCTCTTGGAGCTTCCTAAGCTCGTCCTGGCTTTGGGTATGATTAGGTGATGCATCTCCCTCTGCTTTAAAGCTCACATTTTTTATGTTCTGGACATACAGGGTTTTGTTACCGTTTTTTTCTTTCTCAATACTACTTAGAACTTCTTTAGCTCGATCCACAACCTGTTGTGGAAGCCCGGCCAATCTGGCTACCTGAATCCCATAACTTCGATCAGCGGCACCGGAAACAATTTTATGTAAAAAAATAATCTCTTCTCCTATTTCTTTTACTGATACAGAATAATTTTCTACATTTTCATACAAACTACTTAAACGGGTTAATTCATGATAATGAGTAGCAAAAAGAGTTTTTGCTTTAAGTTTTTTAATCAAATATTCACTCACTGCCCAAGCCATACTTAGACCGTCATGGGTACTGGTTCCCCTTCCCACTTCATCCAAGATTACCAGGCTATAAGGAGTAGCATGATTCAAAATATTGGCAACCTCATTCATTTCCACCATAAAGGTACTTTGTCCACTACGCAAGTCATCATTGGCACCTACTCGGGCAAAAACACGATCGCGAATAGAGAGCACAGCTTTCCTCGCCGGAACAAAGCTGCCCATTTGTGCCATAATCACAGCTAAAGCCACACTGCGGCAATAAGTACTTTTTCCGCCCATATTTGGACCGGTAATCACATAAAAATCATTTTGCTTAGGCATATCCAGATCATTGGGGACATAAGCGGTAGCGGTCAAAACCTTTTCTACTACCGGATGCCTCAAATCTAGAAATTGTAGGTAATTTTCCTCTTTATCCAAAAGCTGTGGCCGTACATAGGAATTCTGAACGGCTACTTCAGCTAATGATTGCAAAACATCTACTTGTGCAAGAATTTCCGAGGTTTTTTGCACGCGCTGCGCTTCTTTGCCCAATTCATTAAGAAGATTTTTGTAGATTTCTTCCTCAAGGGGAATTAACTTTTCTTCTGCCCCAAGAACTTGACTTTCTAAGCGTTGTAATTCTTCAGTTATATACCTCTCCCCATTAGCCAGGGTCTGTTTTCTTTGAAAATAATCCGGAACAAGTTCTAAATTCGCCTTCGTTACCTCAAAATAGTAACCGAACACTTTATTAAAACCGATTTTTAAGGATTTTATGCCTGTTTTTTCTTTTTCCTCACTTTCTAAACGGGCAATCCATTCCTTCCCTTTTTCACTGGCTTCCCTTAAATCGTCGATTTGTTGATTGTATCCCCTTTTGAAAACACCACCGTCTTTTAAATTATAGGGAGGATTCTCTACCAAAGCTGCATCTAATAAAGAGATCACATCAATTAAAAGGTCTAAATTATTCTTCAGAGTAGTAAGATATTGTGAATGTTTAAATACATCTAAAAGCTCCTTAAGCTCCGGCAATACCTGCAAAGAGTTTTTCAAGGAAAGTAATTCCTGAGGATTAGCTCGTCCATACAAAACACGAGTCATTAATCTTTCCAAATCATAAATCTTTTCTAAACAGCTGCGAATTTTTTGCCTTTCAGACCAACTTTCACTTAATACCTCAACTGCATCCAAACGGCTTTCCAGTGTTTTTATGTCGGTCAACGGATTCTGCAGCCAAAGCTGTAAAAGTCTTGCTCCCGCAGCAGTTTTCGTCTTATCCAATAAATCTAATAAGCTGCCTTTACGTTCATTGGAGCGTATTGTTTTGGTTATTTCTAAATTTCGGAAAGTTGTCGCATCCAAAGCTAAGTATCTTTCCGGATAATAAAACTGTAGTTTTTTTATCTGCTGCGGGGCAGCCTTTTGGGTATCTGTTAAATACCTTAAAATTGCTCCGGCGCAAGATATTGCTTGTCTCTGATTTTGACAACCACAGGCCTCCAAAGAAGATACCTTAAAGTGATTGAGAATAATTTGCCTTGCACTTAAGTAGGCAAACGCCTCTTGATGATATGGTGTAACCAAAACTCCATCTAAATAAGGCCATATTTGCTCGAAGTTTGACTCAGCACCCTCCGGATAGAGTATTTCCACAGGGTGTAAGCGCAATAATTCATCCCGCAGAACTTCAAATCCTTCAGAACCGCTTAGTTCACTGAGCCAAAACTGACCGGTTGAAACATCACAAAAAGCCAATCCCCAAACATTCTGCTGGCGTGATAAAGCGACTAAATAGGAACTGGTTGTTTCTTGTAATAGTGGAGAATCAATGGCTGTACCCGGAGTAACAACCCTAATTACCTCGCGCTTGACAATTCCTTTACATTGTTTAGGGTCTTCCATTTGCTCACAAATGGCCACCTTATAACCTTTTTTAATCAGCTTAGCCAAATAATTATCTACCGCATGATAAGGTACTCCACACATGGGAACACGGTCCTTCTTGCCAGCATCGCGGCCGGTTAAAGTAATATCTAATTCCCGGGAAGCTAATAACGCATCCGGTCCGAACATTTCATAAAAATCGCCTAAACGAAAGAAAAGAATAGCATCAGGATACTGCTCCTTTATTTTCTGATACTGTTTCATCATAGGGGTTTGCCCTAACATTCTCCGTCGTTCTCCTCCTTTCTTTTCTTTCTCTTCTCATTTTACTAGCTTCTTGTTTTATTTTAATTTCCCTTTTAAAACCCAAGTCTGAGGATCAGTTATTTCTACATCTACAAATTTACCAATCAACTCTTTCGAGCCCGCAAAGAGTACAGTTTTATTCGTTGCTGTTCGACCTTCTAAGATTGCCTGGTCTTTTTTACTGCAGCCATCTACTAAAACTTCAACAACTTGTCCTTCCAACTGAGAATTTATCGCTAAACTGATTTCGTTTTGTACTTGCATAAGCTGCTGTAAGCGACTTTTCTTTACAGCCAATGGAATCTGGTCTTTCATTTTGGCCGCCAGAGTCCCGGTACGAGCTGAATAAATAAAAGTGAACGCCGAATCAAAACGCAACTCCTTCACTAACTCTATAGTATCTTGAAAATCTTCATCAGTTTCACCCGGAAAACCGACAATAATATCCGTAGTAATACTTGCCGAAGGAACATATTCTCGTACTGTTTCCACTAATTCACGGTAATGCTCCCTTGTATATCCGCGGTTCATCTTTTGCAAAATTTTATTGCTCCCTGATTGCAAAGGAAGATGAAAATGTGGGCACACTTTAGCTAACCCACTGATTGTTTTAATTAAATCAACATTAAAATCACGTGGGTGTGAAGTCAGATAACGAATTCTCTTTAAGCCCTCAATCGCATTAACTTGCTCTAATAAATGAGCAAAAGTCACGGGTGGATCAAAGGTCTTGCCATAGGAGTTAACATTTTGTCCTAAGAGCATGACCTCTACAACCCCGTCTGCAACCAGGTCTTTTATTTCTTTGAGAATATACTGCGGTTCCCGACTTTTTTCCCGCCCCCGTACATAAGGAACAATACAATATGTGCAAAAATTATTACAACCATAAGTAATGTTTACCCGAGCTTTAAAAGGCACTTCCCGTACAGTCGGTAAGTCCTCTTTTATCTCCTGCAAATCAGCTAAAATCTGAGTCTGCGGAGTTTTCGTTTCTTCTAACTTTTTGATGAGCTCAGGTAATTGATCCAGATTATGCGTACCAAAAATCAAATCCACATGTGGTGCACGACGATGTATCTTTTCTGCCATTTTTTCTTGTTGCACCATACAGCCACATATCCCGATAATCAAGTCTGGTTTTTCGGCTTTTAATTCTTTTAATTCTCCAACCTGGCTCAAAACTTTATTCTCGGCTTTTTCCCGAATACAACAGGTATTAAAAAGAATAATGTCTGCATCGAATAATTCAGCGGCGGGAACATATCCTGTTTTTTGTAAAATACCGGCTAATGTTTCGGAATCTCTTTCATTAGCCTGACAACCAAAAGTCAAAATATAATACTTTTTGTCCATAGATGCTACCTCATTTTATTTTTCTTATAGTATACCACATTAAGTACAGAGTAGTTGTTTTATTCGCGGTAGCATCTCAACTGTTGCTTTATAACCGCAGTTAATAAGATAATCTATTTTACTAAAATCAGCTACCTGAACATAATTAAACTCAGGAGAAATAATTAAGTCTGCAGAAGCAATACTCGGCCTGGTAATCTGATAAACCATTAAATCAATAGACTGAAGAGCAATTTCCAAAATATTATCAACATAAGGTACAGGTTTACCGCTATAACTCAGATTTACCGCAACTACCTTTTTTGCTCCCATCATCCGGGTAATTTCCACAGGTAAATTAGCCCTTACCCCACCATCTACTAACCTCATCCTTTTTATTATTTTAGGCTTAAAAATACCGGGGAGAGAAATACTAGCTCTAATAGCTTCAGATAAAGTCACATCATGAAGAAAAACATAATCGTTTCTCATTAACAAACGATTTGGTAAGGAAGTAAACACCACAATATTTGTATTATTAATATCCACAGCGGTTATTGCTAAAGGCATTTTAATCTTATTTATTTTAATACCTTTAGTTAAATTATATAGATAACGTTCAAAATAATCACCTTGAATCAATCCGCTGGTTGTTGGCTTCCCGGAAAACAAAATATTAATTAAAGATGAAAATATCCCCATAAAATCAACATCAAATTGTTTTTTACTGATTTGTTTACCAATTAACCTAAGCTCTTGAGGAGTATATCCATACGCATACAAACCGGCAACAATAGAACCGGCACTTGTACCGGAAATAAAAGCAGGCTTAATCTTTGCTTCATGTAAAGCTTGTAAAACGCCGATATGAGCACATCCGCGCACACCACCACCTGAAAGGACCAGTCCTAAGCTCATTCAACGTTCCCCCTCTCTTATGGAAAGCTGTTATTACACTATATGAAAAATAACAATACAGTGTTTTTCAAAATCAAGTAAAGAACATTTATTTAAGAAAGGAGGATAAAAGATCTTTAAGATTATCTTGAAGCGGATAACATTTGTTTTTTTCTTTTTCCTTTTCTTTTTCTCCCTCATCTACAGTACGCATCCGGCAACATACGGAATAGAAGCAAAAAAACATCCGGATAACTGTCTGTGTAGTAATCATGAAGATTTCCCCGATTTATACCAGAATGCACCTCATAATCATGAATCAGCTGTGCAAGAATTACAGCAGGTACTTTATGACTTAGGATATTATCAAGGCGATATCACCGGAATTTATGATGAACATACTACTAAAGCTGTTAATGCCTTTCAAAAAAGTATGGGCTTAGCCACAGACGGTAAAGTTAAATATCATGTTTGGCTGAAACTAGCCGAAGCTGCTGAAATGAAAGTATCTAGAAATAAACTGTCAGCACCTACCGGAGATATTTGCATCGTTATTGATACCTTTCGTCGAACACTTACCGTGCTCAATGATCAAAAACCTTACGCTCAATTCCCTGTTGCTATCGGTAAAGCCAAAACTCCTTCCCCTATTGGTAATTGGAAAATCATTAATAAAGGTGCTCATTGGGGTACCGGTTTTGGTACACGTTGGCTAGGTCTTAATGTTCCTTGGGGAGTTTATGGGATTCATGGCACTAATAAACCATGGTCTATTGGAACAATGGCCAGTCACGGCTGTTTTCGCATGTTTAATAAAGATGTGGAAACTATTTATCCTTGGGTCAAAAACGGTACACCCGTAATTGTCATCGGCAATCCCATAGGTTATATGGCAGGAGGATTACAACGATTAAATGTAGGAGATAAATGTTCCGCTGTAACCATGGTTCAAGAAAAACTATGGCGCAAAGGATTATACACCGGAAAGCCCGATGGGATTTTCGGACCCGGTACAGAAAAAGCCGTAAAAGAACTGCAAAAAAAATATTCATTACCAATCACAGGTCAAGTCGGTTATCAGGAATATGAAGTCTTAGGTATTTTACAAGCAAAATAAGGAAAGTGCCTAGCAATTTGGCACTTTCTTTTTACTTACTTACTTATTTTGCAAAACTTATATTGCTTGAATATGTGAACTTGAATTTGCTATGTCTGTCTTTTCAACATATGCTATATCTTTGCACAATACTTTAATCTCTTTTACTTCTGGATCTTCTGTCCCTTGCAGTTCCGCATTTTCTTTCCTCAAGATATTGACATAATCGATGATTTCACGAGTAATCCTTTCTCCCGGACAAAGAATGGGAATACCGGGAGGATAAGCCATAATTGATTCTGCACTAATTTCTCCTTCTGACTCATTAAGAGGAATAGTTTTAACTTCAGCATAAAATGCCGCCCGCGGAGAAATAACCATTTCCGGTATTTCCGGCAAGGGAATAAAATATTTGAAGACATTCTTTACTTTTCTTTCATTTGCAATTTCTCTAAACGCATTAATCAGTTTCGTAAGACTCTGGCGGTCATCACCTAAACTAACCAATGATAAAACATTAAAGAGGTCAGAGAGCTCTACTTGGATCTGATATTTCTTGCGAAGAATTTTTTCCACTTCAAAACCGGAAAGGCCTAAGGCTTTTACATTAACCACGATTTTAGTGGGGTCAAAGGCGTAACATCCCGGTTGCTGCAAAACCTCTTCCCCCATAACGTATAACCCGTCAATTTTATTTAATTCTTCACGAGCCCACAAAGACAAATCATAAATTTCGCTAATAAGCTTCTCGCCCTTTTCTGCCAACTGTTTACGAGCAATATCCAAAGAGGCCAGAAGAATATATGAAGGACTGGTTGTCTGAGTTAAGTTTAGCACCGCCTTTACTTTTTGAGGATTAACTAAATCTCCCTGATGAAGCAACATAGAACTTTGAGTTAACGAACCGCCAAGCTTATGTGTACTGCTTGCGGACAAGTCTGCTCCGGCTTCCATAGCTGAGACAGGTAAACGGGAATCAAATTTCAAGTGAGCACCATGCGCTTCATCCACTAAAACCGGTTTTCCAAAAGCATGAGCAAGATTAACAATAGTTTGTAACTCAGAAGCAATCCCATAATAGGTCGGATTAATTAAAAAGACAGCTTTAGCCTCAGGGTGTTTTTTCAAAGCTTTGGCAACTGTTTCCGGGGTTACTCCCATGGCAATACCCAAAAAATCATCTATTTCCGGTTCAATGTAGATGGGTTCAGCACCACTGAGAATAATACCGCCAATAGCAGATTTATGAGCATTACGCGGGATAATGATCTTATCACCGGGTTCACAAACACTCATTATCATCGCTTGAATACCATAGGTAGTTCCATTTACTAAAAAATAGGCATTATCCGCCCCATAAAGCTGAGCGGCCAAATCTTGTGCTTCCTTTATCACACTTACAGGATTACAAATATTATCCAAATCCTCCATACAGGTCAAATCAATTTTTAAACAATCTGCTCCTAATAACTTTTCTAATTCTGGATTACCTTTACCTTGCTTATGACCTGGTACATGAAAAGAGGTGGTACCGTCCAAGGAATAATTTTTTAAAGCATTATAAATTGGTAACCGACTTTGATTAAATGTTTGATTGAGCATTTAATACCACCACCTTTATGAATATTTTTACGAATATTTTATGTGACGAAATCATTTAACCATATTTTTATAGCTTATGCAATGATTTTTTTTCGTAAGTTTAACAATACTAATGATAGAAAAACTATCTTAGAAAGAGGCATTTTTATGGCAAAAAAAACGAATTTTTCCTCCTTTAATTTACATCTTAATAAAGCTATCGGAATAGACTTAGGTACAGCTAATGTTCTTGTTTTTATCAAAGGCAAAGGTGTCATTACAAATGAACCATCCATAGTTGCTTTTAATACTATAACCAACGAAATTTTTGCTGTAGGAAATGAAGCCTATGAAATGGTGGGTCGTACTCCTAAAAATATTCGCATAATTAGGTCTCTAAAAAATGGGGTAATTGCAGACTATAACACCACCAAAATAATGCTCAAATATTTTATTTCTAAAGCACTTAAAGGTCTGAACCTGACCAAACCTAAAGCTTTTATCAGTGTACCTATGGGGATAACTGATGTGGAAAAAAGATCAGTTAGAGAAGCTGCCAAACAATCAGGTACTCAAGATGCCTATTTAATTAGTGAACCTATAGCAGCTGCTATAGGTGCCGGTTTACCTGTCAATGAGCCGCAGGGCAGTATGATTATCAATATTGGTGGAGGAACATCAGAAGTCGCCGTTATCTCGCTGGGTGGTATTGTTGTAGGTAAATCCATCCGTTTAGGTGGAGATGCTCTCAATGAAGCTATTAGTAGAGGAATTAAAAAAATTACTAATATGGAAATCGGTGAACAAACAGCAGAAAAAATTAAAAAAGAAATAGGATATGCCACTGATCCTCCTCACGATGTAAAATATCTCATTAAAGGTCGGGATCTGGCAACAGGTTTACCTAATGCTGTTGAGATTGGTGCAAAAGAAATAACAGAGGTCATTACTGAACCTCTGTATTCAATCATTGAAGGAATTCATTCCACTTTAGAAAAAACTCCTCCCGAATTAGCCGCCGATATTATGCAAACAGGTATCACCTTAACCGGCGGTACTGCACTTTTGAAAAATATTGATACCTTATTATCCTCAGCCTGTAACATCCCCGTAAACATCGCAGAAGAGCCCTTAACCTGTGTCGTAAACGGCATCGGCAAAGCTTTCGAAGATGAACAATTATTACAAAAGCTGGCGTTAGCTTAGTCTGACAAAACTGTAT
Source organism: Clostridiales bacterium DTU073 (assembly GCA_001512665.1). Classification (GTDB taxonomy): domain Bacteria; phylum Bacillota; class Peptococcia; order DRI-13; family DTU073; genus DTU073. Next base: position 132,472 of record LFSF01000038.1, read on the forward strand.
CTAGACTCTTCACAAACTGTTCCATATACTGATGTGGCCCAATAGTAACTCTAAGCCATTCCGGTAAACCAAAAGATGCTGTATTACGCACGAGAATCCCTTCTTGCAAAAGCTTTTCACAAACTACAGCAGCATTATTTACCTTTACGAGAAGAAAGTTTGCTTGAGAAGGAAGTACCATTAGTCCTCTCTGTCTTAATTCTTTCGTCAGCCACTCTCTTTCCTGAACTGTTTCTTTAATTACTTTCTGTGTATATTGCTCATCCTGCAAAGCCGCTGTTGCCGCAATCTGTGCTAGAGTATTGACATTATAAGGTTGACGAATTTTTTCCAGCTCTCTGATCACTTCTGTTCCAGCTACCGCATAACCAATTCGGAGGGCAGCTAAGCTATAGACCTTAGAAAAGGTACGCAGGATAATTAAATTAGCATATTTCCTCAATAACTCCGAAGAACGTGGAAAGTTTGGCTCTGTTGCATATTGACAATAAGCTTCATCTAAAACTACCAAAATTTCCGGTGGCACTTTCTGCAAAAATTGCTCAAAATCTGTATGACTAAAAAAGGTGCCGGTGGGATTATTGGGATTACATAAGAATACCATTTTCATATGAGGATGAAGAGATGCAGCTATTTCCTCCAAATTTAACACTAATTCCTTTTGCGGAACAAAGGTTACCTTACCGCCGTTTATGGTTACCGATGAAGCGTAAGAACTAAAGGTAGGTGTGGGAATTACTACCTCATCCCCCGGATTTAAAAAAGCGGTTGCTAACATCTGAATAACCTCATCTGCCCCATTACCCAGGCAGAAGTTTTCCACCGGCAATGCCCAAAGTATACTGAGGGCTTTTTTTAATTCCTGTGCTGCTCCGTCTGGATAAAATTTTAGCTGATTAAGGCCGTTCTGTAACGCATTTCTTGCTGACGGGGCCGGTCCCCACAGACTTTCATTGGCCGATAGCTTGATAATTGTTTTACCAACCTCTTGTTCTAACTGCTCATGTGTCATTCCCGCATCATAAGGAACTAAATTTTGAATACTATCACGCATCTGTAAGATATCCCCCTGCTTTTTGCTTTGATTTTATCATATTTCTTCCCCGATGTCCCTCTCAGGTGTGTCTATTTTTTAGCACATCCACTCTGTTGCCACATTATTCGCTTATAGCATAAAAATACGTCTCTAAATATTCACAGATCTAGATATATCTTTATTGCTGTTCTTATCTGTTCTTTCATTTCATCTGTATTAATACTGCCACATTTCTCCCCCAGTCGTTCTTTAGCAATTGCTCTAATCTGATGGGCCATAGCTATTGAATCTTTAGGCAATCCTGTTACCTTTGAACTTAGTAATACCTCAATGGGATAAACTTTTCTACCCTTTTTTATTGAAGTGAGCGATAATATAGTTACTATCGGTAATGCTTGATTAACTTCTTCTGCTGATACAACAAGGACTGGTCTTATCCCGGCTTGTTCAGACCCTTTCGTGAGCGTAAGGTCTGCCCAGAAAATTCCCCATTGGTAATCTACCATTCTCTCTCTCCCCTTGCCGTTTCTAGATCGGAGGCTTTAAAAGCACACATGCTTTCTTCTAAATCTTGCATAAACAACGGATCTTTTGCTACTTTCATCATTTCCCTTTTTAATTTTTCTTTTTCTATCTTCACTGAATATTCTTCTAGCGCCTCTCTTACTCCGGCACTTACTGAAGGTATATAATTATTTTTGGCGTAAATCTTATACTTTTCCATTAAATCAATTGGTAATGAAAAGGTAACATTTTTAACCTTTGTCGCCATATAAAACACCTCTCAAGTTATATTGGTTATTTTTATTGTATAATAACCAATATAACTATGCAATAACTTATTAAATAATGATAGTGTCAACTTACTGTAGGAAAAAAGAAAATAGATTTTCCCCATAGTTATCACAATCATAGTCCCCGCACAGACTTCATCAACATTGAGGTCCAATTCTTTTTGCCAATGTTTAAAGCCGTTAGATTATCCAATGTTTCATGGCTAGACTTTAGATGTTTCTTTACAACACGATTATCTAACTTGATGATACGCTTTTCTTGGACCTGTGCTTCCTTGTGCTCCATCATGTATTCGCATATATTCCCGCCATTAAAATCGAAGATTCGGAGCCTTGCCATTTGTTCCATCCCGTCTTTTGACCAGCCCTTAGGTCTAGAGCTGAGTCTATCAGATAGAACATGACTTATGTGACCCTCTGCACTGCAACCAATATTGTATTTGCTCTTTTGACGTTGAATTGCACCCCAATTGTTCAGGATGTATTTCTTGACCTTTTGCACTTCTTGGCGTTTATTCTCGTTTTCTGTGGTTCTTATTATAATATCGAGTAGGTCTACAGTTGCCCTTTTCATCCCCTTGTTTATGTAATGCCACAGAGGTTCCCGAGCATAATCCATATGAGCTGTAGATATTCTAACACTTTTTGCTAAGTGGAATTTATCAAGGATATATACTGATTTTTCTATCCAGTTTAAGCCTTCTTTAATCCAGGATGCTCCATCTCCTGAAATTATTACCTTGATGATTGCCTCGCTGTTGTAGGCCTCGTCTATATACCTTGCTACATCTAACCAAAGTTCTTCACTGCTTTGATTGGCTGCGGTAAAGTAACGGACATTTAAGAGCTTGTTACGGTTCTTAGAAACTGCTTGCTTTCCCTCATGAACATAGATCATTTTTACTATGGATGATTTCCCATTTTGTTGGGATACATGGTCTTCATCGGCTTCGATGTAAATTACAGGTACATCCCGCTTGGTATTCTTTATTACCACTGCTTCATTAGGAATGGCTCCTAGCTTCCGAATTTCGTTCATAACTGTCGTTTTACTGTTAATGCCGGTGAATGATGCCTGTTCTGCTGCTTGTTGGTATGAGCTGTGGGTAGCATTTGCTACAAGCAATGCGCCCACATTTAGATCCTTTCTCTGATGGGGTTCTATACCTACTAATTCATCTGATAAAAAAGCATATTCTTTGGTTTTTTTGTGGGTATAATATGTCCTTCGATAGGTAACAAGACCCATGGTGGTAGCTACTGAGTTGATTTCGTTATTTCGTTCAACATGCCAACTTTTCTTTCTATCTTTACTTTCTTTTACGGCTTTATCCAGTGTTTCTAAGGCTTCTCCTATCATCGTAGTGCCTGCCCTATGTAGTACCTGCTCCAAATTTTTGGTAAATTCACTTAGACTTAGCTTGCCTTCTAAGGCCTGCTGCAAATTTTTTTCGTAACCTTTGATGATTAATTCTAGTGATTCCTGTATAATGTTCATGAGAGTAGTCCTTTCTTTGTATAGTTTGATTGTGTTTTTGACGACTTAATCATAACATACAGGGACTACTCTCTTTATTTTTTTCCTACAGTAATTTTACACTAGCTTAAATAATTATTTCTCCCATTCAAAAGGCACTTCTTAATAATTATGAAGCGCCTTTTTTACTTATAGCGATTATTTGGTCAATTGGTTCTAGAAAAAACCATGAAGTATATAAACATGCCTATAAAAGACGTTGATAATCAGTATACTTACTGATTCAATTCTATTTTTTTATTGCGCTTCTTTCTTATTCTCCAATAAATTACCGCAAGTAGTAGGGAATAAATTATATTAGGCAGTATAAAATAAATAGCTGAGTATAAAAGCCCAATAGACACACCAAACCCAATAAAAATAAAACCTACTTGATCAAGAAGAAAAATAATAACTACATATAAAATATTTAGTCCCCAAGCTAAAGGTAAAACAAATAAACTTTCACAATCATTATGTAGAAAATATGCAAAAACTATAGCCCCAAAAACAACAAAAAATAGGTAGCATATTACCAGACTGTCACAAACTTGCGCCATTATTATGCTAAACACCAGACACATTACACTTAAAATATTTAAAAAAATACATAGTCCAAATTTAGATGGTTCCCTATATATTTCTTCCATGAGAGGAACTTCGCATTCGATACATTCTTGCTCACCCTCCTGATATTGACGACTGCATTTTGGACAAAACATAACCATCCCCCCCTTTATTTTTTAATTATCTATCGCTTTAGGATTTCTGTAGTCGTAAAAGTCTTTGTTAGGCTCATATTTCTCACCATTAAAGGTAAAGGTTACAGTATCCTTTACAGATTCATATAGTGGTTTGAAATCTTTAACCCAACCTTTTAATAATTCTTGAGGTTGCGATTCGATGTTAAAAACGATGTCCAACAAATGAGAACTTTCTTTGTTTGGCACAAACTTATAGCTATTCTGATAAAAATTATAATTAGGCTTGCCCAGATTAGATTTACCAAGTCCATCATAATCTTCCCAATATAATCCTTCATCAAAAATACATAAAAACTGATTCTCTTGATACTGATAGATTTTCATATCCTTGTAATAAGGACCGAAAGCAGGCGAACCAAAACCTTCATCTCTGATTAATATTTCTTGTCCACCGTCTGTATCAATATCAATTAATTCGCAACTCACTTTATAGTTCTCACAATTAAATACTAACTTGTAGTCTTTTTTATTATTTTCAAAATCTGTCTTTTCCTCTAATACGGCAACCAGATGAGTACCATATTGTTCGTCAAGATTACAATAAATAATGCCATGGATTAAATAAGCCTTTTTAAATTTTCCATTTGAAAAAATATCCAGAGGCTTAACATCTTCGATCGTCATTCTGTTGATTAAAACATAAGGGTGATCCTTCTCTTGATTGGTAAAGAGATTAGCCAATAAATTCTTTAAAGTATCAGTCTCTAAGTTAGGTATATGCTCATAATCAATTTTAGTATAATTTTTAGTGTATTTTTTCGTGTTGGTTTTCTCCGGCTGTTTATAATTATAAACTTCTTTATTGGGTACATATTCGCTACCATTAAAAGAAAAAACTACTGTGTCTTTTACCGGTTCATAAAATAAATCATAACCTTCTTTTTCCCATTTTCCCCACAATTCCGGAGGTTGGGTTTCAATCTTGAACACGAGGTCCAATAAATGAGGATTTTCTTTATTCGGCACAAACTCATAGCTATTTTTATACGTATAGGGAGTCGTAATCCCATGAATGTCGGTATAATCGGGTTCTATAAAATAGACGAGCTCATCCCCAAATAAACTTTGCTCAAAGATAAGTGAATATTCATCTTTCTTATTTTGATATCTATAGATGCGCATATTTTGATCATGTTTTTCTTGCGAATAGGAAAAGACAGTTTGTCTTTTAACTACTACTTCCGGTATACCGTCTGCATCAATGTCAATAAATTCATAAATATTATCCTCCTTTTTTTGACTTAAACATCCCAACAACTTGACAAACTTGCAAAAAGGCCGATCATCACCGTAACATTCTGTGCATTTTTTGTTTTCATCGAAAAAGATGGTGATTGTATTTTCTTTTTGCTCATCTTCCGTATTCTCAGGCAGTAACTCTTTATATGCTATTTGGACGAAATAACCATTTGACCCCTCAGGTAATAAATTAGCCAATTGTTCAATTTCTTCTAATGTCAGACCTTCCCCATTAGTTTTTTTAAGGAAAACCCGCAAGCGATCCTGATAATATAAAGTAGCATAATGACTGCCTTTTAAATCCAACAGATAGGGTAAGTTAGACTTGCTTAAAATCTCGTTAAATTGGTTAACCACCGCACTTTCCTCACTAGAAGCATAAATCTTTAGAAAATCTGTTCTCCCTATTTTGTCCTCCAAACCTTGTGCTTTAGGGTCATTCTTGAACTTTAAAACAGTTTCCCCTGCCCCGTGTTTAATTACAATTCGCCCCTCCTGTTTTTTAGGTAATAAATTCAAAAGCTGTTCCACTTCATCTACAGTAAGATTCCCCTCATTAGTTTTCTCTAAATATAAGCGCAAATAATTATATTTATTGCGACGTTCATAATACAAAGTATCATAATGACTATTTTCTAAATCCAAAGAAAAAGGTAATTTTGATTCCATTAAATCCTGATTAGCTTGAGTAACCTTTGGGCTTTCATGAGTAGCCGCATATTTTTGAGCATTTTTCTCCCCTATCTCACTTTTTAAATCCATTACGTATGGATATAGACAAGCTGTTACTAAAATTAACACCAATGCTAACGCAACAATCCGCCCATTCTTAATAAACCTCTTTCCTATAAAAAGATAGATTGCCACACCGGCTACCGTTGCTATTCCGATAAATATTGCCAACGGTATATTAGGAGAAAAAAGGTCAAGCATAAAAATACTGAAACCATAAAGATAAATACTAAAAGCAAAAAAGGCAAAAGAACACAAAACCCCAATAACAACGGCTAAAAGCAAGTATAAGATAATTCCCAACTTTCTCTTCAAGGATACCCCTCCCCTCTCAAAGTATTTGTTCTAATATTTCAATTTCTAACAATATTATACTGTATCCTGACAAATACTTCAATTGCCGACATTTTTTTGCAAGCAAAAGGTGCTTCGCATAAAACGAAGCACCTTTTCGAGGAAACGTACCCCTTCCCCAGTCCATGAAAAGATGCTGTACCGTTTCTCCGTTTCTTTCCCTCACTTATACTATTTTAGACTAGTGTATTTGTCAAGTGAAAAGTACCCCACATTTTAATTGAAAAGTACCCCACTTTGGGACAAAAAAATTAATTATTTTTTGCCCATTCAGTTAAAACAACTAAAGTTTTCGGTGGCACTTTCTGCAAAAACAACTCAAGGTTGGTATGACTAAAAAATGTTCCTGTGGGATTATTAGGATTACATAAGAATACCATTTTTACGCCGGGATGAATATAAGCAGCTATTTCCTCCAATTTAAATATTAATTCCTTTTGCGGGACAAACGTTACCTTGCCACCGACAATGGTTACCGAAGAAGTATAGGAACTAAAAGTAGGTGAGGGGACAACTACCTCCTCTCCCGGGTCTAAAAAAGCAATAGCTAACATTTGTATAACCTCATCTGCCCCATTACCCAGGCAGAAGCTTTCCACAGGCAATGCCCAAAGTTTACCAAGGGTCTTTTTTAATGCTTGAGCCGCCCCATCGGGATATAGCCGTAACTGAGTTAAACCTTCTTGTAACGCTTCTTCTACTATCGGCGACGGTCCCCACAGGCTTTCATTAGCAGATAGCTTAATTATTTTTTTGCCAACCTTTTGTTCTAACTGTTCTATGGTCATCCCCGGATCATAGGGGATTAAACCTTGAATACTACTCCGCATCTGTAACCGTCCTCCATTTTAACTTTTGCAACCATTGCATACCGGTTAATCTCTTCATCCTTTTTAACCTCATGAATGCTAAATAAATTGCTTTATGCTTAGTGTTTTTCACTCTTTTCCTTTTCCATTCTTACCTTAAACCACTTTAAATGCTCATGATCTTCATTCATAATTTGTCTAATTATTACTTGACTGTCTCGGTCCAATTGGTTCAAACGTTCTTCATAAGCATGAATTCCTTTGTCCTCACCATCATATACTTGTTCTAACAATTGATGGGGTCCTCGGATAGAATTAATAACCGACATTATATCAGCCATCATTCCTGGAAAACCTGTCGTAACCTCTGGGTCTCCACCTAATTCTCTAATTCTTTCAGATAACATTTCGGCATGTTTCTTATGGTCAGATTCAAAGGTATTTAACATGTTTGCCACTTGTGTATCCTGTTGCAATTTCTTGGTTCTGTCATAAACTTGAATAGCCATACGTTCGCCCTTTAGCAATTCATTTAGTTTTTCAATCGTTTGTTGTTCTACCATCTGTGCAGCTCCTTATTGGTAATATTACTATTGCTTATATTATTACCATTTGTTTACCTATAAAATCAACTTCGTCAGTCTGGCTAAATTGTATACCCAAATTTCTCCGTAATACTAATAACTTTTCCGTTCTGCACTTCAATAAAGTAAGGTATCGTCTGTTGCGAAAGTGGAAAATCATTTAATTTCCCCAAGTGTTTTAAGAATTCAGCTTTTTGGGTTGTAGTATAGAGTCTGTCACTATCAGATTCTTTTACAAAATAAAGGTCCATATCGGTAAAAATATATTTGACCTCGCCTGTCAGTTCAAAGACCGTCTCTTCTTTGTTTTCGTTAATAATTATATAGCCACTTGGCATATCAATGTCCTTTAAACCAAGCTCTGATACCCTTTCTTTGTCTTCCCGTCTCACAATTTCAACCTGATCAAAATAGAGAGTATCACCTGCAATGACAATATGCCCTGCTAGTGATTGCGGTTTAGTTTCAGGATGTTCATCAAGCTCTCCTATACAGACAGTTTCGGAAGTAGTGTTATAAAAATACAGCATTTTCCCGGTTATATAAATATAGGGTGAATAGGCCTTATCCGATGTTTTAAAAACAACATCACCCTTCCTGTCAAACACCATGAGCCGGTATTTGGAAGGGGGAGTTTCTTTAAAAGTACAAACCAGATATTCTTCATTATCTCCGCAGAGCTTCATCCCATCAAGTTCGGCGCCGGAGTTCAAGTTTTCTCCTTTCAGGTTATAGAGGTTCTGATCCAGCCCGTCCTGCCAATAGACATTACCGTTTAATACCGAAAACCTTCCTATTTTATTTGGCGCCTTTGCCAACTCTTTAAGTAATTCCTCGGTACCGTCACGCAAGGAATAGCGATAAATACCGCCTTCACTTGCATAATAGAGGTGCTCCCCTTCGATTTGAAAGGCTGTTACCTCCCTTTCACTAATGCGCACGGTTTCATTGGTATTGATGTTCACTTTATATATCCCGGTAGTATATATCCCGGTGGTGCTTGTGTTTTCAGCCTCAGCCATGATATCAAAGCCCAGGATATAAAGGTCATCACCGACTAAATATACATCCTTTGAAGAACCGCCTCCTCTGCTCTGATCTTCTCTCACTCTCCAAGCCCAGCCGTAAAGCAGGTCCTGATTCCCCAGGGGATGCCATTCAACATCTTTACCTTGAATAAAAAGATTTCCGGGACCAGGAGCTGGCCCCGCCCAATATTTAATGCTTATGTCCCCAAAATTTTTGATATTATATCTGGTGTCATTGAGCAGAGTGGTGGTACCATCATCATTAAGCCTGATCAGATAATCGGTTCCCATGATAGCTCCGCCCTGGTGGTAGGCTAAAAACATCTGGCCGTCTTCAGCGTAAAGGCTGGCATAAACAAAGGTTTTCCCGTCCACATCCTGCCACCCGTAGATCAATGCCGGAAGCTGATATACTGCTTTTGTCCTGGAAGTGTCGGCTAATGGGGCCTGAATAATCTGCCCCATAGTATCTTCGTAATAAACAAAAGTATTGGTAACTGCCACATTGTTTTTCAGGGTGCCGTCAGCATTTCTGGCCCGGTTTGTTGGCAGATTTTTCTGTATCATCTTAATATTATCCGAATCGATCACCAAGCCGTTTTGGCCGTCAAAGGAATAATCCCAGCGAAATTCATTGACACCGAAATTCCAGGTCATGGGGAAATAGGTGATCTCACGAAAAGCAAGCAAAGGGTATTCTTCCTTTTGATTATCAACAGCTTTTCCATTGACCATAATAGGAAAGCCAGGTATTACCGCTGTTTGATAGCGCTTATTTTTAACTGATGATCGGTATGGTTGATAGGCGACAGTTACATCGGTGGCTTCTATAAACAGACCTTCCGTGTTTCCCCGCCAGTATGATTCCAGACCTAGAAACCGGCAGTCATGATAAGTCATGGGAAAATAGGTAATGCCCTTATAAACGAGCAAAGGATATTTACTATAGCTGTTATTAACCTCTTCCCCATTGAGTGTTACCTTAAACTCAGGCAGCGTCACACTCACTTTATTTCCGGTCTGGGACCCATAAGCCGCCGCTAGTATTGTCATTACTAATACCAAAATTAAAACCAAATAGGGCAATCTTCTTTTCATCTCTCAAATTCCGCCTTTCATGGTTGTTTTTGCAAACCCTGCATTATAATATAAATGCTTATTTAACAAGCTTGGACATTTCCTTAAACAAAGGAGTTCCTGCTTGCTTTAAGATATCAAATACTACAGTTTCGGTATTAGTCACCACTGCTCCCATTGCTGACATTAGTGCTAGACCGTTTTGGTAATTTTCCTTAGTGCGTGAGCAGACAGCATCGCCTAAGACAAATACTTGGTAGCCATCAGCTAATAAATCTCTTGTGGTTTGCAGGACACAAACGTGAGTTTCCATTCCTGCAATTATGACCTTCTTTTTTCCCAGTTTCTTTAAGACATTTTTCACATCATCAGTGTAGCCGGTATAGGTTATCTTTTCATATACTGCTATATCTCCTAAATTGTCACTAACTTCTGAAACGGTTTTTCCCAGCCCTTTAGGATATTGTTCCGTAACAATTAAAGGAATGTTTAGTTTGTTACAAAGAGTTAATAAAATGTTGGTATTATGAATTACTGTTTGTCCCTCCAGCATTGCCGGTACTATTCGCTCCTGAATATCAACTACCATAAATACTGTTTCATCCTCTGTTAAAATAAACTTATCCATATGACTACTATCACTCCTTTGTATTATTTATCCTGCAGCATCTATATTATATACTTTTCTCATTACTTATATCGAGGAAAATACCTCTGTTTTTATTCTATATTACTTTGTTAAATTTTTCAAATTATATGATAATTTATCATATAAAACGCTTCGTAGTAGTGCGAAGCGTTTTATGGGTTGCATATTGATTTTTAGAGATACCAAAAGCTCCTAAATTTCCTCCTTCTTCACCTTCTTCTGAAATCCGTTATTATCGATATAATAATTATCTTTATAAATCAGCTCAGAAATAGGTACAACTTTATAACCTTCTTCTTTAAAGTAAACCAATAACCGTTTTAAAGCCTCGGGGGTGTTCTCTCCATCATTGTGGAAAAGAACAATCGCTCCCGGATGTATTCTTTTGGTAATCCGCTGATACATGGCATCAGCTGAAAGATTCTGCCAATCCAAGGAATCAACACTCCACTGGATTGTAACTAAATTCAGATCCGTTGCTGTATTGATAACCAGATTATTGTAGGCGCCGAATGGAGGACGAAAGAGAATCGGTTTTTGTCCGGTAATCTCGGTCACCATCTGCGCATTGTCTAAAAGCTCCTGTTTGATTTTTTCTTCGTCCAAATCAGTTAACTTAGGGTGATTGGCGGTATGTAAACCAATTTCATGTCCCCTCTCACTTATTTCCTGCGCAAGCTCCGGATATTGTTTAAGCCAAATATTCGTTAGAAAAAAGGTCGTCTTAACTTGATGGTCATCAAGAATTTGCAGAATCTGCGGTGTACGCGTGTTTCCCCAGGTTGCATCAAATGAAAGGGCTATTTTCTTTTCCTGTGTATCAACAGCATAAATGGGTACTAACCTTACACCGGAGATAACGCTGACTACCTCTACAGCCATATTTTTTAAGGGAATTGGAAAGATTGTCAGGATGGCAGTGACTATAACCATAATTAGAAGGAAACGCGACAATTTATTCTTTGAAAGAAAGATTACAGAAATAATAATCTCCTCCCCTATTCTTAGTTTATTAATGTTTATTCGTAAAGGGGAAAAGATATTATAAAAAAATACTTGGTCAAAATCAAACTTGACCAAGTATTGATATTACTTAAATACCTAATTATCATATGAATGACTATCCTTTATGAAGTGTAATTAGGTGATTCTTTAGTAATTTGAATATCATGAGGATGGCTTTCTCTCAAACCTGCAGATGTCTGTCTAATGAACCGTGCTTTGGTGAATAGTTCTTCAATATTCTTACAACCGGTATAACCCATTCCTGCTCTTAAACCACCAATCAGCTGATAAATGGTATCTGCGACAGAACCCTTATAAGGCACACGACCTTCTACGCCTTCCGGAACTAATTTTTTTACATTCTCCTGGAAGTAGCGGTCGCTTGACCCTTCTTTCATGGCACTGAGCGAACCCATACCTCGATATACTTTATAACTTCTACCTTGATAAATCTCTACATCACCGGGGCTTTCTTCGGTACCGGCCAAAAGGCCACCAATCATCACTACACTCGCCCCTGCTGCCAATGCTTTAACAATATCCCCGGAATACTTAATTCCACCATCGGCAATTATAGGAGTACCGGTTTTTGCCGCTTCTTTAGCACATTCATAGATTGCTGACAACTGCGGAACACCAATCCCGGCGACGACACGAGTAGTGCAGATTGAACCCGGACCAATACCTACTTTGACAGCATCAACTCCCGCTTTAATCAGGTCACGTGTACCTTCAGCCGTGGCCACATTCCCGGCTATTATTTGTAATTCAGGATAAAGATTACGTATTCTTTCTACAGTTTGAAGTACCCCTAAAGAATGTCCATGAGCAGTATCAACCACAATCACATCTACTTTTGCTTCAACCAAGGCTTGTACACGTTCAAATGTATCAGCACTTACACCAACTGCGGCTGCTACTAATAAACGACTGTTGGCATCTTTAGCTGAATTAGGATATTTAATACCTTTTTCTATATCTTTTATTGTGATTAAGCCTTTAAGATTGAAATTTTCATCAACCAAAGGTAACTTTTCAATTTTATATTTGCTTAAAATCTCTTTAGCTTTCTCCAATGTAGTGTTGGCAGGACCGGTAATCAGGTTTTCTTTGGTCATGACTTCATCGATTTTTTTGGAAAAATCAGTTTCAAAGCGAATATCTCTATTTGTAATAATGCCTATGAGTTTAGTACCTTCGGTAATAGGAATACCGGAGATATGATAACGTTCCATAATTTCCATAGCTTCCGCAATAGTGTGATCCTTACTAAGATAAACGGGGTCAGTAATAATCCCGTGTTCCGAACGCTTAACCCGGTCTACCTCCATAGCTTGTTTCTCAATCGACATATTTTTATGGATAACACCAAGACCACCCTCCCGGGCCATAGCTCGCGCCATACGGGACTCAGTCACAGTATCCATACCCGCACTGATAATAGGAATATTTAATTTTATTTTATTAGTAAGGCTTGTACTAACGTCAACTTCCCTGGGAAGTATCTCCGAAAATGCCGGAACCAATAAGACATCGTCAAAAGTTAAGCCAACTTTAGCAAACTTTTCATCAAAATTACCACATTCTATTTCCGAAAATTTCGTGTCTTGCATCTTTTCACCTCATTAAAAAAATACGTGTTATTAATATATTAGTGGAATTATACCATAAATTACTTCGTTAATCTATCCTCTCTTCCGAAGTACTTTGTTTTTTTAAATTAGCTTGTAATTCCATAAATCTATAATTATTCTGCATTAGCCACTTTGCGTAGCGTTGATTGTTTAATCTTAACTGCTGTTTTTCTTTTTCTAATTGACTAAAAAGATGCCTTTTTTCTGTTTCTATCTTTTCAATAAGATTCATTAATATTCTTCTGCTTAATCTCAATTGATTTACCTGTTTTTCTAACTCGATAATCCTCTTTTTATAAAAAACAAGTTCCTCATGAGCGTTCAACAGTATTCACTCCCGATCCTACGCTTCATCTATACTATAAATATATTACTTAGTATTAATCTTATTCTTAGCAAATATTCTTTCCAAAAAGTTTCAAATTATTAATGTAGGGTTTGACTGCGGGTTTTTTAATTTTTTTAAACTATTAAAGGGAACTTTCATTTCTCCGAAATTGGACAGATCTTTTTCTTCATGTCCATGGAAATCAGAACCCCCCGTAATCATTAAATGATACTTCTCTGCCATTTGCAGATAAACAAGCTCATCTGCTTTGGTATGTTGGGGATGAAAAACTTCGATACCTTGAAGCCCCTTTTCTACTAATAAGGGGATTAGGTAATCACAATTAGACAATCCCGGATGAGCTAATACAGGTATGCCCTGTGCTTCTTGAATTATTTCCAAGGCCATGCAGGGTGTTAATTTATATCTGGGAACAAATGCCGGACAACCTCTATTTAAATATTTGTTAAAAGCTTCATCGATTGAGCCAACAATCCCTTTATCCATTAATACTAAAGCTAAATGAACTCTTCCTATATTTGAAACAGATGCTTTTTGTCTAACTTCCTTAAAGTCAATCTGTATTCCTAAAGTGGCTAGTTTAGCGACCATTTTTTCAATTCTATTTACCCTGGCGTTTTGCAATTGAATAACAGTTTCCCGCACTCGTTTATAAGTCCAATCAAAATTATAACCCAATATATGCAACTCACATTCTTCATAAACTGTACTGAATTCTATGCCGGGGAAAAAATCCAGCTCATATTTACTACATTCTTGTGCAGCTTCAGCTAATCCCGCTGTTGTATCATGATCCGTGATTGCTAAATAGGAGATGCCCTTTTGATACGCCAGTTTAACAGTTTCACGGGGAGAAAAAGCTCCGTCAGATGCAGTTGTATGTACATGAAGATCTGCTTTTGGAAAATCTGTTCTATAATCATCAGCATTATTCTTCCGGTAAGATTTGTTGCAAAACACGAAGATAATTCCCTCCCATTACTTTCTTTATCTCTTCATCTTTCCAGCCAAGCCGAGCCAATCTATTCGCTAAACAAGGAAGATAAGTTCCATCTGACAAACCCTGTGGGGTCAACTCTATGCCATCAAAATCAGAACCTAAGCCTACATGGTCAATACCCGCTACCTCCACGGCATGAATAAGATGCCTGAGTACATCCTCTATCGTAATATTATAAGGATTTTCCCCTAAAAAATGCGGATAAAAGTTAATCCCTACAATTCCTTGTTTCTTTGCCAAAGCCTGCAACTGAGCATCTGTTAAATTACGAGGATGTTGATGTAAAGAATAACAACTGGAATGAGTAGCAGCAATTGGTTGCGTTGATAAAGAAAGAACTTCCCAAAACCCACGTTCAGCCAGATGGGAAACATCTATGAGCATCCCCAGACTATTCATTTCTTTTACTACTTCTCGACCAAAATTTGTTAATCCTCCTCCGGTGTCCTTTTCCCAAACCCCATCTGCTATTTGATTCCGCTGATTCCAAGTTAAAGTCAAGGAACGAAAACCAAGCTTAAATAAAATTCGTAAGTTGCTGAGTTTCCCCTCTAAAGCTTCTCCACCTTCAATAGCCAGTAAGACCCGCGGTTCAGAGGAATTTACATCTAGTAAATCCTTTTTAGAAGTTACTGTTAAAGGAAAACCATACCCTTCTCTTTGTTGCTGATGAAAATAATCTAATACCTCCAAAACTCGAGACAAGGAACCGAAAGGCTTATACTGTGGTTCAATATATATGGACATAAATTGCAGACCAACCTGTCCTTTTTTTAATCTCAGCCAATCCAGATGTCTATCTTCGTTATATTCCCAGAAAGAATGTTTGTTTTTAAATAATTTCAGGAGAGTATCGCAATGACCGTCAACTATTATCATTCCTACACACCCCTACATAAAAAATTTATTACCATTTTAAGTTAAAATAAAAAAGCCTGTTCAATTAAACAGGCTCGCTCAAAAACAACAAAAATAACTTTTTTCTTATCTGGGTTCGACTATTAGCTTATCTGGGTTCAACTATTAGTTTAATTGCAGTTCTTTCATCTCCATCAATAACAATATCCGTAAAAGCTGGAATACAAACTAAATCAATACCACTAGGAGCGACAAAACCTCTGGCAATTGCTACTGCTTTAATCGACTGGTTTAAAGCACCGGCACCTATAGCCTGAATTTCTGCACAACCCCTTTCTCTAATAACCCCAGCTAATGCGCCTGCAACCGCATTTGGACTAGATTTTGCTGAAACTTTAAGAACTTCCAATCTTGTTACCTCCCTCAAATTATATATTACATTTACAATATATTATATATTCTACTCTAGTTAAAAAATTCCTTTTTCCTTTAGAAAAAATTATCATCAATTCTAAAAAATACGCGAATTTTATAATAAATATGGTTTATTTAGTCGAAATAAATCTCTTGAATACGTTCAATATGTACACATTTACCGGTAGTTTCATCGATTTTTAGCGATACTGCACTAAAAAGAACTTCCCCTTTTGCCACATCAAATCTTATTGGTAACTGAGTAAGGAACCTTTTAGTAATTGCCTCTTTTTCCATACCTAGTACCGAATTACGTGGTCCGGTCATCCCTATATCAGATATATATGCTGTTCCCTGAGGAAGTATGCGTTCATCTGCCGTTTGTACATGGGTATGTGTACCAACAATTGCCGACACTTGACCATCCATATACCAACCAAAAGCGATTTTCTCAGAAGTCGCTTCTCCATGGAAATCAATAAGAATAATCGGAGTTTCCTGTCTCATTTCTTTGACAAGTTCTGTAGCTTTACGAAAGGGGCAATCCAGTGCGTGTAAAAAAACACGTCCCATAAGATTGATAATGCCAATTTTCAGCTTATTATGTAGTGTTAAAACAGCACTACCCTTTCCCGGTGCTCCAGGAGGGTAATTAGCCGGTCTGATAATATTAGTTTCGCGATCAAGGAATTGATAAATTTCTTTCTTATCCCAAGTATGATTTCCTAAAGTAATAAAATCCACCGAATTATTGTATAACTCATAAACTATCTCCGGAGTAATGCCTTTTCCTCCTGCAGAATTCTCTCCATTGGCCACAATAAAATCATAATGCTCTCTATTAGCCTGAAGATATTGCTTTACCGCATTACGTCCAGGACGACCAACAATATCACCTATCATCAAAACATTTAACATATCTTTCTCCCTTTATTAAGAAGGTCTATATTTTTTATAACTTATTTTTTCCCAAAGTTATTGTTTAAAAACAAGTACACGCCCATCCTCTCTAAGAGCAATGAGCTCATTATTTAATTTTCGCGCTTGTAAAGTGTCCAACATGCATTTGATATAATCATCTTGTAATAAAAGATCTTCTTCTACAAAAACACTGCATTCGTCGCAAATAAGAAGATTCGTAAATTTAGCTTTTAAAAGATTAATCATTAAGGATATTTCCTTTGGCATTAAGCTTTTCGTATCTCTGGTAATTAACAATCTAGTCAAATTAGGCTCATGTTCAAAATTTATCTCTAAATGTTGAAGACAATCTCTTTTTTCAAAATATAAATATGTCCTGATACACAAAGACAATTCTTCACTGTATTCTTTTAGAGCTGATTCGGGAATGTTCCCTTGTAAAATAAAACCCATTTTCAGAGAATTTTCATAAGGATAATAATTTATTGAACATAATTCCGGATAACGAACAAGTAACGAGGTAAGTAAACCTATACTATCTTTTTCATCTTCCGTAAGAGCTGTTTTTTTTAAAGTAATCATATTTTATCACTCCAGCCTTTTCTAGCTTTTAGTACAGGAATTTATATCTTCTTCATTTTATTACAAAAATCCTTTTTATTTTAAAAAATATATAAAAGCGACCTTGAGGGTCGCTTTTATTATTTAGCATAATCAACTGCTCTGGTTTCTCTAATCACAACAACTTTTATCTGACCCGGATAATCAAGATTGTTTTCGATTGATTTAACTAAATCGCGAGCCATTGTTACAGCACTAGCATCATCAACTCTGTCAGGTTTAACAATAATTCTAATTTCACGTCCGGCCTGAATAGCAAATGATTTTTCCACACCTTCAAATGCATTAGCAATTTCCTCTAGTTTGTCTAAACGTTTAATATATGCCTCTAATGTTTCTCTTCTCGCTCCGGGACGTGCCGCTGATATAGCATCAGCAGAAGCCACTAAAACCGCTTCAATGGATTTAAAAGGTTCATCTCCATGATGGGCGGCAATCGCATGAATAACTTCATTAGATTCGCGATACTTTTTCGCCAAATTCGCACCAATAGCAACGTGCGGACCTTCTACTTCATGATCCACGGCTTTTCCAATATCATGTAAAAGCCCTGCTCTTTTTGCCAATGCAACATCTACATCTAATTCAGCAGCCATTACCGCTGCTAAATGAGCAACTTCTATAGAATGTTTTAAAACGTTTTGTCCATAACTTGTCCTATATTGTAGTCTTCCCAATAATTTAATTAATTCAGGATGCAAGCCATTAACACCAGTTTCAAAAGTAGCTTGCTCACCTTCTTCTCTAATCTTCTGCTCAATTTCTTTTTGAGCTTTCTCTACCATTTCTTCAATACGGGCAGGATGGATACGTCCATCTAAAATCAATTTTTCTAAAGCAGTTCGGGCGATTTCTCTTCTAATCGGGTCAAACCCAGATAAAATAACAGCTTCAGGTGTATCATCAATAATTAAATCTATACCTGTAAGTGTTTCTAATGTTCTAATATTACGTCCTTCTCGCCCAATAATTCGTCCCTTCATTTCATCATTCGGTAAAGGGACTACAGATACTGTTGATTCTACTACATGATCGGCTGCACAGCGTTGTATCGCCAAAGAAATAATTTCGCGCGCTTTCTTTTCTCCTTCTTCCTTGGCTTGAGTTTCATATTCTTTGATCAACATAGCCGTTTCATGTTTTATTTCTTCTTCAACACGTTTAAGTAGTAATTCACGCGCCTGATTAAAAGATAGGTTGGATATTCTCACCAATTCATCCATTTGCCTTTGTAATAAATCGGCAACATTTTTCTTTTGCTTTTCCAACTCCTGTTCTAAGTTTTGAATATTTTCTTCTTTTCTTTCAATAACTTCATATTTTCGATCGATAGTTTCTTCTTTTTGTTGCAAACGGCGTTCTAATCGTTGTAAATCATTGCGCCGTTCTCTAATTTCACGATCTAATTCTTGCCTTATTTTATGGGCTTCTTCTTTTGCTTCCAAAATGGATTCTTTTTTCTTGGCTTCCGCATTTCTTTGGGCATCTTCCAACATTTTTTTAGCCGCTTCTTCAGCCGAAGCTATTTTGGCCTCGGCAATTTTTTTTCTAATCATATAGCCCACAAAATAGCCTACACCAAGAGCAACAATTCCAATAACTAAATAATCAATTATCTCGTTCACCTCCTCTAATAAAAAAATAACCGAAGAAGATTCGGTTATCATATAATCTGCCAATACGTTTTTAACGGATCAATAAAAAGACAATAAGCCTATAAAAGTACAGACTAGCAAAAAATAGATTATCAACCCGCGTAAATTTAGTTTATATATATATTATTAAAAAATATATATGCAAAAACCCAATTGGCAGAAAAAAGTTAAACCGCATTTCTCCAATTTTATTCTAATTGTTTATAAACTTGCTGTCAAGCAATCAACAACTAATGAAATAATTTAATATGTAAAATTTTCATTTATAATTGTCATAATATTTGCAGATAAAAAACCTTTGCGCGATAAATGACGTGCTAACATATTTTTTAATTGTTCTGCTGATTTTTGCTTAACTTTGTTCGCTAGATACTTTTCTGCCAGACGACGCGCTCGTTCAAGTTCTTCTTGTTGGTCATAATCTGTCAAAACTGAGATAATTATTTGCTCAGGAATACCTTTTTCCTGAAGCTTTTTATAAAGGAAAAAATAGCCATACTGTTTATAATTAGTATAATGATTAATTAAATTAGCAGCATACCTTTGATCATTTAAATATCCCCAAGATAATAACTGAGCAAGCACTTCTTTAATTTGTTCCCGGCTAAAACCATACTTAACTAAAAAGTTTTCTAATTCTTTTTCACTATAAGCCCGAACTGATAATTTTTTAAGGGCTAAAGTAAGTGGATTTTTATTCATCTTTATTAACAAAGGTTTCCCTAATTTTCATTTCAATTTCATTTGCCAATTCAGGATTGTCTTTTAAATACTTTTTAGTATTTTCACGTCCCTGTCCTAAGCGAATATCCTTATAAGAGTACCAAGCACCACTTTTCTCAACAATATCTAAATCTGCAGCCAGATCAATAATACTTCCTTCCCTAGATACGCCTTCCCCATACATAATATCAAACTCAGCCTGTTTGAACGGCGGTGCGATTTTATTCTTTACAACCTTGATCCTCGTCCTGCTTCCGATCATATCATTACCTTGTTTCAATGTTTCTATTTTTCGTACTTCCATGCGTACAGAAGCATAAAACTTTAACGCACGACCTCCGGGTGTAGTTTCAGGATTACCAAACATTACCCCAACCTTTTCCCGCAATTGATTAATAAAAACGGCTATTGTATTAGATTTGCTAATGGCTCCTGTAAGTTTACGCAGTGCTTGTGACATCAGGCGTGCTTGAAGCCCTACATGGGCATCTCCCATTTCACCTTCAATCTCTGCTCTTGGCACTAAAGCAGCAACTGAATCAACTACTATTACATCTATAGCACCACTTCTCACTAAAGCCTCCGCAATTTCTAAAGCCTGTTCACCGGTGTCCGGTTGTGAAATCAGGAGATTATCAATGTCAACACCTAAATTTCTTGCATAGAGCGGATCAAGAGCGTGTTCAGCATCAATAAATGCAGCTACACCTCCTGATTTCTGTGCCTCTGCAATAATATGTAAAGCAATTGTTGTTTTTCCGGAAGATTCCGGACCATATATTTCAATAACTCTGCCACGAGGGACACCTCCTACCCCCAAAGCAAGATCCAGTGTTAAAATCCCTGTAGAAATAGTCTCAACCTGTAACTTAGCCGATGCTTCTCCCAACCTCATAATTGAACCTTTTCCGAATTGTTTTTCAATTGTAGAGAGAGCCATTTCCAGCGCTTTCTGTTTATCTCCTGACATAAAAAATCCTCCTCTATATAAAACGTTTGTTCGATATACATATTATAAATAAACTGGAATCACTTGTCAATTTTTATTTCGACAGTTGACTCCCTAATTTTTAGGTCGGGCTAATTGAGCTGATATCCTTTTTCCTTTGAGCATCTGGCGATTCAAAATATAGATTACCCGATAGCCCATTTCTTCCGGTACTTCGACAAAAGAAAATTTATCAAAAATGCTGATATTTCCTATTGCTTTAGGCGAAATACCTGTCTCCTCCGAAATAATATTTATTAATTCCCGTACAGTAATATTTTGTTGACGACCGATCGTAATAAATAGTCGTACCATACCTTCTTTTGCCCCGGTATTGCCAAAACTCCCTGAAAAATCCGTATCGGTAAGCTCTGTATCTTTTTGAGAAAAAGCATATTTAAGCGCTGCCGCGGCAATATCTTTAGCTGCATGATTTTCCGCTAATTCTTCAACCAAGGCATAATAAGTTTGTAAATTATCTTCGGCTAAAATATCTTCAATTTCTTTTTTTATTACTCCTTTTTGTTGTTGAACTACTTCTTGAAAAGTTGGGATTGTTGCCATGTTAATTCGAGTATTAATTAACTTTTCAATCATTCTTAAATGAGGGTATTCTTGGGGAAGGATCAATGTTAAAGCTTTGCCTTCCTTACCGGCACGTCCTGTTCTGCCGATTCTGTGCACATAAGCCTCAGGATCTAAAGGAATATCATAGTTGATCACATGACTCACCCGATCAATATCCAAACCTCTGGCGGCAACATCCGTTGCCACTAATAAATCAACATCTCCCCGTCTAAAAGCATTCATGGTTTTATCTCTTTGCGCTTGCGTTAAATCTCCATGTAATCCTTCTGCAAAATAGCCTCTGATTTGCAAATTAGCCACTAACTCATCTACACCACGCTTAGTACGACAAAAAACAATGACTGAATCATAATTTTCATAATCTAAAATTCTACAAAGTGCCTCAACTTTATGACCACGAACGATTTCATAATAATTTTGTTCGATCAGGGGTACTGTTAATGTTTCTTTGTTTACACTTACAAAATGCGGATTTTGTAAATATTTTTGAGATAATTTTTGAATTGCTGCAGGCATAGTTGCAGAAAAAAGTAATGTTTGTCGCTCTTGAGGTACATTATTAAGAATCGTTTCGATATCATCAATAAATCCCATATCCAACATTTCATCAGCTTCATCTAAAACCACTATTTTAACATTACTCAAATCTAAAGTTTTCCGCTTTAAATGATCTAAAGTCCGACCGGGAGTACCAATCACAACATGAACTCCCATTCGTAAAGAACGAATTTGTCTATCTATTGGTTGTCCACCATAAATAGGCAATACTTTTATTTTTCTATACCGACCGATTTTGCTGATTTCACCGGCGACTTGAATAGCTAGTTCTCGTGTAGGAGTCAAAATTAAAGCTTGGACTTGCCGCAGCTGATAATTAATCTTTTCGACAATGGGAATACCAAAAGTTGCCGTTTTGCCTGTACCAGTCTGAGCTTGACCGATCACATCTTTGTTTTCCATAACTATAGGGATCGCTTCGGACTGAATAGGTGTCGGTTCTTCAAACCCCATTTCTGCTAATGCCTTAGCTATCTCCCTTCTAATTTTCAATTGACCAAAATTATAATCTTTCATAAATACCCCTTTCCCGACTCATTCCATATCTAAAAAGTTTTTTAAATATTTCCAGGTTAGATAAAGTGCTCTATGCACACTCCTGAGCCGTATAATTTCTCTGTCACCGTTAAATTGATATTCAGTACAAATGGTTTGATGCGGAGTAGCTAACGCTATATAAACCAGCCCTACCGGCTTTTCCGATGTACCCCCCGTAGGTCCGGCAATCCCTGTTATTCCTATACCTAAATCACTTCCGGTTAGCACTCTGATTCGCTCTGCCATAGCTGAACCGACTTCTCTACTGACTGCACCATGCTTCTCCAAAAGTTCCGGCGAAACCCCTAACATCTGTGTTTTTACACTATTGGCATAAGATACTACGGAGCCAAGATAAAATTCGGAGGATCCGGGAATAGAAGTAAAGTATTGAGCCAACATCCCTCCGGTACACGATTCAGCAGTACTGATCTTTAAGTTTTTTTCAAGTAATAATTGGGCAACCGCACCCGTAATCGTTACCTCATCTTCTCCAAAAAGATAAGGTGTGGTGCGTTTTTTTATTTCCGTTAAAACAGGAGTGATTTTTCGCTCGAATTCCTCTCTGTTTTCTGCTCTTGTAGTAATCCGCAGTTGAATCTCTCCTGTTTTAGCATAAAGAGCTAAAGTTATTTCATCTTGAGTCTCAAAAAGGTCGGCTAGTAATACTTCTAAACTAGGTTCACCGATACCCGTAAATTTTAAGACCTTTGAATACAGCATAGCTCGGGATTCAGATTTAAAAGTGTTTTTTATCCAAGGTACCGCATAATTTAAAAACATGTGTGTCATTTCCTTAGGTGGTCCGGGGAGGACAATAAATGCAGTATCCTCATACTTTAAAGCCATACCTGGGGCTGAACCAAACTCATTAGTTAAGATATAAGAATTAGGGATAAAAGCCACCTGTTTAAGATTATTTTCTGTCCATTCATAGCCTGTTTTATTAAATAAACTCTTTATTTTATTTAATTCCTCAGGTACAACCTCCAAAGGAAGCTGTAAAAATTCTGCCAAGGATTCTTTAGTTATATCATCCTCTGTTGGTCCCAATCCCCCCGTAAGAATCACTAAATCTGCCCTTTTTGCCGCTATAGCCAAAGCTTGTTTGAGTCTTTCTTTATTATCACCAACTGTAGTATTAAAATAAAGGTTAATCCCTAAAGAAGCTAATTGTTCAGATAAATACTTGACATTTGTATTCAAAATCTGTCCTAACAAAATCTCTGTTCCTACGGTAATGATTTCTGCTTGCAAAATTTACCACCTTCTCCTTCCCACTTGCACTATTGTACAGAAAAAATACGTATAAATCAATTATAACAACCTAGCAACCTTAAAACATAAATATTACAAAAAGATCACAAAAAAAGTCCTCTCGTCGAGGACTTTTAGCAATATATCATGGGAAAAGCTGCTTATGCAGACATCTCTTTATGAGCAGAGAGAATCTCCCGAAACTCAATTCCACTAATCTTTTCCTTTTTCTTCAGCACATCTACTACTTTAGAGATTAAAACATTTTTTCCTTGTAGTATTTCACGGGTTTTGGCTTCTAATTCCTTAATAATTTCCTGACAAACTTGATAAAACTCCTGTTCCGGCAAAAGTTCTAAAGAAATTACACCTAATCTAGACAATCCACACGATACAATACGCTGAGTAAGTTCCATTGCTTTTTGAAAATCGTTGGCAGCTCCGGTACTCCTCTCCAGTAAAAACAACTCTTCACTTAATGCACCGGCTAAAAGAATCATGATTTCTCTTTCTAAATCAGACTTAGTATATAGTGTTTGTTCTTCTTTTGGTGTATGCCGCACATAACCAAGGGCATTTCCCCTAGATGTTACGGTAATCTGATCTACGGAACCGGGAGTTAAAATTTCACTCATTAAGGCATGACCTGCTTCATGGATAGAAACCCTGTGTAAAGTTTGGGCATTTTTAGCCCGATCAGAAAGTTTTTCTCCTAAAATTACTTTATCTACGGCTTCCCTTAAATGAACTTGTTTAATCAATCGGCTTTTTTCACGCAAAGCCAAAATCGCAGCTTCATTAGCTACGTTTTCCAAATGAGCTCCTGAAAATCCATAGGTACTGGAAGCAATCTCCTCTAGATTAACCTCTTTATCCAGCGGCTTATTCTGACAATGCAATTGCAAAATAGATAAACGGGAATCCTTATCAGGAAGATCTACTTTAACCTGACGGTCAAAACGCCCGGGGCGTAAAATTGCACTATCCAGCAAATCAGGTCTGTTGGTAGCCGCAATCAGTAATACCTGCACATCGGTTTGCGTATTCATGCCATCCATTTCCACTAACAATTGGTTCAAGGTTTGGTCATATTCCAAATGACTGGTATTATTGCCTCTTTTTCCACCCAAAACCTCGATTTCATCAATGAAAATTATCGCGCGGTGTTTCTTTGAGTTTCTGGCCGTTTCCCGAGCCTTTTGGAAAAGGTTTCTTATCCTTTGGGCCCCCACACCTGCATACATCTCAATAAATTCACTACCGGAGGTGGCAATAAATACGGCATCAGAATAACCGGCAGCCGCTTTAGCTAAAAGGGTTTTCCCTGTACCGGGAGGCCCTGTTAAAAGAATACCTTTAATCGGCCTTATTCCCATTTTATTCACGACATTTGACTTAATTAAAAACTCCAGTGCTTCTTTTAATTCCTGTTTAGGTGTTTCCAAACCACCAATATCATCAAAACTAAATTTAATATTCTCTACCGTCTTTTGAGCAGTGGTAATGTTGATAAGTCCCTTTTTTCTGGAAATCACATACAAAAGATACAGTAGAAATGCCAGAATAATAAAGGGTGTAATATCATAGCCAATATAGATTAAATAGGAGAGGCTGCCAAATAACAAACCCATGCCAATTTCCATTTTTCTCATACGTACTCCTCCCCCATTGTCGTAATAATACGATAAGGTAAATCTCTACTATTGATCACTAAATGTGCATATTCATCACCTTTATTGGCCGTTACAAAGACAAATTGATTGTCCATTTCTAATTCATAATCTATTTCTTCGTTTTGTGATAATACTGTAAGCTGTTGTGGAAGAGCAGTAAAATGTCCCGTGTTTATAGCTTCATAAATAGGTAATTTCGCTGCTTTAAGAAATTTTGCCAACTCTTTATTATTAGAATTATTCTTAATATTGACCACACAATTTACAACACTATTACTCTTTTGCTCTTCTATTTTATTTAACAAGTTATAAAAACTAGGTTGTAACCCTTTCTGTGAATTAAAATGCGCTGTAATATAAAGACTAGTATCGCTTTCTTCAAAATGACATATTTCTACGGTTTCAATCTCGCTAAGCGCTTTTTCTATAGGATTAACATAAATATAACTATCGTATAAATAAGTTCCACCAACCAATAGTCCAAAACTTGTTATACCTATAGCTATAATTACGAAAATACGTAAAATTCTCCGCGACATAACTGACTCCCCTCCCTTCAAAGTTACTTATACATTATATCATGGCAACCCCTGATTTTCCTTAGTTAAAGGATGGAAATAAAGCGGTGTAGACTGTTCTGGATGAAGCACAGAAACTCTAAACTTCCTTGTTTATGTTAAAATGTAGGCTGCACCGTTTAGAGTTTCATAGCGAAAGACAGGTAAACAGACTGTACGAAGACAAATTAAGAAAGCAGAGGGACGAACACGACGTGAGTCCCAGCTCTCGCATGTACACGAAGGTACGATCGAGAGCGGTCTGCTTTCTTTTTTGTCGAGTGCTAGTCTGTTCTGGATGGAGCACAGAAACTCTAAACGGTGCAGCCTACATTTTACATAAACCCCCAATACATTAACCCTGCTATAATCAAACGCGAAATTATCCCTGCAGCCAAATCATCGGCCATCACTCCCCATCCTCGTGGAAGTGCTTGCAAAGTCCTTACCGGCACCGGTTTTAAAATATCAAAAATACGAAATAAAACAAACGCAGTAATAAATTGCGGTATCGTATATAACTGCCAAGTAGCACAAAAGACACCACAAAATTCATCAAAAACTATATGGGGACAATCATGTTTTTGAAAAATCAGCTCACCTTGCGTGCAAATATAAACGCCCGCAATAATTAACAACAGTATAGCTAACAAATCTAGCCTTAAAAACCAGGCGATGATAATCGCAAACAAACTTCCCACTGTTCCGGGACAATAAGGTGAAAGTCCGGTATAAAAGCCAGATGCTAAAAACTTTATTATTCCGTTCATTCCACTTTTAACCTTATCTTTTTCCTAGCATTCAAATAATAATCAATCCCGGACCAAAGAGTAAAGATCACGGCAATATACATGAGATATATGCCAAAAGTAAAATTAAGAAGCGTTACGGTAATGGCAACAATTTGGGAAATGGTTTTTAATTTACCTAATTTACTAGCGGCAATAATCACACCTTCAGCAGCAGCAATCGTACGCAGACCTGTAACAAAAAACTCCCGACCAATGATAATAAAAGCAATCCAACCGGAAATATCCCCTGATTCAACTAAAACAATCAAAGCCGACGTAATTAATAGTTTGTCTGCTAACGGATCCATTAGTTTACCCAGATTAGTTATTTGTTTACGCTTACGGGCTATATAACCGTCTAAACCATCGGTACTCGCCGCAATAATAAAAATGGCTGTAGCGATATATTGACCATAAGGTATGCTTATTAAAAAAATCAACAAAAATATTGGTATTAGAAAAATCCTTAATAATGTAAGCTTATTCGGTAAATTCATCAATAATCTCCCCCATTAGAGCGTAATTTTCGCTGTGGGTAATTTTAATCTTTATTATATCACCCGATTTAGTCTTAGGCCCTGGTATAAAATAAACAACTCCATCTATTTCCGGAGAATCCCCTCTGGTTCTGCCTTCCCAAAGTCCTTCATAATCCAAGCTTACACCATCAACAATTATTTCAACTTGTTTATTCAGAAATTGCGCCTGTTTGTCTGCTAAGATTTCATCCTGTAATTGCCTAGCTTTTTCCAAACGTCTTTGCTTTTCCTCCATACTGATTTGTCTAGGCAATAAAGCAGCAGGGGTATCCGGCTCTTGAGAATAAGCAAAAAATCCGGCACGGTCAAATTTCACTTCCTGCAGAAAAGCCAATAACTCCTTAAATTGTTCATGAGTCTCTCCCGGAAAACCAACAATAAATGTAGAACGTAAAACTATATTAGGAATAAGTTCTCTGACCTTCTTTATTAAATCTAAAATTTGAGCCTTACTCATAGACCTTCCCATTGCCCTTAAAATAGGATCGGAAATATGTTGTAACGGAAGATCTAAATACTTACATATTTTTTCTTCATCCTTTATCGTTTGTAAAAGCTCAGTTGTGATATGTTCAGGATAACAATAATGAATTCTCAACCAACGAAGCTGGGGAATTTTCACAAGCTCCCGCAGTAATTGTGGTAATAAATATCTCCCTGCTGAATCCTTCCCAAAATATGTCGTATCTTGAGCAATCAAAATTATTTCCTTCACACCATTATCCACAAGCCCTTGAACTTCATCAACAATTGACTCGATGGTTCTACTTCTATATCTTCCTTTTAATTGAGGAATAACGCAATAGGTACAACAGTTATTACAACCCTCCGCTATTTTTACATAAGCATAAGATCTCACCTGTGAATAATCCCTCTTAACATCATCATCATAAAGATAATTTTCCGGTCTTGTAACCTTTAACACTGGTTTGTCTTTGTTTAACGAAGCTAACATCTCGGGCAACTCTAAGATATCACCGGTACCCAGAAACAGATCTACTTCCGGCAAAGAATCTTTCAATTCATGTGCATATTTCTGTACTAAACAACCGACCATGATCAAGTACTTACAGACTCCGGTTGTTTTATACCGGGCAAGTTCTAAAATTGTATCAATAGACTCTTGTTTAGCACTTTCTATAAAACCACATGTATTGAGAAGGATAATTTCTGCACGAGCTAAATCATCTACCGGAATAAAACCTTTATTTTTTAATAAACCTTGTATTTGCTCACTATCAACAGAGTTTTTTGCACAGCCTAAAGTAATAATTTTAAAATGTTGCTGTGTCATTTACTGCCTCCTGTCCCAAAAATATAAATTTAGTATATAATACGGCTTTACTGAAGTCAAAGCTCTTTTATTTCGGCATCCTCTAAAATATAAGTCTTGATCACCACAGCTCCTATTTCACCAAGTACACCTAAATCTCTACCATTTAAAAACACCTGCACTTGACCGGCATTACCTAATTTAACAGAAATTTTTTGCCGATCAGTAAAACTAAGTTCCTCGCCTTTAACAATCGTCCTGCGATAAATAAATTCATCAGCGTTATTTTTTACTTCAACCCAACAACGATCGTCAATACATTTTAATGTTAATTCAATCATCTCTATTTCTTCATCCTGAGTTTGACCTTGTTCAGGTGGGTATCCTTCAAAATCTGTCACATCTGGTTGTTCCTGCTCTTGTTCCCATTCAGTTAGTTCTTGTTCATCATCTTCAACTTGTTCTTCTTGTAGTACAATCCCTTTATCCTCACTGTTAGGAAAAGGATTTAAATATTGTTGATAGATAGTTGACATTGCAAATAATAAAACTATCGATAATATCCCCAGTACTATTCCGGTTTTACGTTGTGGAGCAGATTTTAGCTCAATTTTTTCCGGAGGAGGCTGTTGTGGCTGAGGTTTCGGTTTAAGGTCGTTTATTAAATACAAAACATATTCACTCTTTTCTAATCCTAAATAACGACAATACGTTCTTAGAAAACTTTTCATATAGATATAATTAGGAAAAACCGTCCACAGTTCATTTTCCATAGCTTCTATATAATCTTTTCTTATTTTTGTCTCATTGGCCACTTGTTCTATCGTCAAAGATTTTTGAAGTCTAGTTTTTCTAAGAATGTCACCAAGCCTTTCCACATTTTCGCCTCCTCTCTTTTTAATTTATTTTTCTTATTAACTTATTAATTATTTTAAAGTGCACACTCATTCATTATATTTCTTTCACCAAAGAAGTTCTATAAATATATCACAATTTTATTGTCCAGATCTTTGCAGATTTAATTATCCTTGCCAAATTCCTTATAATACTCATCCCAATTCATCAGGATGGCACGTGGTTTACTACCTTCATAACTGCCAACGATCCCCTTATCTTCTAATTGATCTATAATTCTTGCCGCTCTGGTATAACCGATTCTTAAACGTCGTTGCAGAAGCGAAATTGATGCCTGTCCACTTTCAATAAACAGCCTGGTCGCTTCAGCCAATAAAGCGTCTTCCTCCTCTTCAGATGAATTATTTGTCTCAGTTTCTTCTGTATCCCAAGATTCAACATAATCAACAGACTTATTTTGGGCCTTAAGATATTCTACGAGAAGTTCAATTTCCTGATCAGAAACATATACTCCCTGAACTCTAATAGGTTTCGCCATTCCCGTAGGATAAAACAGCATGTCTCCTCGACCTAATAACCGTTCTGCACCGCCCATATCTAAGATTGTACGAGAATCAGTTTGCGAAGAAACAGCAAAAGCAATTCTGGAAGGAATATTTGCTTTTATTACTCCGGTAATAATGTCAACTGAAGGTCTTTGTGTCGCTACAACTAAATGAATTCCGGCGGCCCTAGCCATTTGGGCAATTCGGCAAATAGCATCTTCCACATCAGCCGGCGCAACCATCATCAAATCCGCTAATTCATCAATTAAAACAACAATGTAAGGTAATTGCGGGGGCTTTTCATCTGAAGTCTCTTTTTGTAAAGCTTGATTATAACGCTGTATATCCTTTACACCCATTCCGGCAAAAAGTTCATACCTGCTTTCCATTTCATGAACAACCCAACGCAAAGCACTGGCGGCTTTCTTAGGATCAGTAACTACAGGGGCAAGTAAATGAGGCACCCCATTATATGTAGAAAGCTCCACAACCTTGGGGTCAATCATAATCAATTTTACTTCATGGGGATAAGCCTTATATAAAATACTGGCAATTAAAGAATTCATACAAACACTTTTTCCCGAACCTGTAGCACCGGCAATCAACAGATGAGGCATTTTGCCTAAATCAGCCACAATGGGATTCCCGGCTATATCCTTACCTAAAGCAACCGTTAATTTAGAACTGGAATCCTGAAAATGTCCACTTTCTAAAACTTCCCGTAAAGTTACCATGGCTATTTGTTCATTAGGTACTTCTATCCCTACGGCAGCTTTACCCGGAATAGGGGCTTCAATGCGCACTTGCGGTGTGGCTAAAGAAAGGGCGATGTCGTCTGCAAGATTAACAATCCGACTAACTTTAACTCCTGAAGGAGGCTGGATTTCAAATCTGGTAATACTAGGTCCTCTGCTCACTTGAGTAACTTTAGCTTTAACATCAAAGCTTTCTAAAGTTTCTTCCAAGGTCCTTATTTTATCGGTTATATCTTTATTTAATCTGGAACTCTTAACTTTTGGCGAACTCTTTAATAAATCCAGCGGCGGTAGACGAAATTCAGAATAATCGGTTTGCTTAACCTCCTGATTCGCAAAATTATCATTTTTGACGATAACCGGAGATGTATGAATATTAGCGATTTCCGGTTCTTCATCTTCATCTTCTTCTTTTTCATTTTCATAATGATTAATAATCACCGGTTTATGTAAATTTTTATCCGACTTATTTTTAGTTCTTTTTTTAATTTTATTTTCTTCATCTTCTTCATACTCTTCAAAAAGAAAATCAATCAAACCTTCCCATGTATTAACAAAAAAACTCCTTAACCAAACAAAAAACTGTTTAACTAAATCACCTAAACTTTTCTTCAGAATGCCTACAACAGAAGCAATAATCAATACAACCAAAAAGATATATGACCCGCCACTGCCAAAAAGCAGTACCGAAAAGCGTGAAACAAGCGCACCAATAATTCCTCCGCCGGCACCTGCCCATCCGGAAGCTAATGTCTGAGCTTCTATCGGTTGTTCTAAATGAAGCAAGGCTAAAATTGACAACAAAATTACTATTATTGAACAAAAAGCAAGGTAATCAATTTTCAACCTTTTGACTAATTTGCCAATTCCGGCGATGAAAAGAATTATGGGGATAAGTATTTTTCCTGTACCACATAAGCTATTTAATATATAGCACATAAAATTTCCAATGGCGCCGATAGAAAAAGAAGGCTCACTATCAAAACTTTCCTGCCATAAACAGAAGAAAAGAAAGATCGATAACGCCAAAAGAAAAATACCCATTAGTTCTTGTTTTATTTCATTTTTAGTTGACGTTTTGACTTTAGGCATAATTTCACCTCATTACTATATTTTACTATATTATTTTACTCCCCGGTTGACAAGCACTATTTAAAAAATGAGCCGGGTCAGTACTTAATACTCTCTCTACTACATTTGTTCCCTGTACTACTTTCATTTGTACCGGTATTCCCTGCACTAAACCTTCCATAATTTGTATTTTATCACGTTCTTCCACGTACCATAATACTTCCGGCGGTACTGGTGTATAAATTATCATTGTAATGGCCTACCTCCCGTTTTTTTAAGTTTGATTAATTCCTTAAGTTTATTTACAGCTTGTGAAAGACTGCCTAATTCATCGATTAAGCCAATATTAACAGCATCTTTACCTACTAATACCGTACCAATATCTCGTGCAAGATCACCTGTGCGAAACATCAATTCACGGAAATCTTTTTGGGAAATCTTAGAATGTTTTTCCACAAACTGAACCACTCGATCCTGCATTTTATCTAAGTATTCATACGTCTGGGGAACACCGATAACCAATCCCGTCAACCGTATAGGATGAATGGTCATAGTTGCAGTATGTGTAATAAAAGAATAATCTGCAGCTACGGCTATAGGCACACCGATACTATGACCTCCTCCTAAAACAATCGAAACCGTTGGTTTAGACAATCCGTCAATTATTTCTGCTATAGCTAATCCAGCCTCCACATCTCCACCAACCGTATTTAAAATAATCAATAATCCCTCAATTTGCGAACTTTGTTCTACTGCTACCAATTGAGGAATTATATGTTCGTATTTTGTAGTTTTATTTTGTGGAGGTAAAATCAAATGACCTTCTATTTGACCAACAATAGTTAAACAATGAATGTTTGATGTTGTCTCCTCAGGAACCTGTGAAACCCCCAGTTCCTTTATATTTTCATTTACTAATTGCTTAGTATTTTGCTCTTGTGTAAATTCATTAGTTATTAATGTTCTTTTTCGTGGCAAAGAATCTTCTCCCCTCTATAATTAATCTCTTTGCTAGCATGCGTAATTGTATAAAAAAAATGCGTTACTAAGAACGCATTTATCATATAACCTATACTTCTATCATTATTAATGATATTAAATTTAAACCTCCATGATAATAGGTATAATCATGGGCCGCCTCTTTGTTTTTTCATAAAGAAATTTACCTAATGTATCCCTGATTTGAGATTTAATTGTCGACCAATCGGTAATACCCTTTTCAAAACAATTATCTAAGACAATTTTCACCTTTTCTCTGGATTCTTCCATTAGTTCTTCCGACTCCCGCACATAAACAAAACCGCGGGATATCACATCCGGACCTGAGAGCACTAAATTTGCCTCTTTATCAATAGTAACCACAATAATAAAAATACCGTCTTGAGATAACTGTTTTCTATCTCGTAAAACAATATTACCAACATCGCCCACGCCTAACCCGTCAATCAGAATTCTCCCAGAGGTTACTCTACCATTAATCACACCTTTTTTAGAACTAAACTCTAATATCTGTCCATTTTCAGCGACAAAAATGTTTTCCTCAGGTATACCCAATTGAGCAGCCAGTTTGGCATGTTTGACCAAGTGACGATATTCTCCGTGTACAGGAACAAAGAACTTAGGTTTTACTAAATTAAGCATTAATTTTAATTCTTCCTGACTGGCATGACCCGAAACATGAATACCACTTACAGATTCATAAATCACCTCAGCTCCTAAATAAAAAAGCTGATTTATTGTTTTAGCTACTAATTTTTCATTTCCAGGTATGGGATGAGCAGATATAATCACCGTATCACCAGGAGATATTTTTACTCTTTTATGATCAGCCATAGCCATCCTAGTCAAGGCAGACATCGGTTCACCCTGACTTCCTGTAGTAAGGATAGTAATCCGCTCATTAGGATAAGAAAAGATTTCATCTATACTTAATAAAACATTTTCCGGGATAGTTAAATACCCTGTTTCATGAGCAATAGTAGCTACATTAACCATACTTCTACCTACGATAGCCACTTTTCGGTTGTATTTATAGGCGGCATTAATCACCTGTTGAATACGGTGTACATTTGAAGCAAAAGTGGCGACAATAATTCTCTCTTTAGCATTACGGAAAATCTCGTCAAATGATTCACCAACGGCACGTTCAGAAAGTGTATAACCGGGCCGTTCAACATTCGTACTATCAGATAGTAAAACAAGTACTCCTTTTTTACCATATTCGGCAATAGTAGCAAAATCTGTGACTTCTCCATCCACAGGAGTTTGGTCGAATTTAAAATCAGCCGCATGTAAGACTACTCCTACCGGAGTATGAATT
Organism: Clostridiales bacterium DTU073; assembly: GCA_001512665.1. Classification (GTDB taxonomy): domain Bacteria; phylum Bacillota; class Peptococcia; order DRI-13; family DTU073; genus DTU073. The sequence continues at coordinate 166,541 of LFSF01000038.1, forward strand.
GCTAATCCAACAGCATCAGGGATACTGTGACTAACCTTAAAAAACTCCACACTTAAATGTTTGCCTAGTTTAATTTTGTCTTTTGGTTGTACAGGTATTAATTTAACATTAGCTATATCGTTTTCTTTTAACTTTTCTTCAACCAACCCTAGGGTAAGTCTAGTCCCATATACGGGAACATTAATTTCCTTTAACACATAGGGTAATGCCCCAATATGATCTTCATGACCATGTGTTAGGATAATACCTTTGATCATATCCTTATTTTCAATTAAAAAAGTAATATCGGGAATAACAATATCTATTCCCAGTAATTCATCCTCAGGGAATGATAGTCCGGCATCAATCACCATGATTTCCTTATCATAACGAACGGCCATCATATTTTTCCCGATCTCTCCAAGGCCGCCCAAAGGAATCAATGCTAGTTTGTTTTTTTCAGCCATTATAAACCTCCTTATTAATTTTTAAATAGTATGCACAAAATAACAACGAATCCATAAAGCTTTTGCTTTGTAATCCGCTCATAGATTAAAATTTATAATATGAAAAAAACCTTCTCTGACGTCCGATCAGAAGGTTTTTCATACCCCAAAAATACCGCTCTGATTAGCCACTTGCTATATTATAACCCATTTTCAAAGCAGATACAAGCAACCAAAAAATTAGCTATTTTTGGTTGCTTACTAATTTTATATATTTTTTTATTACTATCTGGCAAGACCTTTCTCGTTTAAATTTTTCCCAGATTTTTTTTCAAAATTATTAGTGTTAGTATGATTATGTTTACTGCTAATCTTTGCAAAATTACTATCTAGAGTATAATTCTTTCTTTCGTATGAGGAGACTTTTTCAATCCGTTCTCTATTCCACATATCCATACCTTCCTTCTCTTTAAATATTTTAATGAGCTAACCGTCCAAATTTATTACTTATTATTGTACTATATAAACTAATTTTTTGTCAATTTATATTTATTTTGACTATTCTTATAATAATTAAACTAATCCAGACAATAATTTTCATTAAATAAAAGGGTTCTATAATAAATGTTGGGGTAAGTAAAAAGGAAAACAAATAAAAATATAGAAAA
>LFSF01000022.1:0-224 GCA_001512665.1 Clostridiales bacterium DTU073
ACCGTATTCAAATCTAAGCCTAAATTTATTAACGCCTTTGCGCCAATTCCTTCATTTTCTCTAAGTAAACCCAACAAGATATGTTCTGTTCCTATAGCCGGATGTCCTAAAACCTTAGCTTCTTCCCCGGCCAAAAAAAGAACATGCTGTGCCCGTTGTGTAAATCTGGAAAACATTATTTTCTCCCTCCTTTTTGAAACTTTTTATTAAATAATTGTGCCCTT
>LFSF01000022.1:229-3542 GCA_001512665.1 Clostridiales bacterium DTU073
CTGCGTCTCTCTCTTGAGCTTCCATAACCTTACCCTTATATTTCTGAATAAAAGCCGGTTGAGCCAAAACCATTAATTCACTTAAATTATCCTGCTCAATTCCGTCTTTTAATAAACCCATATCCACACCCATCCGTACATCTGACAAATAATTCAAAGCCTCCTGTGAAGTTAAAATTGCCGCATTTTGCAAAATACCATAAGCTCTACCAACCCGGTCTTTAAGGCGCATGGGGTTCTCTTTTAATAACCAGCTTCTGGTATTCTCCTCTTTCTCTACGATCTGTAAAGCTAAAGTCGTCAAATTTTGAATAATATCCATCTCTGTTTGACCTAAGGTAATCTGATTGGAAATTTGGAATAAATTACCGGTAGCCTCTGTCCCTTCCCCATACAGACCACGAGCGGTAAAACCCAGTTGCCCCAAAGAGCTTAAAACTCTTCCCGCCTGCTGAGTTAAACTCAATGCGGGCAGATGCAGCATAACACTAGCTCTAAGCCCTGTACCCACATTAGTAGGACAAGCAGTCAAATATCCTTTTTTACTATCAAAAGCATACTCTAATTCATTTTCCAAAGCATCATCTAACTGATCGGCTAATTCCCAAGCTTTTTCTAACTGCAGGCCGGGGAAAAAGACTTGCATACGCAAATGGTCCTCTTCATTAATCATTATACTGATGGCCTCGTCACTATTAATAATTAAGCCTTTATTGACCCCATCTTCACAATGTTCCGGACTGATTAAATGCTTTTCCAATAATATCTGTCTTTCCAAGGGAGGAATATCCTGTAACAGATAAAAATAGAGTTTATCTTTACCTTCCCGTGAGATATTTTCCGCTGCCTTCTTAACCTTTTCTAAGACGCTAAAACCATCTGTTTCCTTCTGAAACGCAGGCATAGCTAATTTCTTTAAATTTCGGGCCAGACGAATACGAGAACTTATCACAATATGATGATGTGGCCCTTCTGCTTTCGTCCAGTTACTCTGAGCTCGCGTAATCACCTTTTTGATCATCTCATTCTACACCTGCCTCTGGCTTATTTTTGCCTTCCAACTCTTTAATCCTATCACGATATTCGGCAGCCTTTTCGTACTCTTCTCGCTCGATGGCTTGACGCAATTTATGCCTTAAATCACTAAGCTCACGGTTAATTCTAAAAGAAGTGCCCATCCTTCTGGGTATTTTACCCCGGTGAATTGTTGCTCCATGCATCTTCCGTAACGCGGGTTCCAGATAGGTAGAAAAATGCTGATAACATTCACTGCAGCCCACGCGTCCCAATTGCACAATCTGACCATAAAGATTCTGACAATTTGGACAGACATCCCTCCGCACTTCTTCTTTGGAGACAAACGGCTGATTAAAAAAAGCTCCCAAAAGGTCATTTAAATTATATAGTGGGAATTGGGGTATTTCGATCTTAATTTTTTCTCCCTGAGCACATTGTTCACATAAATGTTTTTCCGCTTTTTGCCCGTTAATGAATTGAGTAATATGCACGTTAGCAGGCCTTTTCTGACATTTTTCACATTGCATTATTAATCACCCCTTCTATTAATTATTAATCTTACTGACTAATCTTTCTGACGATTAATCTTCTTGCGATTAATCTTTTCGACATAAAGTTGTTAACACAGCCTTTATAATTCGACCCCTGATCATATCCCTTTCCGGTAAATCAATAGCTAAAGTCTCTCTACTAACAATTGCCTTTAAGAGCTGAAATTCACGCCTGGTAATTAATTTCTCTTCATAAAATCGTTTAATAACGCCCTCAGCTTCCCACTGGTCCAAACCTGACTCTGCGTCGATCACCTCATAAATATTTTTTAAGATATAATGAGGTGAGTCTTCCCAAGAGATTTTAACAATACGTACATAGCCGCCTCCTCCCCTTCTGCTTTCCACAAGATAACCTTGCGTAGGGGTAAAACGAGTACTCAAAACATAGTTAATTTGTGAAGGAACACATTGAAAAAACTCCGCCAATTCATTACGCTGTATCTCCACAGCCTCCTTTTGACTCAAAAGTCTTTTAAGATATTCTTCAATCCTTCTTGCTAAACTCATTTTTTCACCCTGACCTTTTCTGACTTTCTATTTATATTATATCAACAGGGGTCTTAAAATATGCAAACATCCTGAAATAGCAAAAATAACGTGTATTTTCCAAAAACACGTTATTTTTTACAATTTCTCACCTTCTCTTACCTTTACGCCACGTTACTTTAATTTTTGAGTAAAATATATTATTGTTTAGCTTAACTGCTTAGCTAAAATGCTTAAATTAACAAGCATTTTTCATTTTTACATAAGTATTAGAAATCTTTTTTCTCACTCTTTGAATAGCATTATCCACCGCTTTAGGCTGTATGGTTAAAATATCTGTAATTTCCCGATAACTGAAACCTTGTAAACGCAACATTAAAACATCCTGTTCTAAGTCAGTTAACTCCTTTTGCAAAAAGCCAATTAATTCGTATAATCCTTCCTTTTCCAGAAAATTATTTTCCGGTGTATTATTTTCATCCTTAATCAAATGTTCATTGATAAAGTAAGAAGAATCTAAACGATTGTTTTGGTCATCTTTATTACTGTAAATAGAAATAGCATTATTTAAAATCTGTCTCTTTTTACGATTAGAGCGACTCACCGCTGAATCCAATTCCCGTTTAATACATAAAAAAGCAAAATTCCGAAATTTAACATTCAAATTAAAATTGTATGCTCTAATCGCTTCTAATAGACCAATCGCGGCTTCCTGAAACAAATCTTGCTGTTCACCGTCTCTAAGAAAATAACCCTGACAAATGTAATAAATAAATCCACGATATTCCTTAAAGATTCTTTCCTGAGCTCTTTTGTCACCTTTTTGTGCTAATTTGATGAGTTCCATTTCATTTAGATGACCTTTTTCGTACATTATAACACCCCTAAACCTTATCCTTACTACAAATTAACACAATTTACTACAAAAAAGCATCCATATTTCGTCCCAATTTTTTGGGATTAAGGTCCTAAGTTACTACTTAGCAAACACTCTTAAACAATAAGCAAAACTTAAAGTTAAATAAAAAAACCTGGTAATTTACCAGGATTATATACATGGCTCCTCGAGTAGGACTCGAACCTACAACCCTGCGGTTAACAGCCGCATGCTCTACCATTGAGCTATCGAGGAATATCTCTACTCATTAGGTTTTATTTGATTATCATTAGGTTTTTTAGGTTTTTTTGATTTAATGGAGCGGGTGATGGGAATCGAACCCACGCAACCAGCTTGGAAGGCTGGGGCTCTACCACTG
>LFSF01000017.1:0-570 GCA_001512665.1 Clostridiales bacterium DTU073
TTTCAAAAATTCATAAAGCTTTTTCTTAAAAACTCTTGACTTTAATTAGCTGGTCTTTCTGTTAAAACCGTTTTTGATCAACTGGTTAAATGAAAATAACACAACAGTACTTGAATTAAACCCCGTAATATTGTCGCGAATCTTCTTCTGCAGCTCTTTATCACAAAGGAAACTTTCCATTTTATCTGCAATATCGTTTGAATCGAAGTCGCATAATATACCGGTTACTTCGTGTTCAAGCTGTTCCAGTGCGCCTGATGTTTTCGTGGCAATTACCGGTACCCCTAAAATCTTTGCTTCAGTTATTACCATTGACCATGATTCATAATCAGATAATACCGCAACTGCAGACGCGTTTTTAATATATGGATACGGATTATTTACTGCACCCAAAAACATAAAGTCATGCGATAAATTTTTCTTTTCAATTTCAATCAAAAGCTTTCTATATAAACCTTCATCTGCAGTAGAGCCCAAATTAAGCCATTTTATTCTAACCCCTCTATCTCTTAGCTTGGCCATTACTTCTATTTGCCTAATGTGGTTTTTTTCTGGTCTAATATTAGCACA
>LFSF01000017.1:614-5886 GCA_001512665.1 Clostridiales bacterium DTU073
GGAAATATAGCCACGCTTGCATCAAGTGAATTCTTGGAAACAAAAATATAATAATTTATCTTATCATCATAGCTAAAAAAATCATCAGACTCAAAGTTATTCAATCTTGATAGGTCGGTATGAATCCAGGCAGCTTTATTTTTTGCTCTAACATAATTCGCTACAAATTTGGGACTGCTCCATTCACCTATGTGAAAGGCCCAGTCATAATTTTTTTCCTTTACATACTGTATTGCTTTTGAAGGATGTTCAAATTCATTTTGCAGAATATAGTGAAGTTTTCTTTTTATCTTATAAAATATAGGAATGTGAAAAGTCTTTTTCCATTGATCAAATACATTTATATTTTCAGGCAGCATTGGAATCAGAGAAACTGCATCTTTAACCGGATATTGGTTTAGAATAATCAAGTCAATAACATAATCTTCAGGAGAAATACGCGAGAGAAGATTCACCAGAGCAGTTTCCGCTCCACCTTTATATAATTGTGTAATTACAAATAATAACTTCTTCATGCGTCCTTCCTATATATTATCGAATAGTGATTTTAGCTGCGTTAAAATATTTTGGTTATCATAATGGTAGTTCTTTAACTGTTCTTTGAAACGAGAAAGCTTGGATGGGCTGTCCAATATTTCCTTCAATCCGTTAAAAATGGCTTCATCATTATTTTCAACCAAAAGTCCGTTTATACCATCCTCAATTTGTTCCGAAACACCGCCTACATTAGTAGCAATTACTGGAACTCCCAGAATCATCGCCTCATGTATTGTAACAGGCATACCCTCGTATTTCGAAAGCAATGCAAATACGTCGCATTGTTTTAACAGAGGCATAGGATTATCAAGCTCGCCAGTCAAAATAACAGAGTCTTCAAGTTTCATGTCAATTATTTGCAGTTTTATTTTATCATATAACCTGCCTCCTCCTATAATATACCAATAGAAATCATATCCTTTATTTTTAAGCCTTTTGCAGATGCTTAAAAGACGGTCAATTGCTTTTTCATTATCCAGCCTTGAGATGGTAATGAATTTCATTCCGGAGTAAATTTTTATGTCAGACTGCGGAAGCTTTGAATTTTCAATTATCTCATCGACCGGAATCATATTCCATATTGCTTCGGTCTTTCCTTTGAACTCAGGAAAAACATCTAAAAAGCTTTTTTTGTTTTTTTCTGATAGAGTAATGATTCTGTCAAAGCGCTGATATATCTCTCGGTCATTCCGGCATACCGATTTCGTCCACTCATTTAAGTGGCACCATGCTCCGTAATTAGTATGAATCCACTGAATCTTTTTAGGATATTCCAATGAAGCAACAATTGAACGCATTTTTGAGGATTCGCTCAATACTATAATAATATCAAATTTATTCAATGTGCCATATAGCTTATTTCTAAGCAGGCTGTTCAAAAACCTGTCATGAAATCCGGTTCTCAGCAGCAATGCATAAGCCGTGCGTATTGCTTTTTGCTTAAGGTTATAGTCTTTTGCCGTGATCACGTTTCTAAGAGGGTTTGCAAAAATCTCCATTAAACCCCATATGTCTTCGCCTATGAACTGTAACCCGTGAAAAAGTTTTCTGGCATGTTCTGAGGGAGGAACCAATGAAAACAATGATATATCATATTCTTCCCTTAAGCATGCAATTTGCTTTGCCGTGACTTTTCGGACACCATTGTTATAATTAATATCATCAAATACATATAATATTCGATTTTTCCGTGTCATTGCCTTCCTCCTACCAGCTCATTCCATTGAAGCAGCGTATTTTTTACCTGCGAAAAACCTTTAAGATTTTTTCTCAGCCTCTCCTGAAGAGAAGTGTCAGTTAAGAAGCCCTCTATTGCTGCTGCAATTTTCCCAGCATCCTGTTCAACTATTATTCCGTTTTCTCCATGCGTTATTTGTTCCAATGCACCGGATGTTGGTGTCGCAATAACAGGAATCCCCAATATTTTTGCTTCTGTAATTACAAGTGACCAGGATTCATTATCCGATAAAACTGTTACGGCGTCGGCTATTGCCATATATTTATATGGGTTGGGATCGGATTCCTTTAATATAAATGAGTCTTCAAGCCCGTACTCTTTAATTTTAGCTTTCAGTCTGCTAATAAGGCCAATATCAACACTTCCGCCAATATTCAGCCACATGATGTTAAAACCGTCATTTTTCAATATTCGCATTACTTCAAGCTGACGAAAATGATTTTTTTGCTTGCGGAAGTTTGCTACAGTGACTAAAAGATGTTTATTGTTTAAATCCGGTAGTTCAACCAGCTCGCGTGACAGCTTTAAAACTTCCTGTTCATCACACATATTATGAATTAGAAAGCTTCGGCCTTTTAATCCTGGGAAAGCTTTTATGCTATCATACATAGATGCTTTTGATACAAAAATATATCCATCATAATATTTATCCCAGGTCCAAAACACCTTGGAATCCAAATAATCTACTTTGTCCAAATCTCCATGAACCCAATTATATTTTTTATCCGCTTTTACTTTTGTGGCAATAAATTCAGGAGGCATCCATTCTCCATAATTAAATGCTATATCATAGTGCTTGCCGCTGACAAACTGCTTAGCGCTTTTGCGGCTTATAAGCTTTTTTGTTATACGCAATACTATTTTTTTTAATGCTTTTTTTCCATATGCGATTATAACCATTTCGTCTTTTGAAGCATTGAAAACATTGACCCAGTCAGGAAGCTTATCAATAAGACAGACATAACCCCTTATATAAACTTGGTCATGAATCAATAAATCCACATCATATTCGTCATGTGAAATGTTTTTTAAAAGATTAAGCAGCGCCGTTTCCGCTCCGCCTTTATAAAATTGAGTAATAACAAATAAGATTCTTTTTTTCATTCTTCCCCCGGTTAATGGTTGCTATATGCATCACATACAATATTTGTGTCGCCGAACATTTTCATTTGGCCATTTTCCAGCCATAAAGCCTTATTGCACATCTTTTTAACCTGCTCAATGGAATGTGATACAAATAATAATGTTGTACCGCTGTCTAAAATAGTTTTCATTCGTGCAAAGCTTTTTTCCTGGAATTTATGATCTCCAACTGATAATACTTCATCAACTATCAAAATATCCGGCACATTCATTGTAGCTATCGCAAAGCCTAATCGGGCTGTCATTCCTGAAGAATAGTTTTTTATCGGGACATCAATAAACTCTTCCAGTTCAGCAAATGATACAATCTCTTCAAATTTTTCTTCCATGTACTCCCTTGAATAACCTAGAATAGCACCATTTAAAAAAATATTTTCACGGGCGGAAAGGTCTGCATCAAATCCCGCACCCAGTTCAATTAAAGGGGCTACATTTCCATGACTAACAACTTCACCCAATGTAGGTTTAAGAATACCGGCAACAACCTTAAGTAAAGTACTTTTTCCTGATCCGTTAAGGCCTATGATTCCCAATGAATCTCCTTTATCAATCTGAAAAGAAATATTACGAAGCGCCCAGAATTCTTTAAAAAACAGTTCTTTCTTCAATAAGCGGATGATATATTCTTTAATATTATCTATACGTTCCGAATGCAAATTAAACATCATGGATACATTGTCTACTTCCACCATTTTGCTCATTATTTCTACCTCTCAAATAAATAATACAAACTTGTCCTGTTTGCGATAGAATACAGTAATACCAATAGTAAGCGATATTAAAGAAATCACCGCACATAAGAAATTCTCTTTAAGACCTGGAAATCTTCCATAAAGAATAAGATCCCGAAAATAATTAATATAATGGTACATCGGGTTTAATTTCATTACTCCTAAAGCGGTTTCGGGCAGAATTGAAACTGGGTAAAAGATAGGAGTAAAATAGGTCCACGCTAAAATAAAAACTCCATAAAAATGAGCAATATCCCTAAAAAAAACTGTTACAGCAGACAGAGTCAATCCCATGCCCGTAGAAAAGATAAACACATATGCAATGGGGATTGGCAGCAGCATTATAGTAGAATAAAAAGGAGCTTTGGTAACTATCATTACCATAAACATGGCAATAAGTGAAAATCCCATGTTTACCAAGCTTGAAACCGTTTTAGATAAGGGAAACAAATACTTGGGAATGTACACTTTTTTAATAAGCGGTGCATTACCTATAATAGAATATAGCGCATTGGTTGTTGCTTCCGAGTTGAATGAAAAGATTAATGAGCCTGTTAAAAAGTATATTGGAAAGTTAGGTATACTTTGCTTGAACAGTGTGGAAAATACAATAGTTATCACTATCATCATCAACAAAGGATTTAGAACTGTCCATAAAACACCTAAAACAGACTTGCGGTATCGCACCTTTATATCACGAATCACCAGCTCTTGCAGTAAATTTTGGTATTTAACAAATGTACCTATGTGTTCAAAAAAACGTTGTTTCATTTTACTTTTCTCCATATATTTTTATACGCTGCGCAAAATTATTAAAATTGATCAATGACGGTTCGAAACTGTAATTTTTTAAAATTTTCTCTCGCGAATTTTTAGAAGCCAATGCAAGTTTATCTTGATCCCGGAGCAGAGTCTTCAGCCATTTTGCAATTGTATCAGTACAGTTGTCCGGTAATAGCCATCCATCAATCCCATCACTAATCACGTCAGGTATCCCGCCAACAGGCGAGCTTAATACCGGTGTGCCGCAGGCCATAGATTCTAAAAGAGAGTTTGGAACACCTTCATAATTTGTTGGAGCAAGCATCAGTTTCCATCTCTTAAAAAAATCTGGCAATTTATCATTATCAACCCATCCAAGCAGTTTAATCCGATTTTCCTCTCCAAGCTGCTTAATTAATTCTTTGCATTTGCTCTTCAACGGCCCGCTGCCGGCAATCTCCATAATATACTCGGGAAATTCATCTCTTATCTGCGAGAAAGCCTTTATGGATTCCAAAACTCTTTTACTATGGTCTAAACGTCCACACATGCCTATTACTTTCGGTCTTTGCTCAAACTCCAGGGTCGGAGAGAATTTTTCAGTGTCCACATATAAGTGAACTATTTGCATTTTATCAGTATTATACTGCATACCCCAATGTTTAGCCACACTTGGGGATTCAATGCACATCAAATCGGAACCTTTTGCAATGCTTTCCATAATCTTTGCCTTCAGCCAATTAAAAAAGGTAAGACGATCTGCTTTTTTCCGGCTATTGCCATATAAAAAACCAACTGTATAAAAACCAGCCATTTTGCAGTAGAGAAAAGGTAAGATTAAGGGGCCAGATAGCCAGAAGAT
>LFSF01000017.1:5909-8930 GCA_001512665.1 Clostridiales bacterium DTU073
ATAATTCAGCAATTTTTTTATAGGCGAATCCGAGTTAAAACTTGCATTTACATTTGTTAATCTAAACCGATCCTCTGGTAAATCTTTTACTGCATCCACCGGGAAGTTTGCAGTAACAAAATCTGTATGGAAAAATGTTTCACTGCACAAACGAGCCATTTTGCTATTAACACTTACTGGTGAAGAGTTGTTCGCAGGGACAAAGCTTGACAGTAAAATAGCATTTTTATTCATTAGTTAGTTTTACACCTGCCTTGACCTTTATTAGCTATCGTCTTTTCTTGCCTTTTGCTAACTATCCCATTACACACAAACCCCAGCCCCAGCAGGATCCAGAAAACAGATGCTATGGCAACCATGCTGTCATTGAATACCGCAGCGGCAAGATAGCCGCATATTCCCAGAAAGATGCCGGTACCGGTTAAACAAACAAAGCTATTGTCAAGATTCTTAAAGTATAGCCTGATGCTGTCTATTATATATGCCCCGCAAATCGTGAGGAAAGCAAGCAGTGAAAGAATGCCTGTGTTCAAAGCTATCTGCAGGTACATATTATGAGGCTTGTCCACGATCATNNATATAATCTTCCTGGGGGAATTTGATCGTAAACGTATCAGGACCGTACCCTAATAAAATTGAATTTTTAAGCAGAGGTATGCTTCGGGACCAAATATAGCCTCTTGCGGACCCCAGCCTTTCTTTCCCTTCAAAGCCTATAGACGGTGCTTTTTCTATTTTGTTTACCAGCTCGTTTCTATTTCCGATTAAGCTAAAACCTTCATCCAAAATTGCAAATTCTATTGAAGTACCTTTTTGATTCAATGTCATCAAGTTTTTCTCTATTTCTATGGAATAATCTTTATAGTTATCCTCCTTAAAAGATATGACAATTGTGTCTTTTTTACTTTTTTGACCTATGTTCAACATATTACCGTTTGCATCATGAAACGTTATTTCATTTTTATTTTTTATAATATTCAGTGTTTCTGTGCTGCTTACAAGTGAAAGCTTATTATCGCTGAATATTATATCCTGGAGATCATAAAACTGCACTACATCGGAAAATATAATTTTAAATTCAGATACGATCCTGTTCGTCAGAAGTCCATTCAGGGACACGTTTATAACCACGAAAACCGTGATTATGGCAGCAGTTATGCCGAAGAATACGAGCTTCCTTTTAAAAATATATTTTCTCAGTAATATCAATCCGAAAATCACTGCGACAACAGCACCAGCCAGGCCTGCTCTTGAGCGGCTGCCCAGCAGGTTTGCTATAAAAACAAGGGTTAGAGCTGCCATACCTGCTTTCATCCATATTTTTTTCACGTATATAAAAGCTGTGATGGCAATGGGAATAAGCATAACCATATAGCTTCCCACGTAGTTTGGATTAGTGAGCGTCGAATAAATATATGTTTTTTCAAATCTGAAATTCACATTTTCAAGTGCGCCATGGTAAGCTTTTGGAAGTATCAAGCGTTTGCCAAAGTCTGTCCTGAACAGATCGAGCTCGAAAAGCTGGAACAAGCCGATCAATCCTATAATCAGCGCAGATATCATAAGAACTTTTATGAGGAATTGTACTTGTTTTTCCGATTTTACAAGATTTATCACAGTAAACATGAGGACCAGATAGCAAAGAAGGGTATTCATTCCTTCATATCTGGCTACGAAGCCTCCTAAGGCTACATCCCTGTATTCTGAAAATACGGTGGACAAGATGATCAGTAATGCGTATAACCCTATTGGTATGTAAACAAATTTATATTCTATTTTCAGGGCTTTTATCATTGTATAGCCGAAAAAGATTATCGCCGCTAAAACAGCAGCCGCAATAAGCCATTGACTTTTGAAATAATCAAAGAAATCCGGATGTTCATCAACGACCTGCCAGTTAGCTGATTCGATGGGCTTTAATTTCACAAGCTTCATATACACCATCATCGGAATCGCAAACAATACAAAAGCAATCGGAAAGAGAACTGCGTTGCCGTAATTATCCTGCTTGATCTTTCTGGACATGACTGACCCCCTTCCTTTTATACATAGATTTATAATATCATACAACAAAAATCTCGTAAATAGTACAGATTCTTCGCTTCGCTCAGAATGACAATGTGGCGGTATGCGCTCAGAATGACAATGGGAATGGCTTTCCAATTCTGCTTTAAGCAGACCCAGCTCCTGAATGAGCTTCTTTATCCGGCCTGCCTGACGGGATACCGCGACGGTAAGGGCAAACACCATAAGAAGGAGCAGGAATATTATACACAAGAATAATGCGTTAGCTGGAACTTCAACAGCGAGTATTTCGGCCACGAAAAATACAGTTTGCGGAAAAACCGACATAACCACAAAGCTAAAGCTTGTTAACAGCCAGATAAGGGCATATTTAAGCTCCAGCTTCTTTGTTCTCACCATATTAACAATAAAGGCAAAGAACAATACCGAACCAATGATAAGGATTATTCTTAATGTGCTACTCATATTCTTTCACCACGCTTTTCCTGGAAATAGACGCTATCATAATAGCCAGCGTAACTTTTATCATGTAATAAATGCCTTTAAGGCTAGTGATAGAGGATGTTCCCCCTTCTCTGGCATTCATTATAACTGGCATTTCGCATACCTTTAGTTTATTTCTGAGAACAGTCACAACTGTTTCGGGTTCAGGGTAATCCTTGGGATAATCGTTGGCAAACAGCCTTATGACCTCTCTGCTGCAAGCCCTGTAACCGGAGGTAGGATCTGTTATCCTGGTTCCGGTAAGAAGCTTTATCAGCCAGGAGAAATATTTTATCCCCATACGCCTTATCTTTGAGGATTGAAACCCCTCGTTTTCAATAAAGCGGGAGCCGATGCAAAGGTGGTTCCCTTCTTCGATCCTTTTTATCAGGTAAGGAATAAATTTGGGATCATGCTGACCATCCCCGTCTATTTGTATAGCTATATCATAGTTGTCACCGCCGGGATATAATTGACCCATAGCGCCGGACAAGAATTGACCCACACCAAACC
>LFSF01000044.1 GCA_001512665.1 Clostridiales bacterium DTU073
CCAGATATGACATAATTAAAGCAATAGTCTGTGGATGTTCGCCTTGAATAAAGTTTAAAACTTGACTAGGATCTGTTTTCCTAATAAAATCAAAGGGTTTGATTTGCAAATTTGAGGATAGATGGCCAATAATTTCAATGGCCTTCTCATTACCCAAAGCTTTTTCTAAAACCTCTTTAGCGTAATCTATCCCACCTTGAGCGATATAATGAGAAGCCATATAAAGTTCACTAAATTCTTTCGAAACATTCTCTAATTCGTCATTTTCTATAGTTCTAATGCTGGCTATTTCTAAAGTAAGTTGTTCAATTTCCTCTTCACTAAGATATTTCATTATTTGCGCTGACTTTTCAGGCCCTAAGCTGATCATAAAAATTGACGCCTTTTGACGACCTGATAGCTTACCAATCCTACCCATTTAATCACCCCTACTCTTCTGCCAACCAGGTCTTAATTACTTTTGCAACTTCTTCAGGATTTTTCCGAACTATATTATCAATTTGTTTCTGCAAATTTTTCTTCTCCAAAGCTTCAGGTGTTAAGTCTAATTCAACACCTAACTCATCATTATTTATTGCTGCTACTTCTTGTGGTCCTGTTTCTGCGTAGCTGGAATAATCACGATTCGCTATACGACGCACAACAAAAAAGGTAATTCCTATAAGCAAAAGAATAATTAACGGAGCCCGAAGCATTTTAATAATTTCCATTCTCTGCAAATAAGACTCTCTTTTTGCCAATGCTTCTTCCAATTTCGTAGTATCTTCATTATTAAAGGGTATCCCTACAACAGTAATCTGGTCTCCCCTCTCCGTATTAATACCTGCGGCCTTAGCTACTGCATCTTTAATCTTACTTTCTTCCTCAGGAATCAATTCCCCATTAATAATAACAGCTAAAGAAATATTGGTTATTTTGCCCGGTGCCGCAATCTTAGTTTCTATTGTTTTGCCAACTTCATAATTTGTAGTTGTCTCAGTCAATTCATACTCACTTGAACCTGACCCTGTTCCCCCATAACTAGGTCCTGCCATATTTTCATCAGCAGGATTTCCTCCCACAGTTTGAGAATTTCCACTTGAACTTTCTTCTCTGATTTGTTCACTTCTGACTACAGGTTCCATATATTTTTCCGAATGTGTTTCCACACGATCGAAATCCATCGAGATGCTAGCTCTGACAATAGCTTTGCCGGCTCCTCTCATTTCTTCTAACATGGTTTGAATGGACTGGGCAAATTTTTTTTCATATTCTTGCTTTAAAGCTAATTGATTAGCCGAAATATATGCAGTATCTCCTGTTGATTCTACCAAATTCTCAGACAATAAATTACCGTTTACATCCATTACCGTAACATTTTCCGGCTTAAGCCCCTCTACACTATGACTAACAAAAGACATGATTGACTTTACTTGTCCGGGGGTTAAACTGGCATAAGGCTTTAAACGTAATAATACAGATGCAGTAGCCTCTTTTTCATCCCTAATAAATAATGACGGCTGAGGCAAAGCTATATGGACTTTAGCAGTTTCCACCGCATCGAGATGTTCAATAGTACGCGTTAACTCACCTTGCAGAGCCACAAGAAATCTTACTTGCTTATCAGTATCTGTTTCTCCGAAACGAGTTTCATTAAAAGACTCAAAACCTACAACTCCACTTAAGTTAATTTCACTTGCCATATCTAAACGCAGTTGATATTTATCTTTAGCACTTACTAAAATCGTGGTGCCTTCATCTGTTAGTTGATAAGGTACATTTTCTTCCTTTAATTTTGCGGTAATAGCACTGGCATTCTCTGGGCTTAATCCTGAATAAAGGATTTCCATTTGTGGTTTATTAAAAAGTAATATTGCAATAATCATAATTATAAATAAAACAACGATAATTAAAATACTGGCTCTTTGCCATTTAGAAAGTTTTTGCCATAAATTATTTATTTGTTCTAGGATTTGAGCCCTCACATCCAAATTGTCTCACCTCAAAATTAGATCTGCATTCTCATTAACTCTTGATAAGCTTCAATTACTTTGTTTCTTATTTGTATAGTCAATTGCAATGCTAGAGCAGCCTTTTCTGTAGCAAGAACAACCTGATGTAATTCCACATCATCACCAATAGTAAAATCTTTCGTTATCTGTTCTGCTTGCAATTGAGTTTTATTTACATTGTTTAAAGCATCTTTTAAAAACTCTCCAAAGTTCTGTGTCTTTTCCTTTTTTTCTTGATTATAAATTTTTTCTAATTCAAAAACCGGCAAAGATTCTATTCCCTTAATATCCATATGTTATCTCCTTATTAACGTCCTATTTCTAAAGTCTTTAAAAACATACTTTTCGTAGCATTCATAGCTGTTACATTAGCCTCATAAGAACGTGAAGCTGTGATTAACTCCACCATTTCTTTCATTACATCAACATTGGGATATTCAACATACCCATCTGCAGATGCTTGCGGATGTTGCGGATCATAAACACGTTTCAAAGGAGTGGAGTCTTCTATAATCCCTAATACTCTAACTCCGCTATAGGGTGCTTTTCTTTTTATCGAATCTTGTAAAACATTCCTAAAATTTTCATCAGCTACCTGTGGGGCAAGAATAGCAATTTTCCTACGATAAGGACCGCCCCCCACTGTTTGAGTGGAATTAGCATTGGCGATATTAGAAGAAATAACATCCATACGTAAACGCTCTGCGCTAAGACCGGAAGCACTAATATTCAAAGATTCAAAAAGACCCATCAATTAACGCCTCCCTTCTGAAATTGCTTGTCTTAACAAGCTAAGGTGAGATGATAAAAAATGAGCAAGACTATTGAAATAAAGATTGTTTTCTGCTAATGTTGCTAACTCAATATCTATATCGACATTATTGCCGTCTGTTCGTAAGCTCGTTTGCTGTTCCTGAATAATAAGCGGCTTTGTTGAATCAATAGAATTATTGATATGTAAAGAATTAGTTGTTTTCATGGGAAGCTGTGGATTAATTGCCTCATCAAGTGTTGAGCGAAAGTCCACATCACTTCTTTTAAAACCCGGAGTATTGGCATTACTGATATTATTACTAAGAACATTATGTCGTACCGTACTACCACTCATAGCTTTTTCCAGTAAATTCATTAAGCCTGTCTTGAGCATACTAATCACTTCCATAAATAATCTCATCAAAAAACTTAATTTGACACTACCTATATAAATTCTAGTTGTTTCAACAAATTCCTTTCAAGAATCTATATTTTTTTACTTTATCGAGATTATTATCATTTTCTTATCGCAGTTTTCTTTTTCTTTAAAAATAAAGAGCTATGGTTTTTTTTACCATAGCTCTTTATTTATTTTTACTAAATTCTATCAGTCTTATGTTAATTTCATTTTTGCCAGTTCATCTAAGAGATTTTCATTAAGAATTCTAATATATGTTCCTTTCATCCCTAAGGATTTCGATTCAATCACACCGGCACTTTCAAATTTTCTTAAAGCATTAACAATAACCGAACGTGTAATTCCTACACGGTCTGCAATTTTACTAGCTACTAATAGACCTTCCTTACCATTTAATTCTGCAAAAATATGTTCAATGGCTTCTAACTCCGAATAAGACAGAGTGCCAATAGCTACCTGAACTGCAGCTTTACGTCTGGCTTCGTCTTCAATTCTTTCGGCTTTGGAACGAAGTATTTCCATGCCAATTACTGTTGCACCATATTCAGCTAAAACTAAATCTTGATAAGTAAACTCTTGTTCATATTTAACAAGCAATAAAGTACCTTGTCTTTCACCACCACCAATGATAGGAACAACTGTGGTAATTTTGTCATTAAAACTACAGTTGAAATCAGCACTGAAAATACATTCAGATACTTCCTTCTTCATATTGGCATAAGTCTGAGTTATTCTCATGAGATCTTCGTTGTATGATTCAGGAAACCTTTCAGTTTTGGTCACAATATCCTCAATGGTTGGACAGTTGAAACCATCCATAAAGGCATATCCCAAAATTTTACCTCTCCGCCCAACAATATAAATGTTACAATCAATCAAATCACTCAACACATTGGCCATTTCGGTAAACTCTACGGGATTCCCGGCTGATTTTTGTAAAAGCTTATTTACTGTACGTGTTTTTTCTAATAGTAATTTCATAAAATTTTATCCTCCTCATTTTTTTACAAAATATATCGGCTTAAATCATCATTACCAACAATGGTGTTTAATTTTTCTTTTACATAATTATTGTCAATGATTACCTTTTTAGCTTCCATTTCAGGTGCTTCAAACAGTAAATCTTCCAATAATTTTTCCATTATCGTATGAAGCCGACGTGCACCGATATTTTCTGTTTGACTATTAACAGTATAAGCAATTTCTGCAATTTCTTCAATAGCATTTTCAGTAAATTCTAGCAATACCCCCTCAGTCTTTAATAATTCTGTATATTGTATAATCAATGAATTACGTGGTTGAATTAAAATTAGTTTAAAATCATCACGTTTTAAGCTTTCTAATTCCACACGAATCGGAAATCGACCTTGCAATTCAGGAATTAAATCCGAAGGTTTATTTGTATGAAAAGCACCGGCGGCTATAAACAGAATATAATCTGTTTTCACCGGTCCATACTTCGTCATAACTGTCGAACCTTCAATAATTGGCAAGATATCTCTTTGTACACCTCCTCTGGAGATATCTGGACCATATGTATCCTTACCTGCTATTTTATCCATTTCATCTATAAAAATAATTCCATTTTGCTCAGTACGTTTTATAGATTCACTAATCACTTCATCCATATCTATAAGCTTTTGCGCCTCTGTCTGCGTAAGAATTTTTCTTGCCTGTGCAACAGTAACTTTTTTCTTTTTCTTTTTTTTGGGAAAAAAATTGCCAAACATATCTTGAAAACTCATACCTAATTCTTCCAAACTACTGCCAACAAAAAAATCCATTGATGTAGTTGGTGTATCTTCAACCTCTATCTCTACATATTCCTGATCCAATTCCCCCTTTAATAATTTTTCTTTGATTATTTTTCTCTTTAAATTTATTTCATTCTCTGATTCTGTAAATTGCTCATCTGAATCTGTATTCGTAGCTCCAAATAAAACTTCAAAGGGGTTTTGTCTAGAAGAATTAGCCTTAGACAAACTAGGCACTAATAATTTAACAATAACTTCATCAGCCAATTGAGAAGCTTGTTTTTCCACCACATTTATTTTTTCTTCTTTGACCATAGTGATTGATAATTCTACCAAATCTCTGACCATTGACTCTACATCTCGGCCAACATACCCAACTTCAGTAAATTTTGTAGCTTCTACTTTAATGAAAGGAGCTTTTACTAAACGGGCAAGCCTCCGAGCAATTTCGGTTTTTCCTACACCTGTTGGTCCAATCATCAGAATATTTTTAGGCACAACCTCATCACGTAATTCCTTTGACAGTTGATTCCTACGATATCGATTCCGCAAAGCAATAGCAACACTCTTTTTCGCTTTTTCCTGACCTACTATATATTTATCTAATTCAGCCACTATTTCTCTAGGGGTAAATTCTTTAGTCATAATCAACCCTCTTTCAATTTCAACAAAATACTACTCATATATTTATTCCGATATTGTTTCTATAGTAAGATGATTATTTGTATAAACACAAATAGAAGCCGCAATTTCCATAGCTGTTTGCACAATCTCAGCCGGAGAACAATCAGAATGCTTCAGCAAAGCTCTGGCTGCAGCTAAAGCATATGGACCGCCTGAACCGATTACCGCTATACCGTCATCAGGTTCAATAACTTCACCGGTACCGGAAATAATTAACAAACTATTCTTATCTGCTACAACCAACATAGCCTCTAAATTTCGTAAAACTTTATCTGTACGCCAAGTCTTAGCAAGCTCCACCGCAGACCTAAGTAAATTACCATGATACTCTTCTAGCTTCTTTTCAAATTTTTCAAACAAGGCAAAAGCGTCCGCAACAGATCCGGCAAAACCGGCAATTACTTT
Organism: Clostridiales bacterium DTU073; assembly: GCA_001512665.1. GTDB lineage: Bacteria > Bacillota > Peptococcia > DRI-13 > DTU073 > DTU073. The sequence continues at coordinate 6,006 of LFSF01000044.1, forward strand.
ACCATGATATAATCTTCTAATTTTTTTAGAATGATGTTTCATAATTATTTTATCACCAAGAGTTACCTGTCCGTCACCGGCCAAGGCAACTTCATTCCCTCTTTTGACACCAATAATAGTAGTTCCGTGAAACACGTAGGATCACCTCTTTAAGCTCTGGGATGAGTTAAATGATAGACTTTACGAAGTTTCTTTCGGGAAACATGGGTATAAATTTGCGTCGAAGAAATTTTTTTATGTCCTAATAATTCTTGTACCACTCTTAAATCAGCACCGTGGTCCAAAAGATGCGTAGCAAAACTATGGCGGAAACCATGTGGAGAAAGAATTTCTTTAACTCCGGCCTGTCGACAATACTTATTTACTATTGTTCTTACCGAACGGTCAGAAAGCCGTCCCCCTTTTTGGTTAATAAAAAGAGCTTTTTCCGGTTTGATAGACCACAATGGGCGAGCTTTTTTTAAGTACAGCTGTAAGGCCTTTATTGCTTCCTTCCCAATGGGTACAACTCTCTCCCTACTGCCTTTACCAAAAACCCGGACATATCCATATGACAAATCTATATTAGCTAAATCCAGAGAAACTAATTCACTAACCCGGATTCCTGCACCATATAATAGCTCCAAAATCGCTTTATCTCTAATCCCAGTTTCACTATGTAAAGAAGGTTGCTGCAAAACAGCTTCCATTTCGCCTTGTTCTAAATACTGCGGTAACTTTTTAGGTATCTTCGGCGAGGATACATGGTCAAGAGGATTATGTTGAATAATTTCTTTCTTTAAAAGATAGCGATAAAAACTTTTTAGTGCGGCTAAACGCCGAGCAATAGTGCTTTTAGAAAGATTTCTATCATTTAAATATACTAAATATTTTCTAATGGTAGTATGATTTATTTCATTAATATCTAAAGATAGTATATCATATTTTAATTCGTTTTCTAAATAATTAAAGAAATCATGCCAATCATTATTATACGACGTAATTGTCATTTTTGCCATATTTTTTTCATTTTCTAAATAAGTAATATAACTGTCTACCAAAGGTACTAATAGCATCACATCACATCCAAAATGTCCTTTTTCCAAGTCTTTATCGCCTCTAATGCTCTTTCTGCCAGCAAAGAATTTCTCCTTTTTTTATCTCTAATTTTTTCTGTTAATGGTGGCAATAAACCAAAAGTTATATTCATTGGTTGAAAATTATCTGTTTGTGTTTCTGCAATATAATGTAGTAAGGAGCCATGTGCTGATTCCCTAGGGAAAACTACCGGTTCTAAGCCTTTGTACAGCCGGCTGGCATTAATACCGGCAATAAGTCCTGAAGCAGTTGATTCCACATAGCCCTCCACACCGGAAAGCTGCCCGGCAATCAAAAGGTGGGGAAACTCCCGCAACTGCGTCGTTTGGCTTAAAACTTCAGGAGAATTTATAAACGTATTGCGGTGCATTTTACCATAACGGGCAAATTCCGCCTTTTCCAAACCAGGAATCATTCTAAAGACTCTCTTTTGTTCATTCCATTTTAAATTGGTTTGAAATCCAACCATGTTAAACAGCGCTCCTGCAGCATCTTCCCGCCGTAATTGGACAACACCTACAATTTTGTTCCCGCTTTTTGCATCACTAAGACCTACAGGTTTTAAAGGTCCAAAAAGCATTGTTTGATATCCACGTTTAGCCATCACTTCAATAGGCATACAACCTTCAAAACAACGGTCCTTTTCAAAATCTTTAAGCGGATAAACTTCTGCCTCGATTAAATTTCGGTAAAATTTAGCATATTCCTCCTCATTCAAGGGACAATTTAGATAATCTGCAGAGCCTTTTCCATAACGAGATGCCCAAAAAACTCGATCGTAATCAATGGTTTCTCCATAAATAATCGGAGCAGCCGCATCATAAAAATAAAGATGAGCCTTGCCCGTAAGTTTAGCAATCTCTGCCGCTAATTTATCACTAGTCAGCGGACCTGTAGTAATAACGGTTATTTCCTCTTTCCGCAAAGAAAAAACTTCCTCCCGTACTACTTCAATCAATGGATGTGCTAGTATTTTTTCCGTAACCAATTGGGAAAAAGCTTTTCTATCCACAGCCAACGCTCCGCCTGCCGGCACACTGGTACTATCAGCACAAAACATAATTAAAGAGTCCAATAAGCGCATTTCTTCTTTTAATAGTCCTACCGCATTATGCAAACTATTAGCGCGCAAAGAATTACTGCAAACTAATTCTGCCAAAAGATTACTGCTATGTGCAGGTGTCGTTTTTCCCGGTCTCATTTCGAATAACTTAACTTTGATCCCTTTTTGAGCGATCTGCCAAGCCGCTTCACTACCGGCTAAACCTCCACCAATCACCTTAATATATTCCAACTTTTTCCCTCCGGCAATATCAATGTAAATTAGTAAATTTAGTTACTACATCTTAGAGGACACTTTCTCCTCATCTTCTGAATACTGACAGTCTTGACCTGAACAAACATACTTCATTCCTTCTTTTTTACTTTTCTTAATTACAAGGATTTCACCACATTGAGGGCATTTTTTATTTACCGGTTCATTCCAAGAAACAAAATTACACTCTGGATATTTACTGCAACCATAAAAGTTCTTTCCCTTTTTTGAACGGCGGATGACAATTTTACCTTCTTGACATTTCGGGCATTCGATACCTGTATCTTTTAGCAACGGTTTGGTATTACGACAATCAGGAAAACCCGGACAGGCCAAAAATTTACCAAAACGTCCTTGTTTTATCACCAGATTACGTCCGCATTTCTCACAAACCTCTTCAGTTACTTCATCCGCTATTTCTATTTGTCCAATTTCTTTATCTGCAATTTTTAACTCTTGCTGAAAGGGTTCAAAAAATAACAAGAGAACCTTTTTCCAGTCGCTTTTACCCTCGGCAATAGAATCCAGCATATTTTCCAGATTAGCCGTAAATTCAACATCAATGATCTCCTGAAAATACTTCTTTAATAGTTCTACTACCAAAAAGCCTAACTCCGTAGGTACATATTGCTTTTTTTCTTTAACTACATATCCTCTGGAAACAATAGTATCCAAAATAGGTGCATAAGTACTGGGACGTCCTATCCCTTTTTCTTCTAAAGTTTTAATTAAACTAGCCTCTGTATAGCGAGGTGAAGGTTGCGTAAAATGTTGTTTCGGCAATAGTTTTTCTAAATATACCTCTTCCTTTTCCTCTAATTCCGGAAGAACTCCCTGTTCATCTTTATCCTGTTCATCCTTGCTTTCCACATATACTTTTGTATAACCCGGAAAAACAACAACTGTGCCGGTAGCTTTAAACAGATAATCATTAACTCGCAAATCTACAGAAGTCACTTCTAAAACTGCAGAAGCAAATTGAGAAGCTAAAAAACGTTCCCAAATTAGTTTATAGAGTTTGTATTGATCATTTGACAAATACGATTTTATCGTATTGGGGTCCCTCAAGATAGAGGTGGGTCTAATAGCTTCATGGGCATCCTGAGCTTTACCTTTACGCTCATAGTTTCGCGGCTTTTCCGGTAAATATTCTTTACCAAAAGTTGCTTCAATATATTTCAGTGCTTCATTTTTTGCTTCATCACTAATTCTGACCGAGTCAGTTCTCATATAAGTGATTAAACCTATGGAACCTTCTTTTTTACTTAACTCTACTCCTTCGTAGAGCTGTTGAGCAATTCTCATTGTTTTCTTTGCAGCAAAGTTCAATTTGCGATAAGCTTCTTGTTGCAGACTACTAGTTGTAAATGGTGGAGCAGGGTTTTTCTTCTGCTTTTTCTTTTTGATCAATTCCACAGTAAAAGGGCTCTTTCCTATACTCTCAACTATTTCCTGAACTTGTTTTTCACTTTTTAAATCCGCTTTTTTTTGACCAATTTTACTTAACTTCGCTTCAAAACTTTGCTTATTTTTCTTTAAATTAGCAGCAAGGGTCCAATATTCTTCCGGAACAAAATTTTTGATTTCTTCCTCACGATCACAAATTAAACGAACAACTACTGATTGAACACGACCGGCACTAAGACCTTTCTTAATTTTTCGCCAAAGCAAAGGACTTAATTTATAACCGACAATTCGGTCCAATACTCTTCTGGCTTGTTGTGCATCTACTCTGTCTAAATCTATTTTACGTGGCTTTTTAATCGCTTCTAAAACTTTGTTTTTAGTTATTTCATTAAATTCAACACGACAATTTTTATCCTCAGGAATTTTCAAAAATTCCTGTAAATGCCAAGCAATAGCCTCTCCCTCACGATCAGGGTCAGTAGCAAGTAAGATCTCATCACTTTTTTTAGCTAAATTCTTTAATTCTTTTAGCATTTCCCCTTTACCACGTATAGTAATATATTTTACCTGAAAATTATTCTCAATATCAACTCCAAATTGACTTTTGGGTAAATCCCGCACATGCCCCATTGAAGCTTTTATCGTATAATTTTTTCCTAAATATTTGCCGATTGTTTTAGCCTTTGTTGGAGATTCAACTACTACTAAAATCTTCCCCACCTGTTATCACCTCGAAAATGTATTATCTTCAAACTCAAACTCTTACATAATATTTGCCGGGAAGCTGCTTAATTAAACCTTGTAATTCTAATTCAAGCAAAACTCGTAATACTTCCTCTTTGTTTTGAAAATGGCTATCCAAGATATTATCCAAATTCACCGGTTCCCAAGAAATCATCTGGAGAATTTCTTTGGCCTGTTCTTCAATATCCTTGATAACTTCTTTTTGTTTATTATATACAGATGTTTTATATTCATATCCTAAATCCTCTAAAATATCCTGAGGATAAATCACTAGTTTTGCTCCCTGTTGAATTAATCTTAAACAGCCAATACTATTAGGACTGGTTATCGGCCCCGGAAGAGCAAAAACCTCTTTTCCTTGCTCGAGAGCTAAATCACACGTAATCAATGAACCGCTCCGTGCTTTAGCTTCAATAACAAAAACGCCCAAACTTAGCCCACTAATAATCCTGTTTCTAATGGGAAAATGAAAGCTTTCCGGTTTAGTACCCAAAGGAAATTCACTAATAACTACCCCTTTTTCCTTAATTTTCTGAAATAACTTTAAATTTTCACGGGGATATGGAAAATCAAGTCCTGAACCTAAAACAGCAATCGTATCACCGTTTTTTCCTAATGCACCTTGATGTGCCGCTGCATCTATACCTCTGGCCATGCCACTAACGATAACTAAACCATTTTGACTTAATTCTTCAGCCATCAAACGAGCCTGTTTCAAGCCATATGCTGAAGCCATGCGCGAACCCACAATAGCTAAAGAATTTTTCTTAAGCAAAGAAAAATCACCACAATAATAAAGAATACAAGGAATATTGGAAATATGCAATAAAAAATCCGGATAATTGGAATCTAATCTTGTTAAAACACCAATTCCACTCCGATAATACTCTTCTTCTAATTGTTGTGGTTCTATGCTTTTTTTTAAACTTATAAAGCGTTCCTTATACCTTTCCGGTATTCCGGTTTCCGGGGAAAAATCCAGAGAGCGCCAGGCCTCTTCAAAAGAGCCATAATACTCATGTATTCGCAGAAAATATTGATTCAAACTAAGCTTAAATATTTTATGAAAAGCCAAGATATATTTCAAATCACTATACAATATCTCACACTCCTCCTAAAACTAAACATATATTCTTTATTAAAATATATATTCCTGCTTTAAAACCAGATTTTGTAAAATCATTTACTTAAAAAAGAGATAGACTAAAACTATCTCTTTTTTATAATTCGCTTTGTTCACCAGCTTTTAAAACTAAGCCTTTCAACCCTTTGCTACGTAGTTTCTCAACAAACAGATCGGGATCCTGGGCAATAAGAGGAAATGTATTATAATGCATAGGAATTGTCACCTGAGCCTGCAACATCACTGCGGCCTCTATGGCATCTTCCGGTCCCATCACAAAGATATCACCTATTGGTAGCAAGGCAAAATTTAAACGATATCTATCCCCAATCAACTTCATATCACCAAAAAGTCCAGTATCACCTGCATGATAAATAATCTTACCTTGTATCTCGATTAAAAAACCACAGGGTGCACCGGTATAAATAATATTGTTCCCTTTAATAATTGACGAACTATGCCAAGCCGGTGTCAGTTTTATTTTTCCAAAAGGAAATTGTTTGGAACCTCCAGGATTCATTGCTGCAGTTTTCACGCCATGTTGTTCACAATAGATAGCAAGCTCATATGGGGCAATAATCATCGCTCCTGTTCTTTTGGCTATTTCTAGAGCATCACCAAAATGATCATTATGTCCATGAGTTAGCAAAATGTAAGAGGGATTTACCTCATGGGCTTTAACGTCAGCCAAGGGATTATCGTTAAGAAAAGGATCAATTAGCAGGTCATATGTACCATCCGTAATACTAAAGCATGCATGTCCATGATAAATTAACTTTAACATAAAAAACCACCCCTTGCGCCATATTTATCCACCATTATAATAGGAAAAAGAAAATGAGTCAAACCATAACCGCCTCTTAAACGGGGGTTATGGTTTAACTGCCATCACACTGTACGACAGTAGCCCAATGCTCTGATTTATTCCATATAAAAAACCCCGCCAATTCCTATTTTAGCGGGGCTTAATGACAATACTAAGAGTAGAAATTTGTTAATTATTAGATTAACTTATTACTTTGGTTAATTCCGGCTTGTTGACCAATCTGACTGAGACTGGAGGAGCCTTTCCCCAATTGTTCTCTTGAAGCCTGATACGTACTTGGTCCCATTGTGGAAATACTGGACAGTGAGGAGTCTGTACCCATAATTTGTCCCACTCCTAAGGACTGATTAGGAACACTGCTTATACCACTACTCTGAAATCCTAATTGTCCTATTCCCGTTGTTCCAACGCCGGAATAACCCTGCCCCCCCATAAACTGCATTGTATTTTGGTATGTTTGGGGATTCATAGTAGACAAATCAAAAAGGGAGCTACTACCTTGCATAGACTGGGATATGTTAGGCATTGAAGTACCTGTAGATATTCCTTGTCCATATATTGGGGATTGTATTGGAGATTGCGCATAACTCGACGAAAAAGACTGCTGACTAACAGAGCCAGAAATATTTTGTAATCCACTGATACTCTCCTGACACATTTGTTGTACTCTTTGCAACTGCTGAGCTACATAAGCTTCATCCTGAGCCAACTGCATTAATCTTTGCCGGGTATTTTCTTCAGACTGACGTAATTGTGAGATCATTTGGCTTACACTACTAATTCTTTGCTGAACTTGTTGAATTTGTTGATGAACCATAAATAACCCTCCTTAGTAGAATATCTTCGCAACTAGCTTGTTCCCCATAAATAACCAATATACATGGTATTTTCTGGATGGTAGGGTTATTTATGAAATAAATTCTTTTTGATAAATAAACGTAAAAAACCAATGATTATAAAACCGATAACGGTTAAACCGGACCAAGTGTAGATATTACAATATTGCCCAAGCTCACTTGTCCAAAAATACATCTGTGGTGAAGCTAATACATTTTTCTTATAAAGCGCAAGTACAAACCATAATACCAATCCCCAAGTACAAATATCTAATACTCTGACAGTACTAGAAAACATATTTAAGATGGAATCATACCACTTCCATAATCGAATTGTAAACACAAAAGCGATCATACTACATAAAACCAATAACATACAATAAATCTCCTTCTTCTGTTCATCTACTATATCGTTTTACTCATCTACTATATCGTTTTACTCTTCCTTGCATTAGGTCAGCTATACAGACTTAACGATGGTGAAGTGAGAATGCAGAGACGATTACACGATGTAAGCGGCAACTCTCGCAAGTACACGGAGGTACTATCGAGAGTGGTCTGCATTCACCTGAACCGAGTTTTAGTCTGTTCTGAGATAATGGATAATGCACAGAAAGTAAAACGATATAGTAGATGAACGGTTGACAGAGTGCCCTTTATCTTTTATAATAAATAAGTGCAACGCAGGGGTATAGCTCAATTGGTAGAGTAGCGGACTCCAAATCCGTTGGTTGAGGGTTCGAGTCCTTCTGCCCCTGCCAAACATTATCATCTACTCTCGCAAAACATCTTGCGGGATTTTTTTATTTCCAAAACCTAATACAGGATGTTCCACAAAAAAGGGAGTGCTCCACTCCCTTTTTGTGTTATCTCTTGTTTTTTCCTGTTCCCATAACCGGCCAATTTCAGCTCGTTTTTACTGTTCCTTTTCTTGAGCAGCCTTTTCTATTATTTCTTTAGCAATTTGTTGGGGAACATCCTCATAATGATCAAACTCCATACTAAAACTGCCACGACCTTGGGTTATGGATTTTAAGTCAATCGCATATCTATACATTTCAGCAAGAGGTACCTGGGCTTTGATAACCTGCTCTTTTCCATGCGCCTCCATACCTAAAATACGACCTCTTTTACTATTAATATCACTCATGATGTCGCCCATGAACTGTTCCGGCACATGAATTTCTACATTCATAATTGGTTCTAGTAAAACAGGCGAAGCTTTTTCCACGCCCTTCTTAAAGCACATGCTAGCGGCTATCTTAAAAGACATTTCCGAAGAATCCACTTCGTGATATGAACCATCAAAAAGGGTTACCTTAATATTAGTAAACGGATACCCTGCCAAAACACCTTCTGCCATCGCTTCATGGACACCTTTTTCTACCGCAGGATGATAATTTTTAGGTACTGAACCCCCAAAGATAGTTTCGGTAAATTCAAATTCTGCATCTGCTAAAGGTTCAAAACGTAACTTAACATGACCATATTGCCCATGTCCGCCTGACTGTTTCTTATGTTTGTATTCGTATTCTGCTGTCGCTCTAATGGTTTCCCGATATGGTACACGAGGTGTTTGCGTTATAACCTCTACTCCGTATTTGTTCTTAAGCCTTTCAATAACAATATCCAATTGTGTTTCGCCTATACCGGTTAAAATTGTTTCCTTGGTCTCTGTATTTTTCTCCAAACGTAAAGTGCGGTCTTCCTCTAATAACTTAGCTAAAGCTGTCCCAACTTTATCTTCATCATTTCTGGATTTAGCTTTTACAGCTACAGAAAAATTAGGCGTCGGGAAAATAACTCCCTCTAATACGGGGGTTTTATCTTTTATACCTAAAGTATCCCCTGTGGATGTTTCTGCCAATTTAGCTATACAGACAATATCACCCGTTTGCGCTTCATTGACTGTATCTTGAGTTTTACCGCGCATTACTAAAAGCGAACCGAATCTTTCTTCCTTTTGCTTATTGATATTGTAGATATTGGAATCACTTTTCAAAACACCCTTAACCACACGAATAAAACTTAATTTACCTACATAAGGGTCAGCCAAAGTTTTAAATACAATCGCCGCCAGAGGCTCATTTTTTGCCTCTTTACCTTGATCTTTCATCGCTTCGATTGGTGAAGGGAATAACTCAACTATAGCATCTAATACAGGTTGAACACCAATATTTTTTAAAGCAGAACCACAAAAAACAGGAACAACCTTTGCCTTCTTCACACCTTGCTTCAAACCGGAAAAAATTTCCTCGTCACTTAAAGATTCTCCTTCTAAATATTTCATGAGAATCTCATCATCACCTTCAGCAGCTGCTTCTACTAAGGACTCTCTATATTCTTCCATTTTCTCTTTTAAATCATCAGGAACAGCAATTTCACTAACCTTAGTGCCTTCAAATTTATAAGCTTTTTGTTTCAGAATATCTACAACTCCTGAAAAACTATCTTCTACACCAATAGGTAACATTACCGGTATTACTTTAATGCCAAAGTTTTCTTTAAGATTGTCTAAAACACGATAATAGTTAGCATTTTCCCTATCAAGTTTATTGACAAAAATAATTCTCGGTATTTCAGCTTCTTCCGCTGTATTCCAATGTATTTCCGTTTGAACCTCAACACCTGCTACGCCGTCTACCACCAAAACAATACCATCAATAACTCTTAACGCACTTCTAACTTCACCGATAAAATCAGCATATCCAGGTGTATCTAATACATTTATTTTATGGTCCTTCCATTCTACAGGAGCAAGCGTAGTACTTACTGTAACTTTCCTCTTTATTTCCTCCGGTAAATAGTCTGCAACAGTAGTTCCGTCATCAACTTTTCCTAAACGTGTAGTATGTCCGGCATTGTAAAGTAACGCCTCAGTTAATGAAGTCTTTCCAGCACCTCCGTGTGCTAAAATGCCGATGTTTCTGATCTTTTCACTAGTATATACCCGCAATATAAGTTCCTCCTTTGGAAGTAATTTAAACAAAACAATACCTTAATTATATTACTCATAAGAAAGAAAAATCCTCTTTTTTATTCTGAGAAAAATAAATGATACATATTAATTTCTAAACGAACTGTCAACACACTGGAGGATAAAATGGCTAAACAATCATTTTTAAAAGGTGCCTTTATCCTGCTTTTAGCCAATATCATAGTAAAATCAATGGGGTTTATCTATCAAATCCTGATTGTCCGCATGATCAGTCCGGAAGGTATTGGTATTTTTAACATGATTTTCCCTTTATATATTACTGCCCTTGTTCTCACTACAGCCGGAATACCTCTTGCCGTATCAAAATATGTTGCTGAAGAAACGGCCTTAAATAAAAGAGAAAGTGCTGAAAGAATTTTTAGTTCGGCGGTAACATTACTGTTTATCTTCTCTACAATTATCACCTTTTTCTTTATTCTTATTGCTCCTACACTGATTAAAACATTATATACGGACTCCAGAATCTTACCGGCTTTTCTTTTTCTTCTGCCGGCACTTCTTTTTGTTTCTCTCTCTTCAACGATCAAAGGGTTCTTTCAAGGGCTTCAAGATATGCGTCCTACCGCAGTAACTCAACTTATTGAGCAAATTATTCGCATCAGCAGTGGTTTTTTACTTATTTACCTTTTGCGTCCTTATGGTCTTACCTGGACCGCAGCCGGACTATCCTTAGCAGTATTCTTGAGTGAACTGGCAGGATTGATTTATTTAGTAACTCTTTACAAAAATAAAATCTCCAGGCACATCTTCCAAAGACCTTCGTTGACCATTATTAAACGCCTCTTAAGCTTTAGTATACCTATTAGTATAACCCGTATAACCTCAAGTGTTATTTCCACTATTGAAGCAAGTCTCATTCCCCATCAATTAAAAAAAGCCGGCTATAATCTTTCCCAAGCCACCTCCTTCTATGGAGAGCTATCTGGAGTCGCTTTTACCATTCTGGCAATTCCCTCTACCCTCACCTTTTCTCTGGCGACAACCCTTGTCCCTGCTATATCAGAAGCACAAAGCAGAAAACAACAACAACTTCTTTGCCAACGTACTTCTGATGCTATCGGCATCACTATTATTGCCGGTATCCCTTGTGGACTCATCCTCTTTTTTTGGGGTCCCATCATTACTAAACTTCTCTTTAATGTGACTCAAGCCGGTGAAATATTAAGGCTCTTAGCACTAGGAAGTTTATTTCTCTATCTTTTACAAACCTCTTCCGGGATTTTGCAAGGACTGGGGTACGTTAAAACTAACTTTCTAACCACCACTATTGGTGGTCTAATTAGAATTTCCGGTATCTATTTTCTTGGTGCACATGCAATTTTTGGTCCATCCAGAATTGCCTTAAGTTATGTTACAGCTTATTTTACAGTATCACTATTAAATCTATTCATAATTAAGAGAAAGGCCGGTATATCACTACAACAGGGGTTCTTCCCGCGTCTTCTTTTAGCCGGTATCCAATTGTGTACAGCTTTAACTTATTTGCAAAAGATAGTTGCGCATAACCTCTTACTCTTAATTCTCGCAACTTTCGTGCTAGCCTTTTTATTCCTGATTACTCTTTTTCTTACAGGAGATAAATATAGTTATCTGATCATTACCCATCTCTGCGAAAAAATAAAAAAAGGAAACGTGTAGTTTCCCCGTTTACAGATTTTCCAAGCCCCAATCTTTAACCTCTTGAATAATTTTATAATTGGTTAAATCAAATTGTATTGGTGTAATTGATACATAATTTTTCTCTACGGCAACTACATCATAATCAAGAGTTTCTTCCGTAAAGGGCAGCAACTTCCCTACACTCCAATAATAAGGATTACCACGTGGATCTAAGCGTTTTTCAAAGCGATTTTCATACTGTCTTTCCCCAAGAATTGTTACTTTATAACCTAAAATTTCTTCCTTTTTAACTGCCGGTATATTGACATTAAGTAATGTACCTCTTGGAAGAGTAAGCTTGTTTTCTAAAAGATACTTGACTAAGCGATTAACAATCTCTGCCGCATCTGTATAATCTTCGGAATCCCAAGATGCTAAGGAGACAGCCAAAGAAGGAATACCTAGAATAACCCCCTCTATAGCAGCTGATACGGTACCCGAATACAAAACATCGGTTCCCATATTAGGTCCACAGTTTATCCCGGAAATCACCAAATCACACTTATGGTCCATTAATTCAGCTAACCCTAACTTAACACAATCTGCCGGTGTACCGTTTATTCCCCAAGCCTGTTCTACCCCATCAACCTTAATCTTACGCACACGTATAGGATCCCTAATCGTAATTCCATGTCCAATTGCACTTTTTTCTTCAAGAGGGGCAGCAAGAACAACATCACCTAATTCTAACATTTTTTGCGCCAAAACCTGCACACCCGGAGACCGAATACCATCATCATTAGTCACTAAGATTCGCATGTTTTCCTCCATATACAGTTTTATTTATTAACAAAATTCATATATATTAATATTCAATCTATTGCTCTGCTTATCTTTAACCAATCCCAGAATAATTCCTTTTTCTTTTAGGTATTTATTTAAAAAATCTACAACCATATACATTTCATCATATTCACTAAACCCTTTTGTAGCAATTAATTCAAGCTTGTTTTCTTTTTCATCTTGAGACATAAAAATCGACCTACCTTTCCCGAATTAAAGCAAGCGCTTCCTTTCTGGTAACTTCATTAGAACGAAAAGTTCCTCGGACAGCGGAAGTAAGCGTTTTACATCCCGGTTTATTGACACCACGAATGGTCATACACAAATGTTCGGCCTCGATTACCACTATAACTCCTAATGGATGCAAAACACGCATAATGGAATCAGCAATTTGCGAAGTCAAACGTTCTTGAAGTTGGGGTCTTCTGGCGTATATCTCCACTACTCTTGCTAATTTAGAAAGTCCTGTAAGCCTACCTTTACGAGGTATATAAGCCACATGTGCTTTACCGAAAAAAGGCAATAAATGATGTTCACAGAATGAATAAAAAGGGATATCCTTCACTAAAACCATTTCTTCATGTTCTTCACTAAAACAAACAAATAACTCCTCATCCGCTACTTTATCCATTCCGGAAAATACTTCTTCACACATTCTCGCTACCCTCAAAGGCGTTCCCTGTAAACCTTCCCTATTAGTATCTTCCCCAATTGCTTCTAAAAACATTTTCACTGCTTCTTCAATTTTCTGCAAATCCATAGTGCGTTATCCCTTCTTTCCAACTTCCTCAGCTTTTTCAAAACTATTACTAGTTTAAACCAAGTGCTTTATTATAGCAATCTACAGCAAGAGTTTTTTCTCCCATTTTTTCATAAATTTGTGCCAAGGAAGACCAAGCCATTTTTCTCCATTCCGGTATTCTTTTTAAAACTGCAATAATTTCCATGGCTTCACAATACTTATTTTGTTTACGTAAACAACAAAGTAAATTATACATTAAATTCGGATCTTTAGGAGCCAGTGCAAGCCCACGATAATAATTTTTCTCTGCTTCCCAATAATTTTTTAGGTTTTCGTAAATCCAAGCAATATTATTAAATAGATTAGCATCAGAAGGATTCACCCGCAAGAGCTTTTTTAATATTTCTAAAGCTTTGGTATGCTCACCCATACGCGCATAAATACAGGCTAAATTTACTAAGTTTTCTTTTTGATGGGGTGCTATCAACAAAGCCTTTTTATAAAATTGTAAACTCTCCTCGTATTTTCCTAAAGAACTATAACAATACCCTAAAGAGGAAAAAATCTCCGCCCTTTCTTCCTTCACATGTTTACTTAAGATAGCAATAGCTTTTTCAAAATCTCCTCTTTTTAAAACTACCAAGCCATAATTATAGGCATATACCGCATCCTTCGGCTTTAACATGACTGCTTTTTGCAGAAAACTCTCAGCTAATTCATAATTATTAAGCTGCATCAGACATAACCCAATATTATTATACAGTTCGGGATTCTTGCCTTGAAACGGGATTAATTTATAAAAGCAAAGCACAGCCTCCCCAAAACTCCCCTTTTTCATTAATAAATTACCCTTGGCGAAAAGAGTAAGTTCACAGTCACTTTTATGTGCCAAGGCTTTTTTATATATTCTTAATGCATCCTCTGTAAATCCAATTATTTCTTCAGCTTTTCCTAAGTAATATAAATAGCGCGGATTTCTTCTATTAAAACGCAAAGCCATCAATACTGCCTTTTTAGCTTCAAACCAATTACCCTCTTCCCCAAGCAGTTTTCCTAGTTTCCACCAGATCACGCTGTTAACCTCATACTTGCCGGTAAGCTTTTGCAAATAATGAATAGCCTTACCCTTTTCACCCCAAATTAAAGAAAAATCAGCCATTCTTAGGTAATACAAATAAAAAAATTTTTGCTTAATTAACTTAAAAATTGACCTCAACAAGACTTCCATCTCCTTATCAACATACTTTTTTTAACAATAGATACATTAAAAATTCTACATTCGTTTTCCATTTCCTTCCAATTGCCGGAAAAATAAAATGTTTTCTTAAAATATTCTAATTCATAAGGAGACGCATATTGTTATCTAAAATAGCATCTGGAGGTGAAAAAGATGAGTGAAAAAATACCGTCACTACAAGGAATTCAATACTCCTGTATCTTTAAGGGGTTACTATGCTCCATTTTTATTATGATTTTCCTAGGTATTTTTTTCAGCTTACTACTACAGTACACACCCCTTTCTGAAAACCTTTTATCCGCATTTTCCACCTTTATTTTCTTTATTAGCATGTTTCTAGGTTCTACGATTGCCGCTTATGATGCCGGACACAAAGGCCTTTTGTATAGTGCAACAGTAAGTTTCTCTTTCTTTTTTCTGCTGTTGTTTCTTGGTCTTTTTCTAAATTCAACCCTCATTACTTTTCCCCTGATCATGAAAAGAACACTACTTACTGTAGCTTCGAGTTTTCTTGGTGGTCTTATCGGAATTGGTTTAGTTACACATTAAAAAGTGCACACCCAAATATTAGCTAATTTATTTTGCTAACATTTGGGGTGCACTTTATCTTACTCCTTTTTACGTCTTTTTTAACTGCTCTTTTTTTTAAATAAGCTCGACAAAAACCTGGGCAAAGGAATAAAAAACAAAGCTTTTATATCTTTCAAGTCCGTCACCCTCTTTCCAAGATATAAATCTTTCATTTACTTCTTGCCTTTATTTTATTTATTCATCCCTAAAAGGTGCTTATCTCTCCAAAAATATGTATGTTTCTTCTTAATACTTTGGAATTCTAATTTTACTAATCATTAAATAAGCAAGAACAATCGTGATAATCGGATAAAAATATAAGGGCATCCGATTAACTAATAAAACGAAGATAGTGAGCAAAGGACCGGCGAAAGTTATGGGGATGCCAATAAAATAAGTTTTGATATTTAAGACATTAAAACGAGCCAATCTAATCGCTCCACACAAAGCAAAAACAATGACCACAGCCAATCCAGCATAGCCAAATAAATATAAAACACTGGCATAAGCTAAAAGAGCCGGGGCTACACCAAAAGATACTAAATCTGATAATGAATCTAACTCCTTACCAAAATCAGAAGATACTTTAAACCTTCTGGCCAATCTTCCGTCAAGACCATCCATCACCATAGCCAATAATATAGCGACAGCAGACTCATTATATTGTTGCTCCATAGTCAACCATAAAGAAATTACACCCAAAATAAGATTTGATAATGTTACAACATTGGGTAACAAGCGTTTATTCATTACTAAACCTCCCAATTATTGTTTCTCCACCACGTACTTTTTGTCCTTTTTCCACAAGAATGGAGGTACCAAGAGGTAAATATATCTCCGTACAAGACCCAAATTTAATCATGCCGAACAAATCACCCGTTTGTAACTTATCACCTTTTTTTGCCCAACAAACTATCCGCCGAGCTATAAAACCGGTTATCTGCACAACCAAAACAGCTAAATCAGGTTTATGCTTACATCTGATTCCCACATAATTTCGTTCATTTATTTCAGAAGCATGAGATTTAAAAGCCGGTAAAAATTTTCCGGGTTGATAGTAAAGATATTCAATTTCTCCTGCAACCGGAACTCGATTGACATGTACATTGAAAACATTTAGAAAAATACTAACTTTAAGCGCCGGCCCATGTAAATATCTATTTTCATTTACTTCTTCCACAGTAAGAACAACTCCGTCTGCCGGAGAAACAATTTCGCCTTCCTGCGCACTGATTACTCTTTTAGGATTGCGAAAAAAATACAATGTAAATACAACTAAAACCAAAGGAATTAAAGACGCCCAAATCCCTCCCAAGTAATATGTGATCACGGAAAGTATAACAAACACGCTAAGCATAGGTAAAACATCCGGTACAATCACCCAATTACAGTTACGCTTCACCATTAACTTATACTGCCCTCCTAACCTCGGTTCACATTGTTCCAATTTTTAAACCAATTATTAATCTTGTCTACAATTTCCTCTGTACTACCGGCTTGGTAATTCTGCTGTGGCAAAGATCTAAGAAAGACTTTACCGTAACGTTTTTTCAGCAAGCGGTTATCCAAAACGACAACCACTCCCCAATCATCAATTGTCCTAATTAGCCTACCATAACCCTGACGAAATCTCAATACCGCTTGAGGCAAGCTATAATCATAAAAACCATCTTTTCCTTCCGTTTTTACAGCCTCCAGCCTGGCTTCTACCAAAGGATGATGAGGTGGCCAGAAAGGCAATCTAACCATGATCACCGAGGTAAGAAACGAACCAGGTAAATCAATCCCTTCCCAAAAAGTATTGGCACCAAAAACAATCGCCGACGGATTATTTTTAAGTTCATTTAATAACAAAAAACGGTGACCATCAATTCCATCAGCATAAAGCTCTAATCCCTTTTCTAATAAAATATTTTTTAACGAAAAATACATCTTTTGTAACTGTTTATGTGCAGTAAAAAGTACTAAGGTTCTTCCTCCTGTAGCTTGCAGTATCTCCTTCAAAGCTTCTTTTAAAGCCAAATCATATTCATCTTCCTCAGTACGGGCAGGATCCGGAAGACTACTGTCAATCAAGAGAAGAGATTGTTCATCATAAAGAAAAGGCGAAGGAATTTTGAGTGTATCCACATATTCACTGGGTAATCCCAACTGTTCAATTAAATAATTAAAATTTTCCGCTACACTTAAAGTTGCCGAGGTTAAAACCACTGAATTCAAAGGAGAAAATAAAAACTCACTAAAACAGTCAGCAATATTAAGTGGAGTAATATGCAATAACAGCTCTTTATGAGAGACATTTAACTCCAACCAATAAATATCTTCCTCTTCAAGCTTTTGAAAGAATCTTTTCACCAATTGTAAATTTTCATTAATTTCACCCATAAACAAACGTAAATCTTTTAAGGAGTTCTCCCAGACAAGTTCAGAACAATCAGCCTCCAACCTACTGTAAAGTTGTGTTAACTTAGCTAGCAGTTCTTCTACCGGAATTTGCAGATTTTCAAAAAGTAATTTTAAATCTACCCACCAATTTGCTTGACAGATCTCCTGATTAATTCTGATCGTCATATTTTGCCAAGAGCTAAGAAACTCCATGATTTGTTCCATCTTTTGACTAATTCTCTGATGGGATTCTTCCAGTTCATTCATGATTTTTTTCACATCTGGCAAAACCTCTGGGGGTAAAAAAGAATAATTATGCCAAATATACGATAACCCAGGTTTTTTTAAAGTTAAACCTTCTCTCTTCTTCTTAATCTGATTTATTATTTTTAAAAACTCACGTAAAGAAAAGGTCTCCGTAAATTGTTTTATCCCTTCATCTTCCAAATGGTGGGCTTCATCTATTATCAAGGTGTGATACTCAGGAAGAAGAGCATCTCCCGTTTTCACATTAGAAAGAAGCAAAGAATGATTAATAATGATCAAATCAGCATTTTGTGCCTTTTCTCTGGCTTTTTGATAAAAACATTCTTTAAAAAACGGACACTGTCCTCCTAAACAACTTTCTCTGCTCGAAGCAAGGGAAGAAAACATTTCAGATTCCTGACCACGTACTGTGATCGTATCCTTATCTCCTGTAACTTCTCTGGCTAACCAGTAAGCTAAACGAGCCATAAAGACTTTCTCCTGCCAGCTTAGCTTAGCTACACTATCCTGGCAAGTTTGCCATTTATAAAGACAAAAATAATTAGCTCTCCCTTTTAGCACAGCCGCTTCAAAATTAAAAGAAAGACGCTCACGTAAAAATTGGATATCACTATGCCAAAGTTGTTCCTGTAGAGCGATCGTATGTGTGGCCACTACCACTTTTTCCTGTTGAGAAACCGCCCAGGCCAGAGCCGGAACAAGATAAGCTAAGGATTTCCCTACTCCCGTCCCTGCTTCCGCAACAAGGATCCTATTTTGCTGAAAAGCTTTAGCCACAGCCTTTAACATCTTGAGCTGTTCAGACCGCTCCTGATAATTCTCAAACCCTTTAGCAATACAACCTTCAGGCTTAAATAGTTGTAACAATTTTTCCGGTTCCCAAAGCACATTTTTTTCACGCAACTTTACAGAGTGATCTTCTTCTTGAGACATTCTTTGCTTGCTTATGGTTTGATCAAAATTAAATGTCCTAATTTTTTCATTTAAAATTTCCTCAAAAAACAGCGTCAAGCCCTTATCTTCATCTTGAATAAAATGAAAAATATTTTGTATTTCCGGTAAGGTTAACTTCTCCGCTTCAGCACGTAAATAAAAAAATAACTTTTCTAAAGACTCAGTATCAGCTAGTGCTCTGTGTGACGGTTCACATTGCAGCGAAAAATGACTAACCAAATAGCGTAAACTATATGACGATAAATGAGGAAAGAGTATTTTCGCCAGTTCCAAAGTATCAATAAATCTATTGGGAAATGGACCTAGCAGTGTTTCCAAAAATCTTACATCAAACGCCGCATTATGAGCTACAATGATCTTCCCCTCAAGTAATGGTCTGACCTGATTGGCTACTTCCTCCGGTTTCGGAGCATTTAGCAACATAGCATCATTTATCCCTGTTAAAGAGGTGATCAAAGGGGGTACAGAAACCCCAGGATTAATCAATGATGTATATATTTCTTTAGAACCATCCTTTTGATAAACTATCACCGCTATTTCAATAACTTGATTGCGCCAATGATCTAGTCCTGTAGTTTCTAAATCAAGAAAAAGCCAATCTAATCCCATTATATTCACCTACAGCTCCTCATTTTCCACTAAAACCAACTATCTTAACAATTTTGATTAACAGCTCCATAAACAGTACGCATACAAAGCAATTATCACCATGTATTTAAATATTTACTCTGTTCTTCTGTCAACTGATCAATTTCATAACCTAAAGCCTTAAGCCTTAACAAAGCTACCTTTTGGTCAATTTCTTCCGGAACAGGGATTACACCGGCAGATAACTTACCGGAATTATTCACTAGGTAAGCCAAAGATAAGGCCTGAAGCGCAAAAGACAAATCCATAATCTCCGCTGGATGACCATTACCCGAAGCTAGATTTACCAGTCTCCCTTCCGCTAATAAAAATAGTTTGCGACCATCTGATAAGACAAACTCTTCAATATTCGGCTTAATTAATCTACTGGATACAGCTACTTTCTTTAAATCATTCTTGTTTATTTCCACATCAAAATGACCGGCATTAGCCAAAATAGCACCATCTGGCATTAGCTCATAATGTTCCTGCCGCAAAACATTCTTATTCCCGGTAACAGTGACAAACACATTACCTAAGGCTGCAGCTTTAAGCATAGGCATAAGCTCATATCCATCCAATAAGGCCTCATTAGCCCGTACAGGATCAGTTTCAGTGACAATTACTTTAGCTCCTAATCCTTTTGCTCTCATCGCAACACCGCGACCACACCAGCCATAACCAGCGACCACCACAGTTTTACCGGCAACCAACAGATTAGTAGTATGATTGATCCCATCCCAAACAGACTGACCGGTACCATAGCGATTATCAAAAAGATGTTTCATTAAAGCATCATTAACAGAAATAACCGGCACCTTTAACTTACCGGCTTTTTCCATGGCCTTAAGGCGTACAATTCCGGTAGTTGTTTCCTCACAACCACCGATAATCTTAGAAAGCAACTGCGGGTATTCCGTATGTAAGAGAGCTAATAAATCTCCCCCATCATCGATTAACAAATCAGGCTCTGACTCTAAAGCCTGACGCAAATGCTGTTTATATTCTTCATCAGTCGCCCCGTACCAAGCATAAGCTCTGATACCTTGTTTTACTAAAGCTGCAACAACATCATCCTGTGTTGACAAAGGATTAGACGCCACCACGGTTACATCCGCACCGCCTGCTTGTAAAACAAGAGCAAGATACCCTGTTTTCGCCTCTAAATGCAAACACACAGCTATCTTTTGACCCTTAAATGGTTTTCCTTTTAGAAAATCATTTTTTATCTGCTTTAATACCGGCATATAATTTCGAACCCAACTGATTTTAGCCTCACCTTGAGGTGCCAAGCTAATGTCACGAATACTGGACTCTATAGGCATGTTTTTTAACCTCCCGAGTTTTCTCAGCAAACAACTCTTGCTAGCTAACTTCATATATAAAATATACATTTGTATTTTAACAGATTTATTTAGGCATTCAAAGTAGGCGAATTTCTAGTAAATTCCCTATAGTATTTTTTGACTTTTTTCTCATTCTGAGCTATAATTAATTTTGTCATAAATTATAAACGCCCGTAGCTCAGTGGATAGAGCACTGGCCTCCGGAGCCAGGTGCGTAGGTTCGATTCCTATCGGGCGTGCCATTTTTAATAATATAATTGATTATTACCTCCTGCAAAAGCAGGAGTTTTTTTTATCGCTTAAAAAAGACAGTTAGTATCAACTTAGATTAAACCGGGGAAATGATGTTGCCGAAAAGCTTCATAGACTACAACGGCTACAGAATTACTTAAATTTAGTGACCTGATCCCTTCCCTCATGGGGATACGCAAACATTGCCCAGGATAGGCGTTTAATAACTCTTCCGGCAAACCTTCGGTCTCCTTACCAAAAAGCAAATATGCACCTGGGGGAAAACTAGTTTCCGTATAGCTTTTTGTTGCTTTTTTCGTAGCCAGAAATAAAAGATTTGGATCTTTCCCTTGAAGAAACTCCTCTAAGTTTTTATAGAGATGAATATCTAACAAAGACCAGTAATCTAAACCTGCCCTTTTCAAATACTTATCCTCAAGGGAAAAACCTAAAGGCTCAACAAGATGTAAACTACATCCCGTAACCGCACAAGTGCGAGCAATATTACCGGTATTTGCCGGTATCTCCGGTTCCACAAGCACTATATTAAACATACAATCACCTTATTTCTTTTCTATATACTGTACCATTTTACATTTTTTTGTAGAGTACTGCTAAATAGACTTAATGAAGCCGAATTTAGTCTATTCTGGACGAAACACCTAAAACGGAAAATTTTCTTCTCCTCTATGCAGATAATATACTGTACCATTTTCCGTTTTTTTGTAAAGTACAGCTAAATAGACTTAATGAAGGCGAAGTGAGAAAGCAGAGGGGCGAACAGGACGTGAGCCCCAACCCTCGCAGTACAAGGATGTACATCGAGGGTGGTCTGCTTTCTCCTGAGCCAAATTTAGTCTATTCTGGACGAAACACCTAAAACGGAAAATGGTACAGTATATTTATCTGGTATTATTTTCCCAAACTCTTGGCAAAACTATAATTACCTAGTCTAAGAGGAGGTGAACTAAATTGGCTGGTTATACCTGTCTCTCTTGCGGAAAAAATTCCAAACTACCTGATTTTTGTTGTGGCCAAAGCATGCAACAACAAGATAATTGTAATACTCAGGCAAACACTCAAAATTGTAATTCACCAACACGCAAACAATAAAATCATTCGACACTTAAAGATTATTTTCATAAAACTGCCCTTGAATACACAACGTTTCAAGGGTAGTTTTATATCTGGGCATTTTCCTGCTCTAATTTGTAGATAAAGATTAAAATCCTCGCTACTGCTTCATATAACTCCTGAGGTATTTCCACTCCCACCGGAAGATGCACAAGTTTACTAACCACTTCTGTATTTTCTACCAGAGGAATATTCTCTTTTTCAGCGATCTCGATTATTTTTTCCGCCAAATACCCCTCCCCAACTGCAATTATACGGGGAGCGTCATCCCTGTTTTCATCATATTTTAAAGCTACTGCTTTTTTTTCTGTCTTCATCTCTCTCTACACCATAAAATCAATATTTTGCTCATAATTTTCGACGATCAACGGACCTTCGTTATAGGGAATGATCTCTACTTTTGTACAAAGCTTCTCTAAATCCTTTTTTCTAGACAGCAAAATATTCTCAGTCTCCAAAGTATCCGCCCAAATTTGTGCATACAAACTTGCACCTTGCATTTTAATCTTTATTTCAATATTTTTCAGTACCGACAACTGTAATTGAAAACATACTTCCCAAACATCCTCTTTAATCATTGCCCCTTTATATCTGGAAATTTCAATCTTATGATAAAGCTCATCTTTCTTTTCACCGGGAATTAGTAATGCCAAAAAAAGAAAAGGGTCTAATAAATATCGAACTGCCGTATTTTCCTCTACAGGTAGTTTTTGAACTGCTTCTTTAATCACCGCAGTCTCTTTTTCGCCCCTAAATCCGTATCTTTCTATCAGATTGTTAATCACATGATTTTTATTTTGAGCACCCTCTTCAAGCTGCAACGGAATTCTTTCCACCAATAAATCTTCGCCTTTAAAATCTAAAACTCTTAATTTAATCTGTTCTCCCACCTGCAAAGATTTATCTGCACGAACAGGTAATAAATTATCGCCTACCTTTAACCAATATTGTTGTCCCTCTTTTGCCAAAACAACGCCCTTAAAGACTTGTCCAGGCCGTAAAATTAAGCCGGCAAAATCCTTAGCGACAACCATAATGTTATTTGCTTTATTAACAATTCCCTCAATCAAAAGCACTCACTCTTTCCCTTTAACCCAGTAAAAAACACAGGAAGTACCTGTGTTTTTTGCTTAAATTTCATCTAAACCCTGTTTATAAAAATACAAAACTAACGTACCAGGTCCCGCATGTGTCCCTACAACTGCTCCAATACTACCCATTAAGAATACTTCCTCACTATTTAATTCCCGCATTAACTTTTCTTTTAAATTTATAGCATCTGCATAGCAATTAGCATGAAAAATAAAGTAGGATAATTCTCCATGTTTTTCAGCGTAATTCTTTGCCGTTTTAATCAATAAATCTATTGCTTTACTTTTACTCCTAACTTTTTCAAAAGGAGCAATTAATCCATCTTCTATCGTTAGTACCGGTTTAATATTTAACATTGACCCCAGAAAAGATGTAGCTTTTCCAATCCGACCGTTCTTGGCTAAATATTCAAGAGTATCTACGATAAAATATGTATTTACTTCCTCAATCATTAGCTGAATTAATTCTAAAATCTCTGCTTTGCTTTTTCCTGCTTTTGCAGCTTTTGCCGCAGCCACAACCACACAACCTAGAGCATAGGCAACCAATTTACTATCAATAACGGTAATATCACTATTTTCCAGCATTGACGCTGCCAAACGCGCCGATTGAATAGTACCGGACATATGGCTCGAAATATGTATAGAAATTACTGCAGAGCCATCAGCAGTTAATTCTTTATACAAATCACAAAACTCTCCGGGAGATGGCTGTGATGTGTGCGGAATACCATCATATGTAACTAATTTTTCATAAAACTCCTCTGGCTGAATGTCAATATTTTCACGAAAGGATTCTTCTCCAAAGATTACTTTTAGTGGGATAAAAGCAATATCGTATTCTTTTAACAGCTCTTGTGGAATGTCCGCGGTACTATCAGTTACAATTTTAATTCTTGTTGCCATAATGCACCCCCATTTTTATTCAATGGAAATTAAATAATAATATAACGGTTGACCTCCATAATGTAATTCAAAATCAATGTGACTAAACTTTTGGGATAACTCTTTAACCAGTTTTTCCGCATCTTTTTGCTGTATCTCTTCACCGTAATAGACTGTAATCAATTCATGGTCAGCTTGTAAAAATTGATCGACTAATTGTCCTACAACTTCTTCTGTCTTACTGCCTATTGCAACTAAATTCCCCTCGCCAAGACCTAATATTTGTCCTTTCTTAATTTGATGGTTCTCATACTGAGCATCTCTTATAGCATATGTCACTTCCAAAGTAATCATTTGTTTACAAGCTTCTTCCATTTTGGCTTTATTAGTTTCCAGATCATTTTCCGGATTAAAAGCCATTAAAGCAGCAATGCCCTGAGGAATAGTCTTCGTAGCCACTACTTTTGTAGGTTTAGAAGCTACTTTAGCAGCTTGCTGTGCAGCCAAAAGAACATTACCGTTATTAGGCAAAATTATTACTTCTTCGGCTAACACCTGTTCTATAGCATTTATAAATTCCTGTGTGCTAGGATTCATAGTCTGCCCACCGGCAATAACTGTATCTACACCTAAACTCTTAAAGACATCATTTAAACCAGAGCCAAAAGATACCGTAATCAAACCTAAACGTTTAGTAACCGGGCTCTTTATATTCATTGCCGCACTTTGCTCACTCATGTTATCTATCTTAATTTCATGAAGAGAACCTAACCCTATACAGTAATCCAAAACCTTACCGGGTGTATTCGTATGTATATGAATCTTTCCGGTTTCGTTATTGCCAACAACAAGCAAACAATCACCTTTATCTACCAAAAATGCTTTAATTTCTTCTAAAGGTAAATCTTTATTCTTCTTCTTCAAAATAAATTCCGTACAATACTGATATGCTAATACTTTTTCCCCAACATAACCATTATTATTTTCCTTTTTCAATTCATCAACAGGAGCAATGGTAAACTTTGACTCTTTGAGTAAATCCCCATCAAGGACTTCTAACATCCCTTCTAAAATATAAACAAAACCTTGCCCTCCTGCATCGACCACACCTGCTTGTTGCAGTACCGGTAACATTAACGGTGTTTTTTGCAAAGCCTCGTAAGCACCATAATACGCAGCCTTAAAAACGGAATTTAATGTGCTCTTCTCATTATTTAATTCCTTAAGTGCCGCTTCAGAAGCTTCTCGTGAAACAGTCAAGATTGTACCTTCCACAGGATTCATAACCGCTTTATATGCTGTTTCTACGGATAAAGCCAGAGCCTGACAAAAATCATCCGCATTTATTTCCTTTTTACCTTCGGTACCTCGTGCAAAACCCGCTAAAAGCTGGGAAAGAATAACTCCTGAATTCCCTCTGGCTCCCATTAAAGCACCATGAGCCATTTGCTTAGTAGCCTTTTCGATATCATTTTCACTATTCTCCAGCAGATATTTCGCTGCTGAGACCATCGTTAAACTCATATTTGTACCTGTATCTCCATCAGGCACCGGGAAAACATTCAGTTCATCAACAGACAGTTTTCTTTGTTCTAAATATGAACTTGCTGCGATAAATAATTTCGTCCAGAGTTCACCATCTATCTTCTCAACTTTCACTCCTCTGCCTCCTCATACCAAATAGTACATCTTAATTATACTTATTAAAAACACATATCATCAATAAAAACCTAATTGCTAATATTAAATACTTAGAAGAGAAATAATAAAAAAGAGGTGAATATAGCAAAAATGATTGAAATAGATGATGCCGGAAGCGGGAGTCTCATTGGAGGAACCGGAATAGGCATCTATAACCATAAAACACAGGAATACTTTTTTGACCTTATCCCCATACATTATTTCCAACATCCATCTTTTTCAGAAAAAAAATATCAAGATTATGTAATCTATATTATAGAAAAAGCATTTCAACAACTACATTTTAATAAAAAAGAAACTATTTATATCTGTCAAAGTTATATCTTTGATAAACTTAGAAAATGGCTTACCCACAAAGGTTATCATTGCGAAAATAAAAAAATAAAAGGTCCTTTACAAAATAAGGTTGAAACATCATTTAATCAATACGTTATCAATCTAGGACTACCAAAGAACTTTATCACACATGCTCGTTATGCCTTTGGCTTTCATCGCCTTTTTAAATGGGTTATGGCTGACTTCCAATACAGATCTTCTCTTTGTAAAACCGGATGGAAAAGCTGGCAAAAATGGTCCAGTGTAGACACAAAAAGCTATCAAGGAATTGCCTGCAAAAACCAATACTGCCTTAAATGCGGTAAACTTATCTATAAAAATTGTCCGGTTAATATTATTGAATATACCACAAATAGATTATGGACGCTAGCTTTACATCCCAAATGCTCGAAGACATCGTAAAATCCGGATAATTATTTTAATCTATGGCAACAAAGCACCTTTGGTATATATATTTCTGGCATTCCAAAGAATCCACTCCTCAAGTCCTACATCATAAGTAGCCTTTATCTGTGCCCTTACTTCCGTTGCTCCATAAGCAGGTACGCCTAAATTAAAATCTTGGAGCCAGGGTCTGATCACTACAGCTGTATCCTTAACCTTTTTTAAACCATCAACTAAAGCCGCTTTTACCACCTCATAAGGATGGGCATTAGGATTAGCAAAACCATAGTTTCCGGGACCATAATGAGAAGGATAAATCATAGGACAAATATAATCAACTTCAGTCATAATCTTTTCAAATTTCTGCCCGATACCCATATCATCTAGAGTCATGGTCGTTAATCCAAAAACATCAGCGGATAAAAAAACATTATAAGGTTCTAACTCTTTTTTCGCATACATTAAAAAATCACGAATGACATCTTCTTTCTTTCGTCCGTCTGCATAAGGATAAACCACATCCTGCATATTTCCGTCACTGGGAAAACGCACATAATCAAACTGTATTTCTCGAAAACCCATTTTCGCAGCTTCTTTAGCTATATTAACGTTATAATCCCAAACTTCTCGATGATGAGGATCTACCCAAGCTAAATGCTTCCGGTCTCGCCAAACAGTCCCATCCTTTCGTCTTAACGCCAATTCAGGCTTGTTTTCAGCTAAGGAAGGATCTTTAAAAACAACAATACGTGCAATAGGATAAATGTTCTTACTTAAAATCAGCTTCATATTTTCCGAAGCATCTGCACCCTTATGGACACGAATATTTAAATCCTTCGCCAATTGTATAGGCAAAGCACAAGTAAGATATCCTTGATCATCCTTTACGTCAATCACCAAAGCATTTAATTCCGTATCATCAACAAGCTTTACTAATGAAAAAAAAAGCTTATGCGAATTAAACGCTGCGCCACTCATATATATGCCTTTAACCTTCACAGCTTCTTTTTTTACCGGTCGCAGATCCTTTTGCAATCCGCGTTTAATAAAATAATTCTTTTCTTCAAGGGGCATAAGTTCAGAAGGATCGCTTAAACTCTGAATCTGACTGATTAGCTCTAGTTTACTGTTACTATTTCCCGCATAAACATCCGCTTTTGCAGAGAAGGTGTTGATAAAAACAACTCCTATAAAAACCAATAAACAAACGGCAAATTTTTTCCGGCGTAACATTAGTCATCACTACCTCTCGGCAAAAAATAATCCGAAGCTTATGTTTCGACATTGTTCCGCTAATTCCTACTACAAATCTTAATTTCCTTTTTTTATTATCTGATTAATGATTTAACCAACTCTTCTTAATTCCCGTTCTATCTCGGCAAGCTGTGCTAATAAGCGTTGTAAAACCTTAGTATCACATCTTTGTTTCGCTTGTGTAATGATATTATCTTTAATAATCATAAACGCTTGAGCTAAATCCGGTTCTAACGTAGACGCTACAGCTGTAGCTGCAGCTGCAGCCGGAAGTTCCACTTTCTTCGTTACCAATTTTTCCATCGTCAGGTCATAAATCATCCCGAATTCAGCAATCTTTGTCTCAATCTTTAAATCCCTTTCAATTAATCTTTGTAAAGTTTCTAAGGCATCCTCTTCACCGTGAACAAGAATAACCTGTGCGGGCGTTTTTTCAAAGCCATTCAACCATTCTAATAAACCTTTCTGGTCAGCATGAGCAGAAAAATCATCAATTCTTTCAATAGCCGCATTAACGGCAATTTGCTCACCATGAATTCTTACTATATCTTCCCCATCTAAAATTCTTCTGCCTAAAGTCCCTTCAGCTTGATATCCAACAAATAAAACTGTACATTCAGGACGCCACAAATTATGTTTTAGATGGTGTTTTATTCTACCGGCATCAGCCATACCGCTTGCGGAAATAATAATGGCCCCACCCTTAACTTTATTTAAGGCAATGGATTCCTCCGTGGAAAGAACATAATGAATATCCTCCCCGGTAAAAAGACTGGCAGCTCCTTTCCCCTCAATCATCCCACAAAGTTCATCATCAAAACATTCAGGATTCTGCATAAATACTTTCGTTGCTTCCACTGCCATCGGACTATCAATATAAATATCCACAGGCGGAATTTGTCCATTATCTTTCATTATTTTTAGATAATAGACTAAATCTTGGGTTCTCTCCACAGCAAAACTAGGGATAACTAAATTTCCACCCTTTTCCATAGTCTGTGTTACCACTCTGGCTAAAGCATCTAACTTATTTTCTGTTTCAATGTGGTACCGATTACCATAAGTTGCTTCCATAATCACAACATCGGCTTCTTTAATTTTAGTAGGATCATCTACTATCGCTGCATTTGTATTCCCAATATCCCCTGAAAATACAACCTTTCTCTCTACCCCTTTATCCTTAATTGATAGTTTAATCATTGCTGAACCCAAAATATGTCCGGCATCATAAAATTTAACTAACACTCCGGGGGCAACTTCGAATTGTTCTTCATAGCTGCAAATTTTAAAATATTTCATACAATCACGCGCATCTTGTGCAGTATAAATGGGTTCTAACAAAGTTCCCCCACTACGAGCCAACTTCCTGTTTTTCCGTTCAACTTCCATTTCCTGTATATGTCCGCTATCTGGTAGAACCACACTACATAATTCTGTGGTTGCTTTAGTAGCATAAACATTACCATGAAAACCTTTTTTAAATAACTTCGGAATCAATCCACTATGATCTATATGAGCATGTGTTAACAAAATAAAATCAATTTCCTGAGGTTCAAAAGGAAAATCACCATAGTTTAATTCTTTAAGAATTTTGGAACCCTGAAACAAGCCACAATCTACTAAAAATTTACAATGTTCTGTTGTTACCAAAAAACATGAGCCGGTTACTGTACCTGCCGCACCAAAAAACTGCACATTCATTAATTTGTTCTCCTCTCTTTAAATTCTACCTTTTATAACCTATTTTAGCATAAAAACCATCTTAAACAATAAAAAAGTCAAGAAAAGCTCCGGTATCGAAAACCGGAGCTTTGTAAAGACAATTATACTATTTTTTACCGTTCTCTTCTTCGACTACAGGTAAATTATTTAAGTTTTCCTGCATTTGCTCTTCATTAAAAACTACGTTCTCAATATTTCCCGAGAGATAATTATCATATGCCGTAAGATCTAAATGTCCATGTCCGCTTAAATTAAAAACAATACTTTTCGCTACACCCTCTTCTTTTCCTACTAAAGCTTCATCAACAGCTACCTTGATGGCATGAGCAGATTCAGGTGCAGGAAGAATACCCTCTGTCTGGGCAAAAAGGACAGCCGCCTCAAATACTCCTTTTTGTTCTACTGCCGTAGCTTCTAAAAGGCCGTCATGATACAGCTGACTGAGAATAGGCGAACTTCCATGATACCTTAAGCCTCCGGCATGAATTCCCGCCGGAGTAAAATTAGAGCCAAGTGTATACATTTTTAAAAGTGGAGTTAAACCGGCCACATCACAATAATCATAAGCAAATTTCCCTTTAGTTAGTGATGGACAAGCTGCCGGCTCTACACCTACAAGTCTAACTTTTTTACCTTTTAATTTATCAGGAATAAAAGGAAAAGCAATACCGGCAAAATTACTTCCTCCACCACAACTACCGATCACCACATCCGGATAATCATCAACCATTTCCATCTGTAGTTTAACTTCTTGACCGATAATCGATTGGTGCAAACAAACATGATTAAGTACACTACCTAAAGCATAATTCGTATCAGCGCACTGCACAGCATCTTCAATAGCTTCACTAATGGCAATACCTAAGGTACCGGGCGTTTCGGGATACTTTGCTAATACATCCTGCCCAATTCTCGTTTTCTCACTTGGACTAGCTATGCATTCAGCACCATAAGTCTCCATAAAAACACGGCGATAAGGCTTTTGCTTAAAACTAATCCTCACCATATAAACAGTACATTCCAGACCAAACATTTTAGTAGCTAAAGCCAAAGCTGTGCCCCATTGTCCGGCTCCGGTTTCCGTAGTCAATCTTTTAATCCCCGCTACTTTATTAAAATAAACTTGCGGGATAGCACTATTTAGCTTATGGCTACCTACCGGACTTACCCCTTCATATTTGTAATAAATACGGCAAGGAGTATCCAGGGCTTTTTCCAAACGGCGTGCCCTAAATAAAGGTGCTGGTCTCCATTGTTTGTAAATCTCCCTTACTTCTTTAGGAATCTCGATAAACCTTTCCGTAGATACTTCCTGCTCAATCAGTGACATCGGAAATATAGGCGTTAGATCATCAGGTGTAAGGGGTTTTTTAGTTTTGGGATTTAACCCAGGTGCCAGAGGATTGGGCATATCAGCCTGCACATTATACCAAAACTTTGGAATCTTATCCTCCGGTAAAATAATTTTAGTCAACTCTTCTTTACTCATCTCAACATTCTCCTCTCATCTTAATTAAATAAATTAATAAATATGTAGTATTTTACCATAACCCCTAATTACATTGCAAGCCAAAAACAGTAATAACTCTCTTCATCTCGCAAAAAATTGAGCATTAATAATTATTACTCATGATCTCAAAATAAGCTTGTGGATGCACACATACCGGGCACTTATCCGGCGCAGAAGCAGCCTCATGGATATAACCACAGTTTCTACACTTCCAATACACCTTTCCATCCTTCTTAAAAACTGTACCTTCCTCAATGTTTTTCAACAAAGCTTTAAAACGTTCTTCGTGATGCTTCTCAATTTCTGCTATTCCTTCAAAGAGCTTAGCAATCTCTTCAAAACCTTCTTCTCTGGCTTCTTTAGCCATCCGAGGATACATATTTGTCCACTCATCATTTTCACCGCCGGCAGCTTCCTTCAAATTTTCGATGGTATTCCCAATCCCCAATAATTTTTTGAAATGCAGCTTCGCATGTTCTTTTTCATTTTCGGCAGTTTCTAGAAAAATAGCCGCAATTTGCTCATAACCTTCCTTTTTTGCTACGGAAGCAAAAAAGCTATACTTATTTCTTGCTTGAGATTCTCCGGCAAATGCTTCCCATAGATTTTTTTCAGTTTTTGTGCCTTTTAAATCCTTCATTTGTATTCCTCCTTTTTTTAGCATTAAACATCTTAAACATACTTATTTTTTTTATCTTTGTCAAGATTATTCAGATTAACTTTACCGGTTTCAATAGATATTATCTACAAATTGCTCTTTATAATATAAATGACGGGGATAGTTCTTATAATAAATTTCAAGATGCCACAAGAACCATCCCCGTCATTAAAAAAAAGGCTGTATAGCCTTATCAGATCTTATATGGTGCGGCTGAGAGGACTTGAACCTCCATGCCCTTGCGAGCACTAGGACCTGAACCTAGCGCGTCTGCCATTCCGCCACAGCCGCTTACTTATATAAATTAACAGCATTTTATTACTAT
Organism: Clostridiales bacterium DTU073; assembly: GCA_001512665.1. GTDB lineage: Bacteria > Bacillota > Peptococcia > DRI-13 > DTU073 > DTU073. Next base: position 38,133 of record LFSF01000044.1, read on the forward strand.
ATAAAAATGGCTGGGGCGGCAGGACTCGAACCTACGAATCACGGAGTCAAAGTCCGTTGCCTTACCAACTTGGCTACGCCCCAACTTATAAAGAATAAAAAATGGTGGAGGGGGAAGGATTCGAACCTTCGAAGGCAGTGCCAGCAGATTTACAGTCTGCCCCCTTTGGCCAACTCGGGTACCCCTCCAAAATTTGTATGGAGCCGACGATGGGACTCGAACCCGCAACCTGCTGATTACAAGTCAGCTGCTCTGCCAATTGAGCTACGTCGGCATATATATGGCGGAGCTGACGAGAGTCGAACTCGCGATCTCCTGCGTGACAGGCAGGCATGTTAACCACTACACCACAGCTCCACTTTGTAAACAAAATTTATGGTGACCCGGACGGGAGTCGAACCCGTGTCGCAGCCTTGAAAGGGCCGTGTCTTAACCACTTGACCACCGGGCCAAATCAACTTAGCAACTTGGTCGGGGTAGAGGGATTTGAACCCCCGACACCCTGGTCCCAAACCAGGTGCGCTACCAAGCTGCGCTATACCCCGCGCTTGACGTGACAAAATACATATTAACAAATATCTTGAAATAGGTCAAGGGGTTTACAGCATTTTTTCGTGAAAACTAGTCTATTTATTTATATTATATCATAAAGATTTACTAAAAACATCGTTTTGGAGGAGTGATACCATGTCAGTAAATACCAATCAGATTGAAAAAGATATTCTCAATAATATAGAAAAACTCATTAATATCATCAGTAAGATTAATCAGCAAGGGATAGAAAGCTCCCATAATATTCTACTCGAAGCAGAGTATTTAATCAACAAAACGAATCCTCTGCTCGAACAACTCATACAAAGAAAAGACATACCTTTAGAACAAATCTACAGACAACTAATCACCCAAAAATTACCTTATACAAAAGCACAAAACAATATTGCCAATCTGGAACAAGCCTTGGAACCCATTTTTGCTCTTCCTATATTTAAGCAAAATCAAGAAAACAATAAAAAAGAACCTCCGACTGATACAAGCGAAGAAACAACAGCTCTTCCTGTCACGGAAAACAATTGTCTCCCCAAAAAGTCAAAGGTTAATCTAAATCTAAATGCTTACTTGGCAGCACTATTTCCAAAAGAAAAAGTGCTTAAAAACTATTATCTACACAACATAAAACTAGATTATTATCTACCACGAAAAAAACTGGCTATACTCCTCACTCCCGTTTATTACCGGCGTTCTCCCAATATCAACTTACTCCTTCGTAAAGGAATACGCCTTATAGAACTATCACCACAAAATCTTAATAATTCATCTCAACTATATCAAAAAATTTATTCTCATACACACTAAGCTCTTAGGTTATTCCCAACGAATCTGAATCCTATCTCCTTGTTTTAAAGGATAGGTATATTCTCTCTCTATACCATTAAGCAAAATCACAAGTTTAGATTTACCCTCCGGCGGCTCAGTAGAAAACTCTATTTCATTAAAAACATCTACCAAAATGGGCTTATAATTTACCCCCTCGGCCTCATACTCTATAATATCACCATGCTTGAGTGTGATCGCTTCACGAGGATTTATTTTTGTGTTATTCAACCACACCTGAAGAGAATTAAGCTTTACCGGTTGATCATTTACTGTAACTTCAATATGGATCATGGCTTCATTAGGAATCAAATCTTTAATATAAACTTCCGGTGATTTTTCATAGGTAATTCTATCCTCAGGATAAACATCATCAAAATAATTAGCTTTTGCCCCGTTTTTCATAATTTCGGAAATTTCCAGCAAGTTAAGTTTCTCCCCATTAATCGTTACAAATTCATCATCAGCAATCAAACCAGCTTTTTGTAAAACATCCTTTATGGTTTGATTACTTTCGATTTCTATCTTACAACCATCCGGAACAGAATCATCTAGCGACATTAGCTGATCACCCATTCTAATCAGGGGTGAAAGTTGTACTTCCTGATCATTAACATAACATGTGCCGATTTGTCCCTGTAATAAATCCCTAAAAGTAGCCACAGCATCTTGCCCTTTTTCCCCCGGAATAAAGGTAATATGATCACCTTGCCTGATCTCTTCGTTAAACTCTACCTCTCGCTCATTAAGTAGAATTTTTCCCGCTTTACCTTCTCCTCCCGGTAGCGAATAGATTTTTCCATTAAGCTCATAAGTAAGCGCCAATCCCGGACGAGCATAGATATCCTTGAGATCATAACCTCCGGCTAATAAAGCACTGGCCACAGTATTTTGGGCAAGATTTAGCATGCGAATAGACTCTCCATTAATGTTAACAGAAATAAAGCCCATAGTAAAATTAGTTAAAGCTGAATATGCTATGGCCAAGGCCGTAATATTATTAGGACCGTTAAATTCTTCCGGTAAATTCCGAATATGCGGAACACTATTAGCTTGTTGCACTGCTACCCGATCTTCAGGCAAATTAAAGGCTTGAGCCAGACTTTTATCTAAACCTTCGGTTAAACTACCTCCACCCACTAGGAGGATAGCCTGTGGTGCTTTATTATTAAGTTCTAAAATTGTATTTGCTATAGCCGAGGCTAAAGTTTGCACAGCCGGCTGTATACATTGTCTAATCTCTTCGGCGGAATAAACTTCTTCTTTACCCAACACATTAATAGTTCTTAATTCATAAGCACTGGATAGCTTTCTTTTGACCTCTTCAGCCCTGGTAAAATCCAATAAAAACTGTCCTGAGATAGCCTCTGTTATTTCATCTCCTGCCATTGGCACCATGCCAAAAGCAGAAATTAAATTACCGCCACATACTGCTATATCAGAAGTACCGGCACCAATATCTACCAAAACAAGATTAAGTTGTCGCATCACAGGACTAAGCACCAAATTGGCTACAGCAATAGGTTCCAAAGTAATTGAGACGATTTGCATTCCCAAACTCTCTATCACATTCTGTAAAGAATCCACAACCATCCGAGGTAAAAAGGTCGCAATAACTTCGACACTGGCTTTTTCACCCTTTTGTCCTACTAAAGAACCTATACGGACATTATCCAACTGTTCTTCCACAACACTATAACCAACACAATAATACTGCTGTGACAAAGGAAGTTCTGCCTGGTTTTTAGGCAAACACATCTGAGCTTCCTGCACGGCCTGCAACTCTAACGAAAAAATATCTTCTTTAGAAAAAACAGTACTCACCGGATAAATTTTTTCCGCATAACCTCTAACAGTTTCTAAAGACCTTCCGGCTGCCGCTACCGCTATTTCCTTTAATTCTCGCCCGGTTGCCTCCTGCATTGCGTGTACAAGTTCACGGACAATTTGAACTACTTCCTCTACGTGATGTATTTGCCCATCAAGCATTGATCTTGTCTGATGTTCTTTAGAAATAATATGTTCAACAACCATTTCGCCATCATGTAAAGATGCAAAAAGTGCTACAACTGATCTTGTTCCAATATCTAACACAAATACCGAATCTCTCAAAAACATCAAACCTCCTATAAATGACCAGATAAGCTGATGCTATTACTTAAGTAAAGGGCGTCTATAGAAAAAAGGCGCAACCGTTTCGTACCCCATTTCCCTGGCTTGGATAAGCTGCTCCGTACTTCCTGTAAACAAAATACCGCCCGGACGTAATGAAGCAAAAAAATTTAAATAAAGCTGTTCTTTAATTTCTTCCTTAAAATAAATCACAACATTTCTACAAACAATAAAATCCATCTGTTTAGGAAATGGGTCAACTAACAAATTATGATTTCTAAAAGATACCGATTTTTTTAGGTCATTTTTTATGTAATAATTTTCTCCTTGCACATTAAAATATTTATTTAAAAATTGCTCAGATACATTCTGCATACTTTTGGCTATATAAACTCCTTCTCTCGCCTTATTTAAAATATCCTTATCACAATCAGTTGCTAAAACAGTGTACTTTTGTTTGGGAAAATACTCCTCCATAATCATAGCCAGACTATAAGGTTCTTCCCCGGTTGAACATCCTGCACTCCAAATATATAATCTTTTGTCATCAATAATTAATTGCGGCAATATTTTTTTCTTCATAATTTCCCATTGTGTGGGATTACGAAAAAACTCTGATACGTTTATTGTGGTATGTTCAAAAAACTCATGACAAAGCTGCTTGTCTCTAACTAAAGAATCAACAAATAACTCATAGTTTGTTCCAAAACTTTTATTTTCCATAAAAGAATTAATTCGTCGCTCCATTTGCTTTCTCTTGTAACCTGATAAATCATAATTTAACTTTTGTTTTAAAGCTACTACAAATTTCTCATAATTATCCATTTTCTCACCCGTCTGTCTTTATATTTGTATAGCATATTTCGTTTATTTATTTCTTTCTATCAAGTCAAAATTCCTGCCAATAAATCATAAAAGTGCAATAAATCTAAGTAAACAAACACTAATTTTACATTAATTTGAAAAATAAACTCACTTTTTGTAAGTTAAAAAAGAGATGAACAAACTTATCTCGTATAAAACAAGCATCGGTAAAGCTAACATAATCTGTGAAATAACATCAGGCGGAGTTAAAATTGCGGCAAGAATAAAAATGATTACGATAACATACCTTCTGTTATGTCGTAACTTTTCTGGATTTAAAAGGCCACCCTTTGTTAAAAGATATGTGACGATAGGTATTTCAAAAGCTATCCCAAACGGAAGTAAAAAACCCAACACAAAAGTAAAATATTTTGAAGCTGAAATCATCGGAGATAAAGCTATGCTACATTCGACGACAAGAAATTCAAGAGCCAAATCCAAAACAAAATGATAAGCAAAAATAATTCCCAGGCTAAATAAAACAACACTGGATAAAAATATAGACCAAAAAATTCTTCTTTCTTTCGGATATAAAGCCGGTAAAACAAAAGCGATCAACTGCCACAAAATTATCGGAGAAGCAAGAATTAAACCACCGAAAAAGGCTATCTTAATTTGGAGCAGAAATCCTTCCGTAACAGTAAGCAAAACAAGTTCCTGTCCTAATCTATCCAATGGCGCGACCAGAATAGAAAAAATCTCCTTCTGCCAAAAAATAAAAGAAATCACCATACCTAAAAAAAGAGCTACCAAAGATATAATCAACCTTTTGCGCAGCTCATTTAAATGTTCTATAAGTGTTAATTTTCTTTCTTCCACTTTCTTCATTTCTTCACCTGGAAAATAATTAAATTTTATTTATTTACTTCTTCATTTGGTGTATCCTTTTTTAATTCTTCAGCATTGAGTTCATTTTCAAAATCCTTTTTCGCTTTCTTAAACTCAGACAAAGCTTTGCCTAAGGACCGACCAACTTCGGGAAGTTTACCCGGTCCAAAAAGAATTAAAACAATGACCAGTATTAATATTAATTCCGGTGCCCCTATGGAAAACATCCGGCACACCCCCCTCATAAATCAACAATAATACACTATTTTTTATATACTGACATTATAACCTTTCTTACGCAAAAACAAAATACATAGAAATATAAAAGTACTTTATAAACATAAAACGCTAACTTTACATCCATAAATCAGTAAAGTTAACGTTTTAAGAATTACATCGTCGGTATCGAATAAATACCCCTCCCTATAAATTTACCGCTTGTTTTTGAATCCCCTCAATTAAACCACGTTTTACTTCGGTAGCTGTCATATGTTGAGCATTGAATTTCTCAACTAAAAAATTACAGGCATCCCAAGGATTAACTCTCTCTCCACAAGTAAAAACATCAACAGCAGCATATCCTAACTCTGGCCATGTGTGGATTGCTAAATGGGATTCAGAAATAACTACCACTCCACTTACTCCTTGAGGACTAAACTTATGAAACACATACTCTCTAACCTCAGCTCCTGCCTCCAGTGCTGCATTAACCATAAATTCTTCAACCTTTTTTACATCATTTAGAACTTCAAATGTACATCCATAAATTTCAGCAAGCACATGACGGCCCAATGCATCCATTTACCATGCCCCCTTTATTCTTTTTTCTTTTTTGATTACCCCTCCTATAAAAAAAAATAGAGGTCTGTCAACCAAATAAATTTTAGCATATATTAGCATGATGTCAATAATTTGTTTGCATTAAATTTTACCTAAATAGCCTTTTATGTATTATATGAAAAAAACTCAGTACAGTTGTTTTATATATTCATAAAAAAAGATCAGTCACACTCAAGTATGAATACTTGTAAGTGGCTGATCTTCTCTTATTATGATACAGCTATTTCAATTCGATAAAATAAATTTCTGCTTTAATTTATTTAAGTGCGTATACGGGAGATATCCTTCCTTTTGTAATCTTCCCACAACAATCCCAGGATGAATTTTTATTGAGTTTGCAAAATCACGAATTTTTTGTTCACTAAAGGAAGTTCTTGTAATAAACAACTCATAATCTTTTGGAGGTATTAATACATCTTTTGCAAATTGATCTGCTTCTTTTTCATGTTCTTCAATAAAATCGCTAGTTTCAAAATCAACTAATGTTTTAGTCACTTTCCTTTGAAAAACATGTCCTAACTCATGAAATAAAGAGAACCAAAAAATATCAGCATATTTCCCTCTGTTAGTCATGCCCAAAACAACTTTATCTTTGTTAATCCATTTAGTTGCACCATATACACCGGAATTTTTCAAACTAGGAATTAGCACAAATGCAACTCCACATTCGGATAAAATTCGAGATAATTGCGGTAAAAAAACAGACGTACTTTGCAAGGTCATTTCTCTAATTTGTGGCAAATAATTTTTAAGATTTTTTTCTGAATAGGGTTGAGTTTCAACTTGCCTACCTATATTAATCACTGTTTGAACCCATGCATTGGAATTTAAAATAATTTTTTCATCAACACATTGAGTTTTGCGAAATTGGACAAGAAAATCCGGCTTCTTGAATACACTAAAAGATGATATAGAAAAATACTTGAACAGCTCTGATACTTGTTTTGTCTTATCTTTTGTAGAGTTAACAACACCAAGTTTTTCAAAATAAGAATAATCGATTAGAGTTAAATCTATTTCTTCATTTCTTTGTGCTTGCAAAGTTTTTATTTCTATTACTTTTTGGTCATATTTTTTTTGCAAGTCAAGCCACACATCTACACTCGTACCGAGCATTAGAGATAAATTCTTTGCTATTTTTTTAGAAATAGCCGCTTTCCCATTTATTAATTCGCTTAAGTTTTTGGGGGTTATGTTTAAACGTTTAGCAAACTCCTCTTGTGTCATTTCCAAGTCCTTAATTAAATCTCTTAGATAATATCCCGGGTGAAATGCGGAGATGTTTTCATATTCTATTTTATTCATAATGATTTGACACCTCCAACACCACAATACACCTTACTATACTACACTTTGAATTGAAGTCCAATTTATCGGCTTCAGGATTCAAAGGCGGATCTGGTTTAATAATCAAACGATATCCCAATTTTCGTCCAAGATCCATAGCAAATAAGTCTTTTTTATTTCCTGAAAGTTGATGTAGGCGATAAGTAGGAAAACAAGCGATATCATTCAAAGTCGATGCGCTCTCGATAAAATTTAAAGCAGCAAATAATTTTTCTGCAACAATTTCTCCTAAGACTTTCTTTGCTTGTTTATAGTCACTACATAATTTTTTAATTTTATTATTTCCGTATCCTACAATATCTATTATACTCACCTTCTCAATTTTAGTCAATAAAATAATTACCTAAAAGGTAATTATTTTTTACTTATTGTTAGCGCAGTTTTTATAATAAATATTTACACCAACCCTAAATACTTCTCAAAGAATAGCATTAGCTTTTCGATAATTCCTTGCTTTTTAGCAGCCCTGCCTCCACCAAAGCGAGATACAGGTGGCATTATTTTGTCAATGGCAGTACCTGTTGTTTTCAGCACACCGTCTCGAAGAGCATTATCAATAAAACGACGGGTTTCTTCAGGCTTTAAATTTTCTTCTTCTATAATTGCTGCAATATCCGCTTCCTTGCGCTCATGAAGGAATTTGCGCCAATCCTCATCAACCTTTGTAGATATATTGACTTGCTCTATGAAACGCTCGATCAGTTCTTTCTTACTGCGTAGTTCAAGACTTGAATTAATAGCTTTATCGATTGTTGTGAGAATAGTTTTATCTTTGCAGTTTGATTCTTGATATTTAGCCACAAGCATTAAAATATAATCAATGTTTACCTCTATCTGTCTGATAAGTTCAATTTCAAAAATTATGTCATCATTAATAGTTTCTTTATCACTATCAGCGCCTTTTCTATATTCCTGATATAGATCAATATAAATGCTCTGATAATCCTGAAAATCCCTTTCTGATAAAATCTCGTTTCCTTCAAATTCATCGAAGGAAGTAAGAATATTTCTGAGCCGTAGTATTGCTCCATATAGCCGAATAAAGTCCTTTTGTGCTTCTTCTCCAAGAATAGCTTGTCCAAGGGGATACTGTGTTGTAAGAGTAGCAATCAATTCTTCATAGCCCGGTTTATACTCACCTTTATCATCATAACCATTATAGTATTCTTCGTATGTTTTTAGCAGTACAATACCGCCTGCATCCTTATTGCCGAATAATGCAATAGCTTTGTCTGTTTCTTCTTTCAAGTCCCTGAAGCAAACAATATTTCCGTAAGTCTTAACGCTGTTAAGAATACGATTTGTTCTTGAGAACGCCTGAATCAGACCATGCTGCCTTAGGTTTTTGTCCACCCATAGCGTATTCAGAGTTGTTGCATCAAAGCCAGTAAGAAACATATTGACCACAATCAAGATATCAATCTCCCGATTCTTTACACGAAGAGATAGATCTTTATAATAATTCTGAAACTTATCCGAAGAAGTATCGTAATTTGTATTAAATGTCTCGTTGTAATCCCTGATAGCCGCATCAAGAAAATCCCTAGTGCTCTGGTCAAGATTCTCCATATTAAAGTCCTCTTCCGGTAACAATCCATTCGGCTCTTCTTCATTTGCACTAAAACTGAAAATAGTTGCGATGATGAGGTCACGGTTCTTTTCCGCTATCTGCTTTTTGAACTCATTATAGTACCTGATTGCCATTGGAATCGATGAAGCGGCAAATATAGAGTTAAAACCAGCAACACGCTTTGTTTCACGTTTTTCTATCATTTTCTTGGGGTCTTGTTTATCGGCTTCTTCCCATTTGGCAATAAACGTATAAAAATTGCTGCGCTTTGTCTTCTGGTCGAAATGTTCAAGAACATAAGAAACAATATCACTGATTCGCTGTGGGTCTGCCAAAGCTTTTTCACGGTCTATGCTATAGACTTTTTTATCATTAATATAATCAGGCATCTTAATAGTATTAATAAAATCGATCCTGAAAGGCAGTACATTTCCGTCATTGATGGCATCCACAATAGTATAAGTATGTAGCTTTTCTCCAAAGGCCTGCTCGGTTGTACGGAGCAGCGGGTTGCCGCCCGAACTAGCATTTGCGGCAAAAATCGGAGTTCCCGTAAAACCAAAAATATGATAATTCTTAAAATTCTTGGTGATGGCCTGATGCATATCACCAAATTGGGAACGATGGCACTCGTCAAAAATCAATACCACATGTTTCTTATAAATATCATGCTGTTTGTTTTTACGTATAAATATATCCAACTTCTGAATAGTGGTTACAATGATTTTGTATTCATGAGGGTTTCCTTTTTCGTCTCTGTCTTCCAATTGCCTTTGAAGTACCCTTGTCGATGTATTGCCATTTGCCGCGCCCTTTTCAAAGCGGTCGTATTCTTTCATTGTCTGATAATCCAAATCTTTACGATCAACAACGAACAATACCTTGTCTATGAAAGGCAAGGCAGAAGCCAATTGTGCTGTTTTAAAACTAGTCAATGTTTTACCAGAGCCTGTTGTATGCCAGATATATCCCCCAGCGTCTGTTGTACCCATTTTCTTGTAATTGGTTGATATTACAATGCGTGACAATATACGTTCCGCAGCAGCAATTTGATAAGGACGCATAACAAGGAGCAGCTCCTCGGATGTAAAAACACAATACTTTGTTAGTATATTTAAAATAGTATGCTTAGCAAAAAATGTTTTGGTAAAATCCACAAGGTCAGGAATGTTTTTATTATTTGCATCGGCCCAAAAGCTTGTGAATTCAAAGCTATTGCTTGTTTTTTTACTTCTTCGACGTGCACTTTTACTTTGTTCTTTAATATGTGCATTTCTTGTAGTGTTGCTATAATACTTGGTATGAGTTCCATTGGAAATTACAAAAATCTGCACATACTCAAATAAACCCGAAGCTGCCCAAAAACTGTCGCGCTGGTATCTTTTTATCTGATTGAAGGCTTCACGGATAGCAACACCGCGGCGCTTTAACTCCACATGAACTAGTGGAAGTCCATTTACAAGGATTGTTACATCATATCGAGTTTCATGCTTACCGCCTACTTCTTCATATTGATTAATCACCTGCAAGCGATTGTTATGTATATTTTTCTTATCCAAAAGATAAATGTTCTTCGTTGTTCCATCTTCACGTTTTAAAATCTGGATATGGTCATCCTGAATTTTTCTAGTCTTTTCAACAATTCCTTCGTTAGCATTGGCAATGCACTCTATAAAAAACTTCTCCCATTCACTATCTGTAAATGTAAAGTTATTAAGCAATTCAAGTTGCTTTCGAAGATTTTCTATCAATGCAGCCTCATTGTGGATTGTCAGGTATTCATACCCTTGCGAAATCAGTTGGCGGATAAACTCCCGCTCAAGTTCTGCCTCGCTTTGATATTTTTCAGGACGGACATTGTATTCAGC
>LFSF01000037.1:0-7675 GCA_001512665.1 Clostridiales bacterium DTU073
TATTACGGACACAGTCAGATCATTAAACTCTGACTTACAAGTGTATGGCGAATTACCGGGCGTGAAACATTCAAAAATATCGAGAAATTTTTGGGGTGATTCTTTTCGGGCAAGAAGAGAAAGAGCGGCTATAATCAGGACAAACAGGGCGATTAATAATGAAACACGAAAAGCTGATTATTATTCTATAGATTTTTCCAGTGCTGAAAATGGGCTTATGTATAAAAATGAAGAATATACCATAACAACTCATTTTGAAAAATTAAAGTCGGCTTTGGGTGGTGAAGCCAACCTTAGACCGGACATAGATTTAGTAATATCTAAAATAGAAAGTGAACGTCATGAACTGGCAAGGCTTATGCGTGATGCCAGAGAATTGAAAAATGATTATATACGCCTGAAAAATATGCTTAAGCAAAAATATCTTACGGATAGACCCGTTATGCATTTAACCAGAGAAAAGCTGGAGAGACTTAAAGAATTGGAAAAAAAATATTTTAAAGACAGCCCCTTGGATTATGAACAGATTGAACTATTTATTTCCAAAAATGAAGAATTATTTAATAAAATTGAGATAAGAATTGGGCAAGTCGAATCTATGCGTGATATGATTGATAGATTGAATCGGCAATATGGAGAAGAACGAACAATAGAGTTAAGTCGTGAAGTTTATAATAGAGTTAACAGAAATAGAGCCTATGATACCAGAGCAATAGGATAGTAAGATTTGTATAACTAAAAAGATGTTAGAAAGCCAACACTAAAATAATGTTGGCTTTTTATTTGCAGGGATACATCTTAAAATGTAGAACTTATTTTACTATCAAGAGGAAAGGTTGTGTGATCTGAAATGGCAATAGATCTTGAAACAAATGATGTAACTTATGATATAGCGGTAATAGGCGGTGGACCGGCAGGATATATTGCGACCATCAGAGCTTCACAATTAGGGGCGAAGGTAGTTCTCTTTGAAGAGGATTGTTTGGGTGGCACATGTTTGAATAGAGGCTGTATACCTACTAAGGCTTTTCTGAAGAGTGTTAGGGCATGGCAAGATTTGCAAAAGTTATCTCAGTTGGCAATTACAGGAGTAGATTTAAAAGGCGCCAAGATCGATTGGGCGATGTTACAAGGACGAAAAAACCGAATAGTGGAGCGTCTTACCATGGGAGTAGCTACCCTTTTACAAGCTCATGGTGTAGACGTTATACATGGTTCTGCAGTAATGGAGGATAAACCCGGTTTAATCCGCGTCCAAGATAAGATTTATCAGGCTTGTAATGTTATTATTGCAACCGGTTCTAAACCAAAACTTATTCCACTTCCCGGTTTAGATTCTGCGGCTGTTATTACGAGTGATGAACTGTTATCTTTAGAAGCGGTTCCTTCGTCGCTGATTATTTTGGGCGGTGGTGTTATCGGTGTAGAATTTGCCTTTATTTTTAGGGAATTAGGTGCGGAAGTAACTATTATTGAAATGGAAGAACGGCTCTTGCCCAATATGGATGAAGAAATTTCTCGACAAGCCGCAAGAGTATTAAAAGGTAATGGCATTCAGATCAATACAAGTACAAAAGCACTGGAAATAAGGGGAAATACATTGTTTGTAGAGAAAAATGGGAGTGACAATATAACGGAAATAACAGCAGAGAAAATTTTGCTTGCTGTAGGCAGAGCCCCCTCATACAAAGGGATTGATGTACAAAGATTAGGAATAAAGACGGCTAAAGGTGCGATAATTACTGATGAATTTTTGCGTACCAATATACCGCAGATTTATGCAGTCGGTGATGTCAATGGCAAGTTTATGTTGGCTCATAAAGCTTTTGCTGAAGGTATAGTAGCGGTAGAGAATATTATGGGGAACACTAAAAAAATCAATTATGAGGCAATTCCTCAGTGTGTTTATTCTTTCCCGGAAATGGCTTCTGTAGGATTAACGGAAAAAGAAGCGCAAGACAGATATGGGGCGATAAAGGTTGGTAAATTTCCTTTGGCTGCTAATGGCAAGGCTCAGCTTGAAGGAGAAACCAGAGGTTTTGTAAAGGTAATTGTCGCTGAAGAGTCCGGCAAAATTCTAGGAGTTCATATAATTGGTGCTTCAGCTACGGAACTAATTGCTGAAGCCGTAACTGCGATACAATTAGATGCTACTGTAGAGGAATTAATAAATTGTATTCATCCTCATCCTACTATTTCAGAATCTATCTGGGAAGCTTATCATGATGCTGACCATGAAGCTTTGCATTATCGGGGGAAAAAGATGATATGATCAGAAGTTATCAAACTCCACCTTGGTCAGTTGTGGAAGCATTACTTGTTTTTGCTATCGTTTTAAGCACTAAATTATTTATCCCTTTTTCGTTAAGAACTTGGTTTAATAGTTTGAGTCAAATTATAAGTCCGAATAATTTATACTTAGGACAGCTTTTTTTAAATAGCTTACTTTTAGCGGTTTTCTTTTTTTTACTAATTGGTTTGATTATCAAGCTAAAATATCGGTTAGGTTGGAGTGAGGTAGGCTTAAGAACAGGAAGAGGCAAAAATTGGTTATTTACTGGAGTAATTCAGGGTATTTTGCTTTTTCTTGCTATGACCGTTATCCTCACGATTATTAGTATGTTTTATTCTTTTGAGGTAGAGCAACAGGAGATTGTTGATGTTTTTAACACTGCAAAAACCAGATGGGAACAGTTTTTATGTTTATTTATTGCTGCTGTAGCTGCACCGCTGAGTGAAGAGTTATATTTTCGAGGTTTTCTTTATCCCGCAATAGGTAAAATAACAGGAAAGCTGCCTGCCGTCATTATTACCAGTATATTTTTTAGTATGCTGCATTTTGATTTGATTAGGTTTATACCTATTGTTATCGCAGGTATTTGGTTAAATATGCTCTATATAAAAACAGGTTCATTATATACTTCAATCATGGCTCATTCTGTGTGGAATACGATTATGATCTTACTTTTATTCTTCTCGCAGTCCGCAGTCGGTACAGTGTAAAAGGAAAGGAGATGATTTTTTGCGGAGACTAAAAATTATCATCTTATTAGTTTTTGTCGCTGTAATCAGTTATGGTTTTTATTTTTTCCTTTTTACTGCAATTCAGGCGGATGAAAATGTCCAGTTACCTAATAAAGAAACCACATATGATTTAGTAATTAAACATGCTCTTATTTTAGACGGTACCGGTGAAAAAGAAAGGTTCCGCGGAGATATAGCCATAAAGAATGGGCGAATCGTTGAGGTTGGCTCAGTGCGGGAACTGGATTTCCCCACATTTGATGCCGGTGGTCTAACTGTAATGCCGATGCCGGTTAGGCCCACAAAGGACAACGAAGCGGTGGAACATCTTTTTAAGAACAGCTATCCTCGCTATCCCGCACATTATTTGTATTTTCAGGACGGTCCTTATCAAGGCTATAATTTAGCACAAGTTTCTCAGCAAAGAGGAGAAACATTGCAAAATACCTTTAAGCATTTACAAATGCAGTTATCGGCCATGACTAAAGTGCTTCTTGTGCCCTTGGAGTTAGGAGAGGAATCATTACCGGAATTAGCCGCTTATCTTACCGGTAATCCGGCGAAAGCGATGAAAAAAGATAACCTTGGTATGATTAAGCCTGGTTATAAGGCTGATTTGTATTTCTTTATAACCCGTGATTATGATGAGGAAAGTTTAAAACAGCTTTTCTTAAAAGGGAAATTACCGGAACCTGCTTTATATTGCCAGGAAGGAAAATTGCTGGAAACAATTGAAGTGTCAGAATAAATGTGGCACGGGGACGTTTCACTTGCCACATTTTGTTGTTCACTTGCTACCTTGCCACCTTTTGAAATTGGGGGACATTCCGCTGGAATATTAACTACTATCTAGCGGTATGTCTCTTTTTTAATGAGAATGTGGCAGATGAAACGTCCCCCTGCCACCTCTGTCGCTTCTACCCACCCCTTAAAAAGATTAGGTGTCGTCATGTATAAAGAAACTTTATTTAGAGCAAAATGTTGTTAATTGGAAAAAATTATATAGCTCTAAAAGGAGGTTTTTTTATGGCGACGTTATTTGAAAAGGTGAAATTAGGCGGACTAGAACTAAAAAACCGTGTGGTCATGGATCCGATGGGCTTTTCCCATACGAATTCTGATGGAGGCTATTCTGACCGCCAAATTGAGTATTATGTGGAAAGGGCTAAAGGCGGTTTTGGATTAATTTATCCTACCGCAACAATGGTGACCACTCGCTTTGAACCGGCTCCAATGCCTAACGTCCTGGAGAATTATATTCAGGCTACCACTTTGAGCATTTTATGTGAAAAAGTGCACCAATATGGAGCAAAGGTCTGTTCCCAGCTTTCCTTAGGCTTAGGAAGAGTATCTTTTATTGACCCTTTTACTGCGCCGAAATCGGCTAGTGCTATACCTTCATTTTTCTTTCCGGAATTGACTTGTACCCCCTATACCAAAGAGGAAATAAAATTTTTGGTAAATCAATTCGGTTATTCGTCATTACTGGCGAAAAACGCCGGGGCAGATGCCATTGAAATACATGCATATGGTGGTTATTTGATCGACCAATTTTTGACATCTCTCTGGAATACTCGGACTGACGAATATGGCGGCAGTTTGGAAAATAGACTGCGTATTTTATATGAGCTGCGAGATGCTGTTTGGAAAAATTGCGGTGAGGATTTTCCTTTAATCGTTAAATTAACTTTAGACCATCAAATTGAAGGTGGTCGTACACTAGACGAAGGCATTGAAATGCTTAAAGTATTAGATGATGCCGGATTTACAGCTTTTCATTTAGATGTAGGTACATATGAGACTTGGAATAAAGCGGTTACTACTGTCTATGAGGAAGAGGGTGTCCAGCTCTATCAAGCGGAAGCTGTGAAAAGAGCCGGAATAAAAACACCGCTATTAGTGCAAGGAAAGCTTGGCGATCCTGCATTGGCAGAAGAAGTTGTCCGTGAGGGTTTAGCAGAATTGATTGGGTTAGGTCATCCTGCTTTGACTGATCCCCATTGGGCGGTTAAAGCTCAAGAAGGCCGTTATGAAGATATCCGTCCTTGCATAGGATGTAATGAGTGTATTCTGGCTAACCTGGAAAACCGGAGGATGGCTTGTGCCGTAAATCCAAAATGTGGGATGGAAAGAGAATATGAATTGACTCCGGGTCCTGAAAAGCTTTCGGTTTTAGTTGTAGGCGGCGGACCGGGAGGAATGAATGCGGCGCTTACAGCGGCTGAGCGTGGTTTTGAAGTAGAACTGTGGGAAAAGGAAAATGAATTAGGTGGTGCCTTGCTTGCGGCTGGTGCCCCAGAATTTAAAGAGTCGGTGGCCAAATATGTGGATTATTTGAAAGTTCAGATCTATAAGAGCGGAGTGTTAGTGCGTGTTAATAAAGAAGCGACAGCTGAAGAAATCATCAAAAAGAATCCTGATGCCGTAATTATTGCCGGAGGAGCACATTCCATTATTCCTAATATCCCTGGTATAGAGAATAATAATGTTTATGAAGCAACGGAGCTTCTGAAGTGGGGAGATTGCCCCGGACAAAAGATAGTAGTGCTAGGTGGTGGTCTGGTTGGTTGTGAAACGGCACTACACTTGGAGCGAATGGGCAAAGATGTGACAATTGTGGAGTTGTTGGATAATCTACTGGAAACGGCTCATCATGCCAGAAATAATGACATTGCTTTAAAGAAACTACTTGCTGATTCTCAGATTAAAGTGATGACGAGTACCAGACTGACAGCTCTAAAAGACGGTGAGGCTGAAGTATCGAAAGAAAATGGGCAAACCGAAACAATTCCTTGTGATGCTTTAGTTATCGCTGTTGGTTATAAAGCAGAACAAAATCTTGAGAAGGATTTAAAGGGTAAGATTAAGAAGGTCTTTACGATCGGAGACAATAGAGAACCAGGCAAAGTTATTGATGCAGTCCATCAAGGATATCATATCGCCAGACTTTTGGAGGTAATACCTCAATAAGTAGCGTGGTGGCAGTGGCAGGGGGACGTTTCATCTGCCACATTTTGAGATGACCGGGGACAAACCGCTGGTAGGATGACCTACTATTAAGCGGTGTGTCTCCTTTCTTATGCCACAATAGAATTTCGTAAATTATTGCATGATACAAAACATATGATAAAATAACAAAAGATTATGTAATTTAATTAGAGGGGATTTGTGATGAGAAATGTTTTTGATCGTTTACATAGTGAAGGAAGCGCTTCAGCGTCACGTTCTGTGCCTTTACTACAGTCCCTTGACAGATGTGGGGATGATATTGGCGATTTAGGGTCACGTTATGTTCGATTGCCACATCCCCGCCGTGCTACACGTGATGAAACTGTCATTGACAATTTAAAGTGGCTCATTGCTGAATTAAAAAGGCCTTTACAGGCAGTAAAGAGTATTTGTCAGGAGAGTTACAGGCAAAAGGTTTTTATTAGGGAATTACTCAAAGCATTTGAGCAAAATGCGGAAACTATAGAAAAGATGAAGGCACATCTTTATAATTATCGAAAATTAGCTCATTGGGATGTTTTAGAAAAGCAACGGGGGTTAACGTCGAAAGTAAAGCTGGCTCAAAAGGAGCTTTTGGGAAAATATGGAGTAAAAACACGGGAAGAAGCATTGCTTAAAATAGCTGAATGTTGGGAAAGTGGATTAGCACGCAATGATTCAGCGAGTACCCATTGGGTACATTTGCAGTTACAGTATTTAAAATATCTATATTTAAATCGCGAGGGAGTAGTAATGTTAAGAAGCCTAGAAGAGTTTAATCATGATCATCGGGCTATTTATCGCTTGCGAGACACATGTCAAAAGTTAAAAAATGAAGAAAAGGAATTTGCTGAAATGGTATGGTTTTTGAGACCACAAAAAGGGAAGGGCAACCAACTGCCTGAAATTAAACAGGCGGAAGATTTACTTATGAAAAAAATTGATTTGTATCTTGGCTTGCATAATGAATGGCTATATAGAGGAAGGGGTTTTTCTGAACGTGATCTTAAAAGGTGGGCAGATGATTGGACAAGATATACCAGTAGATCTATGCGGTCTAGTGAAGAGACTATGGCAAGGCGGTTGAATGATTGGGCAAAATCTTCCGGTACACTTAGGCAGCCTTGTGAAAAGGTTACAGTAAAGTGTGAACCTGTGAAAAGCCGTTAGTTCTATGTGGCAGGGGGGTGGTAGGGGGACGTTTCATTTGCCACATTTTGAGACAATTGGGGACAAACCACTGGTGGACGACCAATCACTTGTTGGTGGTCGATCTGTCATCTAGTGGTTTGTCCCCTTTCATTACTGGAATGTGGCAAATGAAACGTCCCCACGCCACGTCCTCTTGTCACAAAAATCTCGTACTGTCTTCTTGCTATACTGTCTGTAATTGAATGATTTGGTAAAACAACATATAATATTGTTAAAAGTAAAAAAATTAAAATAGAACTATTTATTACAATGAGTGGGATTATTTAGTCTATGCCTTATCTGTAGTTGAGGAAATCTGTAAAATGTTCATATGTTTTCTTCGTTTGAAATCAGGGAAGTGGTTAAAAAATGTAACCCATTATTTGACTCCCGGCCATTGCCAATCAGGCAAATTTATAATATAATTAATGTTTGTGGTAAGGGATGATAAGGCACTTTGTGGCAGGGGGAC
>LFSF01000037.1:7683-9258 GCA_001512665.1 Clostridiales bacterium DTU073
ACCCCCTGCCACACCTGGAGGGCTGAAATGTCCCCCTGCCACCTCGTCCCCCTTGCCACCTGTTAATATATTGCTTCTATGGAGGGCATTATGTTGAAAATATCTCAATTAGCTAATGGTCTTTTTGCTGATAAAGAATTTTATAAGAAAATGTTAGTAATTGCTTTACCGGTTACGCTGCAAAATTTCATTACCTCTTTTTTAAATATGATTGATACGGTAATGGTAGGGAAATTAGGAGAAACTGAGATAGCTGCCGTGGGGATTGCTAATCAGTATTTCTTTCTGTTTATTATGTTATTAATTGGCTTAAGTGCAGGAAGCAGTGTTTTTATTGCCCAATTTTGGGGCAAAAAAGACCTGGAAAATATAAAGCGAATTATGGGGGTGGGCTTAAGTTCGGCAATTTTGGTTTCCTTGGTGTTTACGGTAATAGGACTCCTTTTCCCCAGAGAGGTTATAGCTTTATTTAATCAGGACCCTCAGGTAATAACTTTAGGCGCCGGATATTTGCGGATAGTGCTAGTGAGTTATATCTTCACAGCCGTAACCTTTGTATATAGTTTTTCTTTGAGGTCTATAGGCCAAGCTATTTCCCCGATGGTGATCAGTGCAGTTGCTTTATTGATTAATACCTTTTTTAATTATATGTTGATTTTCGGGAAATTTGGCGCACCTGCACTGGGAGTAGAAGGAGCGGCACTGGCTACGGTTATAGCCAGGGTTGTGGAGACCATGCTGCTGCTTGCTTATATTTATAGCCGAAAGGGTGTACTGGCCGCTACCCTTAGAGAATTGACTGATTTTAATTTTGAATTTGTCAAAAAGTCCTACCATACTATATTCCCGGTTGTTCTGAATGAAATGTGTTGGGGACTTGCCAGTCTAGTTTATGTGGCGGTATATGGAAGAATGGGGACTCAGGCTGTAGCTGCCATCCAGATTTGTACTACGATTAATAATCTATTCCTGATTGTTGCTTTTGGTCTGGCCAGTGCAGCTGCGGTCATGGTGGGAAATACTATTGGAGCGGGTGAAGAACAGCTTAGCAAGGATTATGCGCAGAGATTTTCTTTCCTTTCTGTGGGAGCGGGGGTGGGCTTAGGTCTGCTTCTGGCAGTAACTTCGCCGGCAATCCTGAGTATTTTTAATGTTTCTGATACGGTGAGACAGGCTTCCCAGTATATTATTTATATCTGCTCGGCAATCTTCTTTATCAGGATGTTAAATATTAATCTCATTGTAGGTATATTAAGGGGCGGCGGAGATGCTAAGCAAGCCTTTATTATTGAAGGGTTCACTATGTGGTTTATTGGTGTTCCGTTAACGATTGTCGGTGCCTTTGTTTTTCAGCAACCTGTGTATATTGTCTATGCACTGGCTACGATTGAGGAAATTAGTAAATGCTTACTGTGCCTCTTGCGCTTAAAATCCGGATTGTGGATAAAAAATGTAACCCATCATTTGGCTGCCGATCGCGCTGCGGCTTAATATTTAATGTTTAATGTATAAAATTAATCTTTACAAGGGTAGTTTGTTTAAGTATAATTGAAAATGTAGATATTATGTAGGTAT
>LFSF01000037.1:9317-22450 GCA_001512665.1 Clostridiales bacterium DTU073
GGTAGGTAGGATGGTAGAAAAAAGGGTGTCCTTTGTATTACTATACACTCCTATCAGGAGTGTTTTTGTTTTTTAAGAGGAGGGAAAATAAATGTCGAGAATTAAGTTTTTTCATGAAGAAGATTTACCATTAGAAATGCACAAGGTGCGTATTGTGCAGAAATTAAATTTGGCACCGATTGAAAGGCGATTGCAAGCAATTAATGAAGCGGGTAACAACACCTTTTTATTGCGCAATCGGGATATCTTTTTGGATATGCTAACAGATAGCGGAGTCAATGCCATGAGTGATCAGCAGTTAGCAGCGATGATGGTCGCTGATGACAGCTATGCCGGTTCTGAATCTTTTTTCAAACTAGCGGCTAAAGTTGAAGAAATTTTTGGGAAGAAATATTTTATACCAGCTCATCAGGGGAGAGCTTGTGAGAACATTATTTCTCAAGTGTTTGTGACCAAAGGCTCCATTGTGCCGATGAATTATCATTTTACAACCACGAAAGCACATATTACTTTAAACGGTGGTACGGTCGAGGAAGTTGTCATTGATGAAGCATTAGTTTTAAATAGTACACATCCTTTTAAGGGTAATGTGGATATAGATAAACTCAGAGCAGTGATTCAGAAAAACGGTGCTAAGAAGATTGCTTTTGTACGCCTAGAAGCAGGAACCAATTTAATTGGCGGACAACCTTTTTCCTTGGAAAATATGCGCGAAGTGCGTAAAGTTTGTGATGAGTTCGGTCTTTTACTGGTTTTGGATGCAAGCTTGCTGGCGGATAATTTGTATTTTATTAAAGTACGGGAAGAACAATGTAAACATTGGAGTATTCGTGAGATTACCAGAGCAATAGCGGATTTGTCTGATATTATTTATTTCTCCGCTCGTAAATTAGGTTGTGCACGTGGTGGGGGAATTTGTACAAATAATCAAGCAGCATTTGAAAAAATGCGTGAACTGGTTCCGCTTTATGAAGGTTTTCTAACATATGGTGGAATGTCCATACGGGAGATCGAAGCTATAACAGTGGGTTTAGAAGAAACCATGGATGAAGAAATGATTAACCAAGGACCTGAGTTTATAGCCTTTATGGTAGAAGAATTCCAGAAAAAAGGAGTACCTGTCGTTACTCCTCCTGGTGGTTTAGGTTGTCATCTTAATGCCATGGAATTTGTTGAGCATCTTCCTCAAACTCAATATCCGGCGGGAGCATTGGCATCTGCAGTTTATCTGATAAGCGGGGTGCGCGGGATGGAAAGAGGAACGTTGTCCGAGCAAAGAGATGAGAATGGGGAAGAATGTTTCGCGGATGTAGAGTTGCTACGTTTAGCTCTACCGCGCAGAGTATTTACTCTTTCCCAAATCAAATATACAGTGGACCGCATTGCCTGGTTATATGAAAATCGTCATCTTATCGGTGGTTTGACCTTTGTGGAAGAACCAAAAATCTTACGTTTCTTCTGTGGCAGATTAGCCACGACCTCTGATTGGCAAAATAAATTAGTAGCCCAGTTCAGAAAGGATTTTGGGGATAATCTCTAGAATTTGTTACCATTAATTAATGTAATATCGTATGATGTAATGGGATGATTACGATAAAGGAGCTATGAACGATGGTTTATGTTTTTGGACATAAAAACCCTGATACAGATTCAGTAACTGCGGCGATAGCTTTGTCTGCTTTAAAAAACAAATTAGGTCTGGCAACGAAACCCGGTATTTTAGGACAACTGAACAAAGAAACAAAATATGTATTGGATTATTTCAATGTGCCTTATCCGCAGTATATAGAAAATGTAAAAACACAAGTGAAGGATTTAAATTATGAGCAAGTGGAAGGCATTGAACCAACAAAATCAATCCTCTATGCTTATAAATTAATGGAGGAAAATAATATCAAAGTACTACCTATTGTAAATAAGGAAAAAATGCTTCTGGGAATTGTGACGATGAAAGATATTGCCATGGGCTTAATTAAAGGGGATTATTATCATCTGGAAACTGATGTAGACAACATCATCAAAGCTCTTGACGGACTGCTCCTTACCGGAAGAAATAATCAGAAAATCAAAGGTGTAATCTCGGTAATTTCCTATTATTATGAGACCATGGTTAAAGAGCATATTATTCATGAAGAGAGCATTGTCATTGTGGGCGATAGATATGATGTTATTGAACATGCTATTAACAGTAATGTTCAATTAATCATCGTCACCGGTGGTAATGAATTGCCTGCAAAATATATTGCTATGGCTAAAGAGCAAGGTATAAATTTGTTGTCGGTGAAGAGAAGCACCTATGCTACAGCTAAACTGATTAATCAATGTAATTATGTTTCTTCAATCATGAAGAAGAAGGATATTGTTAAATTTAATCAGTATGAATATCTTGATGAGATTAAAGAAGAACTAATCAATAACAGACATTCTAACTATCCTGTAGTGACTGAGGACAATAAATATTTAGGTTTTATTGGCAGGAGACATATCTTAAGTCCTAACAGGAAAAAAGTTATACTGGTTGATCATAATGAGTATGCGCAAAGTGTTGAAGGCTTAAGTCAGGCGGAAATCATTGAAGTTGTTGATCATCATAAAATTGGTGATATTTTAACAACTACTCCTATAGATTTCAGAAATATGCCTGTAGGAAGCACCTGCACAATCGTGTTTCATCTTTATAAAGAAGCAAAAATATCTATTGACCGGAAGATTGCCGGGTTACTACTTTCGGGGATTATTTCCGATACACTATCTTTGAAATCACCGACAACTACGCCTTTAGACATTCAGGCAGTTGAGGAATTAGCAGAACAGCTAAATATCGATGTAGCACAATTTTCCTTGGAGATGTTTAAAGCCGGTACTTCATTAGAAGGGCAAAGTATTGAAGAGATATTTTACAAAGATTTTAAGGAGTTTAAGATTAAGGACCATAAGATCGGAATTGGGCAAGTCTTTACCTTGGATATTGAGGATATCTTTAATCGCAAGGTGGAATTTCTTGAATATCTCCAGGCAGTACAGGAAAAGGGCAACTATTACTTGATTTTATTATTGATTACCGATATTTTGCGAAACGGATCCTATCTTTTTTATAAAAGCAAAGATCCGCGGCTGGTTGACAGTATTTTTAATCTTAAAGCCGAGCAGGGTGTATTTATTCCGGATATATTATCCAGAAAAAAACAGGTTATTCCCCAAGTAATGGAGACAATTAATAATTTATATCTGGAATAAGCTAAATTTTAATCAAAGAAGGAGTCCCCAAGATGAAGGAAAAAACTAAGCGTGAACAATATGGAAATCTCAGTAGTATTATCGGTATTATTGTTAATGTCGTTCTATTTGCTGCAAAGTTTGCAGTAGGAACAATCTTTAATAGTGTAGCGATCGTTGCAGATGCCATTAATAGTATTACAGACGCCGGCTCTTCGGTAATTTCTTTAATCAGCTTTAAATTGTCCGCTAAACCCGCCGACGAGAAACATCCTTTTGGTTATGAAAGGGTCGAATACATTGCTTCTTCTGTGGTTGCGGTATTAATTCTCTTGTTAGGTGTAGAACTGTTAAAAACATCGTATGATAAGATCATACATCCCGAAGAGATTCAGTTTAGCTTTGTAATAGTGGTTGTATTACTCTTTTCTATAATTGCTAAATTAGGTTTATACAGCTTAAATAATAAATGGGCGAAACAGTTTGATTCTTCGATGTTAAAGGCAACAGCAACAGATAGCCTTTCCGATGCTTTGGCTACTTCCGCCGTATTTATCTCAGCATTGGTGAGTCCGTTGATTGGCTTTCAGTTAGATGGGTACATGGGTGCGGTTGTTTCAATTTTCATCATGTTTTCCGGTATAAATATCCTAAAAGAGACGATCAATTCCTTATTAGGTGAAGTCCCTTCCAGTGAGTTAGTCGACAAGATTTTTATTTATGTTAGTAAATATGAAGGGGTTTTAGGTACACATGACCTTGTAGTGCATAATTATGGTCCTAAGCGACATTTTGCTTCGATTCATGTTGAGGTTGATGCGAAAAAGGATATTTTAGAGAGCCATGATTTAATTGATAATATTGAGCAAGACATTATGCGCGATTTAGGGATCCAACTGGTTGTGCATCTGGATCCGATTATTGTAGATGATCCTTTTGTTTATGAATTGCGAGAAATGACGGAGCAGGTAGTGGCCAGTGTGGATGACTGTTTATCTATGCATGATTTTAGAGTGGTAAAAGGATATACGCACAGTAATTTGATTTTTGATCTGGTGATACCTTATCAATGCCAGAAGAGTGAAGACCAGATAATTAAAGAAATTAACGAGAAAATAAAAGAAAACAACCCAAGCTTAAATACTGTTATTACTATTGATCGTTCTTATATTTAAGGTTATACAGAGACATGAGAAATATAGAGAAAAGTAGTTGACAAAATCCTCGTAATGCTTTATTATGTTAAAGTAATAAAGCATTAGTTATTTATTACAACAAAGAAAAAAATTAAATGAATGTTAAGTGGAGGAGAGGAGATTATGAAAAAAGGTTTACGCAGTAGTATTGTTTTAGCCCTCATTTTAATGTTGGCTTTATTTAGTTTAGGGGGCTGTGGCAACAGCGACGTAGCTGGAGAGAATAATAATGAAAATGAGGTAGCAGAACAAACATCTGATGCTTATGATCAAATAGTGGAGAGAGGCTATATAATCATGGGCCTTGATGACACTTTTGCGCCTATGGGCTTCAGAGATGAAAAAAATGAGATTGTCGGTTTTGACGTAGATCTTGCTAAAGAGGTTTTTGCTCGTTTAGATTTAGAGGTTAAATTCCAGCCAATTGATTGGACCATGAAGGAAACGGAATTGAATTCCGGTAACATTGACCTGATTTGGAACGGTTATACTATTACCGAAGAACGGAAACAAAAAGTATCTTTTACCAAACCGTATCTGAAGAACAGACAAATTGTTATTACCATGGCTGATTCTGACATTAACACTAAAGCTGATTTAGCAGGTAAGATTGTTGCTATTCAGAACCAATCCAGTGCTATTGATGCTGTCAATACTGAGCCGGAATTGGTAGCAAGTTTTAAGGGTGGAGAGCCTGTATTGTTTGATACCAATAACGAATGCTTTATGGATTTAGAGGCAGGCAGATCCGATGCTGTGGTTGCCGATGAAGTTTTAGCCAGATATTATATTAAGCTCAGAGGACCTGAAAATTACAAGGTTCTAGATGAGGACTTCGGTGAAGAAGATTATGGTATTGGCGTAAGAAAAACTGATGTTAAACTATTAGAAGCAGTAAATAATACTTTGGATGAGATGAGAGAAGACGGAAAATATCAGGAAATCTATGATAAATGGTTTGCTGAATAATTGTTCTCGTTATATAATCGGACATAGTGACAATAACTATTGTTGAAAGAATGGTTGAAAAAATGAAAGACTAGTAGGTTGATTTTGATGATTGACTATATCTGGGGACTTTTGCAAATTGACTATATTTGGGGTCTATTACCGGCATTATTTTCCGGATTGGTAGGGACACTAAAAATATTTTTCATTACTCTGCTCTTATCCCTTCCTTTGGGAATACTGGTGGCTGCCGGTAGAGTATCAAAGATAAAACCGCTGGTTTCCGTGTTACATCTCTATATTTGGATTATGCGCGGGACTCCTTTATTACTGCAAATTGTCTTTATCTTTTTTGGTTTGCCACATGTAGGGATTACTATAGAACGGTTTCTTGCAATATTGATTGCCTTTGTTTTGAATTATGCCGCTTATTTTGCGGAAATTTTCCGTGGTGGGATTGAATCAATTGATCAAGGGCAATATGATGCAGCCAAGGTCCTAGGCTTTAATTCGGTTCAGACCTTTATGAGAATTATTCTCCCGCAAGTAGTTAAAATCGTCTTTCCTTCCGTAGCGAATGAGATTATTACCTTGGTGAAAGATACAGCGTTAGTATATATCGTCGGGTATGGTGAACTATTACGTGCAGGGAGAATTGCCACAAATCGGGATGCTTCCTTAGTGCCTTTAGTAGTGGTAGCTGTTTTCTATCTGGCTATAACCTGGATTCTAACCAAAATATTTGAGCGGATAGAAAAAAAGTTCGCTTATTATCAATAGAAGTAGAAGTGTATTAGTGTACCAATTGGAGAAAAGAGTAACGAAGAGGAAGATGGATCATGGTATTGCAGGTAAAGGGACTGTGTAAAAGTTTTAATGGGAAAGAGGTTTTGCAAAACGTCAGTTTTTCTTTAAAGACCGGGGAGATTTTAGCCATTATCGGGCGTTCCGGTTCAGGGAAAACGACGATTTTAAGATGTATAAATAACTTGGTTAGATGTGACCGGGGAACGATTATTGTGGATGGCATGGTGCTTTGTAAGGAAGACGAGCAGGATGGAAAGGTTGTCTATGCCAAGTCTGCGGAAATGTTGCAGATTAGAAAAAAGCTGGGTATGGTTTTTCAAAGCTTTAATCTGTTTCCCCATATGTCAGTGTTGGAGAATATTATCGAAGCACCTATTAATGTTTTCGGTGTTTCTCGCCAGGAAGCCATTGAATTAGCTGAAAAGCTTTTGGAAATGTTAGATCTTCAAGATAAAGTTTCCGCATATCCTTTCGAACTGTCCGGTGGTCAGAAACAAAGGGTAGCCATTGCGCGAGCTTGTGCTTTAAATCCTTTGATAATGTGTCTCGATGAACCTACTTCCGCTTTAGACCCTGAATTACGTGAAGGCATCGCCTTGACCATTGAAAAACTGGCCGCAAAAGGAATGGGCGTGTTATTAATCACCCATGATATGGTCTTTGCCAAACGAGTCGCCCAAAGGGTGATTTTTATGGAGAACGGGCAGATTATGGCCCAAGGTAGTAAAGAGGAATTCTTTAACCAGATAACTAATGAGAGAATTAAAAAATTTATGGCAGAATAAGCAAATCGAGTAAGAGATAAAAATTGGAAAAAATAAAAAAAGAAGGGTACATCCTCGAAGATGTCCCTTCTTTTTTTACGCTTTCCTTTTTTTTACGCTGTTTGTTTAGAATTTCTGCCCACAATAAGGGCAATAACTGTAATCTGATTCTGCTTTCGTGCGGCAGTTAGGACAGGTTTTAAAAGGCTGGTACTCGTGGATGGGTCGTAAGTCATCAGCTCTGATTTCCGGATTAATTCCTTTTTCGTATTGCGCTCCGATTGAAGGGTCAAGCTCATAGATACTACCACAGCAACTTGATTTGGCATAATACTTGACGTTCCATTTAAAAGTAGGTATAAAAAATAGATGGAAATAGGAGTATCTTTTATATACTTCTAAACGGGTAAGGGCACCACAGGAGGGGCAAACAGTATTATTACAGGTGCCGATTGGTTTTTCAGTTTGATTGATGCCAAAGATACCGACAAAAAACATAGCTAGTGACCACACTCCTTATAGACAATAAGATAGCTAGTTGAATTATTTTCTCCAAATATGTATTGTATAAATATATTTATAAACTAAAAGGAGGACTGCACTATGCGTCATAGAATTCAAACCATAAAACAACAGCAGTTCATGGACATAACCAATAAAGTTGCCGATGAGGTCAAAAACAGCAATGTACGGGATGGTATCGCAGTTATTTATGTGCCCCACACAACAGCTGGGGTCACCATAAATGAAAATGCTGACCCGGATGTTGTGCGGGACATGATTTTTGCCCTGGACAAAATGTGTCCCGCACAGGAAGAATACTTTCACTCTGAAGGGAATTCCCACGCACATATGAAGGCTTCTCTCCTGGGTTCTTCCTGCACCGTGATCATTCAGGACGGCAAACTTCTGCTGGGTACCTGGCAGGGGATCTATTTTTGCGAATTTGACGGACCTAGAAACAGGGAATTCTATGTGAAAATCATTAGTGGCTAATTAGATAGGGAGGAATAACATTGAAGTTTATTTCATGGAATATTGATTCATTAAATGCAGCAATATCTGGAACTTCAGAACGTAGTGAATTATCTCGCCAGGTATTAAATAAGATCAGGGAACATAATCCTGAAGTTATTGCTTTACAAGAAACAAAATTACCTAGTGACGGTCCTGGAAAAAAGCATTTAGAATTTTTTCGGAATAAGTTTCCGGATTATAAAATTGTTTGGAATAGTTCTGTGGAACCCGCCCGGAAAAGTTATGCAGGTACCATGTTTTTATATAAAAATGATTTAACTCCCTCAGTTACTTTTCCCCAAATTGGAGCACCAAGTACCATGGATCTTGAAGGTCGCATGATCACCTTAGAATTTGCTCATTTTTACTTAACACAGGTTTATACTCCAAATGCGGGGGAGAATCTCAATCGTTTGCGAGAACGCCAGATCTGGGATATGAAATATGCCGATTATCTGGTAGAGCTGGATAATAAAAAGCCGGTCATGGCAACAGGAGATTTTAACGTAGCACATAGAGAAATAGACTTGGCTCATCCTGATCGTAACCGTCATACAGCCGGTTTTACCGATGAAGAACGCCAAGGCTTCATTAATTTGTTAGCCAAAGGGTTTACGGATACATTCCGTTATCTTCACGGTGATGTGACCGGGGTTTATACTTGGTGGTCTCAGCGTGCTAAAACAAGTAAAATTAATAATTCGGGCTGGAGAATTGATTACTGGTTAGTTAGTGAGCGGATTGCCGAAAAAGTAATTAAATCCGAAATGATTGATTCAGGTCCTAGGCAAGATCACACCCCAATACTACTTGAAATAGATTGGACTACATCGTAAACGAATTATCTTTTATTTTTTTTATAATCATTGTAGAAATTTTCAATTGACCTATCATAAGTCTTTTCACCGGATGTGGAAAAGAAGCATCCCGGTACTTCGCCACTTCTGCGATGATATGAAATGCATTCACAGCATTTGCCATGACGAGAACAGGAGCTATATGTACAAGTGCAATTGATAGTATTGTTACATGCCATTTTAAACCCTCCAGAATATAAAATTGATAAAATCATTATAATAAAAATAAAATTTTGTTTCAATCTAAGAGACTTAATGCAAGGCATGGTTTTCTTTTAGACAACTTCTTGATAGAATAAAAACAACATAACAAGAAAGAAGAAAGGAGATTATATGTCTAAACAATTAGCATTTAATGAAGTAAAGGAAAAACATTTTAAAACATTGGAACAATATGTACCAATTGTTGCACGAGTTCACGGAGATAATCACCCAGAATTCCATGAAGTTCATAAATTATTTGAGCTAATCAATAAGAAAACTAAAGAAGCTGGTTCTGAAAAGCCACAGTTAAACGAAGAATTTGCTAAGTTACGTGAAATTACCAATAACTACACAGTTCCGGCTGATGTATGCGAAAGTTATGAAGCAGTTTATAAAATGTTAGCTGAAGTAGATAAAGCATATCAAGCTTAAATAGAAATGGTTGTAAACAACTTCAGACGCAATGAATCCGGAAAGCAATAAGGGAATAGATACTCAAGAAGGAGATGCCATGGTCCAGAGATATATATTAAGCAAGAAAAACCAGATCACATTAATCAACGGAGTTTTAATTATCCTTGCCTTTATTAGCAAAATAGGCTTTGAAAATATAGTTGTGTTTAATGGGGCCTTGATTATCGCTTCTCTTTTAGGGGTTGCTCCTATTGCTATCCAAGCCTATCAAGCTCTAAAAGTTAAAGTTGTAAGTATCGATGTTTTAGTTACAATTGCCGTTCTCGGGGCGTTTTTAATTAAT
This sequence comes from Clostridiales bacterium DTU073, assembly GCA_001512665.1. Lineage (GTDB taxonomy): Bacteria > Bacillota > Peptococcia > DRI-13 > DTU073 > DTU073. The sequence goes on from LFSF01000037.1 coordinate 19,084, forward strand.
AACTATGAAGAATCAGCGATTGTCACCTTCTTATTCTTATTCGGAGCCTACCTGGAACAACGTACCCTGAATCAAACCCGTTCTGCCATTAAAGAATTAACTGAAATGGCGCCGGAAAGTGCTTTAAAACAAAAGGAAAATGGTGAGTTTGCAGAAGTAGAAGTAGATGAAGTAGATATAGGCGATATTTTATTGGTTAAAACCGGGGCCAAAGTGCCTGTTGATGGTACAGTTTTAACCGGGGAGGGTCATGTCAACGAAGCAAGTATTACCGGTGAATCAGTTCCGGTAAGTAAAAAGAAAGGTTCTCAAGTCTATGCGGGAACAATTTTAGAAAATGGTACAATTCAAATTGTTGCTGACCGTGTGGGTGAAGATACTACTTTTGGTAAAATTATTGAATTAGTTGAAGAAGCGCAGGATTCTAAGTCAGAAGCTGAACGGTTTATTGATCGGTTTTCTAAATATTATACTCCGGCTGTGTTAGTTTTTGCGACATTGGTTTGGTTGGTTTCACAGGATATTGAATTGGCCATTACTATCTTGGTGCTAGGATGCCCGGGGGCATTGGTTATAGGGGTGCCTGTATCAAACGTTGCCGGCATTGGGAATGGAGCGCGCAACGGTGTTCTCCTGAAGGGCAGTGAAGTTATTCAATCTTTTAGTAAAGTTGATGTGATCGCCTTTGACAAAACAGGCACATTAACAGTAGGGAATCCTAAAGTAGCCGACACCAAAATTTATACAACTAATGTTGATGAAGTCTTAGGTTACCTGGCAAGTATGGAAAGCGAATCCGACCATCCTTTGGCTAAAGCAGTTGTAGAATATATTGGAGATACTAAATTATCTACTGTGGAAAATACAGATGTTGTCAAAGGCGGCGGTATTGTTGCTTATGTAGACGGACATAGAGTTGCAGTAGGCAATGTTGCCTTAATAGAAAAAGAAAATGTTCATTTAGATGAAAAAGCACGTGCCGATATTGCCGGATTTGAACAAAAAGGTAACTCCCTTGTATTAACGGCAGTTGATGGAGAATTAAAAGTACTAATGGGCATTCGTGATCAAATTCGTCCGGGTGTAAAAGAAAATTTGCAAAAGCTCAAGGCTTTAGGTGTTAAAAGGCTAATAATTCTTTCCGGAGATAATCAAGGAACAGTTGATTTAGTAGCACGTGAACTTGGCTTAAATGAAGCATATGGCAACATGTTACCGGAAGATAAATCCGCTTTTGTTGCCGAATTACAAGCTAAAGGTAAAATTGTCGCCTTTGTGGGAGATGGAGTAAATGATAGTCCTTCACTGGCCTTAGCGGATATCGGTATTGCTATGGGCGGTGGTACAGACGTAGCACTGGAGACTTCAGATATTGTCTTAATGAATTCAGATTTCAGTCGTTTGCCCCATGCCTTGGGTCTAACCAAAGCAACAGCGCTTAATATGCTGCAAAATATTGTTATCGCCGTTGGAGTTGTCTTAGTGTTGCTGGCCAGTGTATTCCTCAGTGAATGGATGAATATGTCCATTGGTATGTTAGCACATGAAGCCAGTATTTTAGTGGTAATCTTAAATGGGATGAGACTCCTTGGGTATAAATTAAGGTGAATTTATTTTATTTGAGCAACAATAAAGTATAATATAAAGAAAAGGAGAGATGAAAATGCTAAAAGCAACTATTCAATTAGAAACCTTATCTTGTCCATCATGTATGCAAAAAATTGATAATGCAGTAAAATCATTAGAAGGTGTAGATAAAGAGAGTGTGAAAGTATTATTTAACTCAAGTAAAGTAAAATTAAACTTTGATGAGCAAAAAACAGCAATAGAAAAAATCGAAAATGCCATTACTGCATTAGGATATGAAGTAATAAAATCTCAAGTAAAAGCTGAGTAAGATTAAAATAATCCGAGCGTCTATCACTTTTGAGTCGACATCGGATTATTTATTTAGCAACGTTATGTGTATTAGAATGAATTAAGAAGTAATATTTTTTGAGGAGAAATAATGTGATTTGTGTAGAAGAAAAGAAGCTGTATGAAGTGAATATTACCGGATATGCCCATGACGGAGCGGGGGTAGGCAGAATCAACGGACAGGCTGTCTTTGTACCGGAGACCTTAGTCGGAGAAAAGGTCTTAGTTGAAGTTATAGAGAAACGTAAGGGAGTCTTAAAGGGAAGGGTACAAGAGGTGCTCCAACCCGCTAAAGAACGAGAAACTCCGGCTTGCGAGGTTTATACGCAATGCGGCGGCTGTCAGCTGTAACATGTCTCTTATCCGGCGCAGTTGAAAATCAAAGAGGGAATCGTCAGACAAGCCTTAGAACGTATTGGCGGATTTAAGGATATAAAAGTGCATCCTGTTTTGGGGATGGAACATCCTTGGGGATATCGCAATAAAGGGCATTTTCAGCTGGGGTATGACCGGCGGGAGAACAGAGTAAAGCTGGGTTTTTTTGCAGAAGGTTCTCATGCTCTGGTACAAGAATCTTGTCGTCACTTATTTTCTCCGCGTGTAACTTCGTTAGTTGTTTTTTTAGAAGACCTGCTAAGCACTTTTCAAGTAAAGGTTGAAGAAACAGGAACAGGGACTTTCACTCCCGGGCTCCGGCAGCTATTAATTCGAGAAAGTAAAGCTAATGGTGAGATTCTTGTTGTTTTTATCTATTCTGGGAAATATTGTGGTCAAATAAAGGATATTTCCCGGGAAATTTCCCGGAAATATCCGGAGGTTGTCGGTATCTGTCAGTGTGAAAACAAGAGAAAAAGCGGCTCGGTATTGGGAAATAGAGTGGAGATAATCTATGGTCGTGATTGGATAGAGGACAAAATCGGTCCTTTTAGCTTTAGGATTTCTCCCGCTTCTTTTTTTCAGATTAATAACATTCAGACCGCAGTTTTGTATGAGAAGGTCCTGGAATATGCGGCTTTAACCGGAGTGGAAGAAGTAGTTGATGCTTATTGCGGAATTGGCACAATCAGCTTGTTCTTGTCGCAAAAGGCTAAGAAAGTAATAGGGATAGAAATCGTCGCGGAGGCTATTGCGGATGCGCAAAAGAATGCGGAGCGAAATGGGGTCAGTAATGTTAAGTTTAAGCAGGGAAAAGCGGAAAAAATCCTCCCCGAAATGGTGGCGAAGGGAATTGCCGGTCAGGTTAAGGGAAAAAAACCGGAGCTTATCGTCGTTGACCCACCCCGCAAAGGCTGTGACCGTGAACTGCTAGCCAGTATTCTTACTGTCCAACCACAACGGATCGTTTATGTTTCCTGTAATCCGGCTACCTTGGCTCGTGATTTACGGATTTTAGCGGACGGGGGCTATACCGTAAGTCAGGTGCAACCGGTCGATATGTTTCCGCAAACGG
>LFSF01000039.1 GCA_001512665.1 Clostridiales bacterium DTU073
AATTTTCACCTAAGCCTTTAGCCACTAAATACTGATATGCTACATATTTGGCATTAACATCATTTTCCGGATCCTCATCAGCTTCTTTTGTTAGCGTATCAGTAATTAACGCCAAAGCACTTGCTTTTAAATTACTTTCCCCGTAACTCCATTGTTCTACGGCTACATTTGCTTCCGTTAAAATAAAACTACCATATAAATCTAACTTCAGATTTGAAGACGAGCTGATTGCCCCTTCAGTTTCCAGATAACAATGATAACAATTGATCACCGCTTGTTCAGCCAAACGATCTAACGGATCGGCTGCCAATACCTGACCATAATTCCCCGGTAAAAATGAAAAAGATAAAAAAACACTAAGCACCGTTAAAAAAACCATGCGTATAAACCAATGAATAAATCGCTTATTCTTAATGATCCGAAAGCAGCTCATTAACCTTTTCCCTCCAGATTTTCTCTTTTTGACCTTTAACTAGCTGTAAGTTTTCTTCGCTGATATTAACACAAATAAACCTTAGTACCTCGTGAAGAGAATACTAAGGCTCTAAAGCTTTGTTCGCTGCCGTACAAAATAAGTCATGCACGCTCCCCTCCCTCGCGAAGGTATTTGCGGCAGTAACAGGCAGGTCTCCTGACTCGTGGTATTTTCATTCCTTACCCTTCCCCAAGAATCCAGTGGCTAAGGAAAAACTCCCCACTCACAGTGGCGCGACCGTCCGAGACTCTCACTCGGTTCCCTATTCTCCCATCAATTATGGGCACCTGTTACCATCACATATTAACTATAATATTTTTAAATTTAATTTTTATTCCATCTAAACATTGCATTACTCTACTTTTAAAGTTATCACGGTAAACAATACATGTCAAGAATACCAGTTAATAAATTGTCAAATAATTTTTACTCATATGCTTCTTTTACCTTTTTTAAGCTTGGTAATTCAAAAATACTGCGCACCCTCTTATAAATAAAGAATGTAACCGTAGAGGACATCATAAATTTAACCAAATTATAAGGAATCACGACACCAACGATTAAAGGCAACGCATCATTAGTGGGAAACCCCCAAAGTGGAAAGAAGACATAATAATTAGCTACAGCCATCACCAGGGATGCTGCAACCGAACCTGCAACCATAGATAATACAGCCCTTAACTTTGTCTTGCGATACTGATAAATCAAGCCTGCGACCAAAACCATAGGTGCCCCTGCGGCAAAATTAGCCGCCATTCCGATAATTCCTGCCTTAGAAGCTCCAATTAAATAGCCAAGTAAACATTTCATAAACTGTACGAGTAAACCTGCCCACGGGCCAAAAGCAAAAGCAGCTATTAACCCTGGTATATCACCGGGGTCATAGGTCATAAACTCTGGGAAAAACGGTAAAGGAAAAGCGATAAAAATCATTAAAAGAACTCCGAAAGCAGTAAGAACAGCTAAGCGCACTAGTTTTTTTGTTGTCATCACTACATCTACTCCTTTAATTAGTTTAAAAAATTCGTTTGATGAGAAAAAGTTTGCCAAAAAATTAACCCAAGGAATTTTTATCCCTCGGGTAGATCACAAAAAGTAAAGCAGTTAAAGCATCATCACATGCCTCCCTTCTCCCCTCCAGACTTTAACTGTCGGCTCCGGAATTTCACCGGATCAACCAAATGGCTCGCGGGCTTTACCGCCGGTAAGGAATTGCACCTCTCCCCGAAGGAAATTATTATTTATTTTGCTTTTATATTATAATAAAGTATAACTAATATTTCAAGATCAACATTAAGTTTTTCCCACCATAATAGGAAATATTCCTCTCTTCTAATTGTTTAGGCAAAGAAAGGAGCTTTTTCTGACCCATGAAACGTGTTTTTTTTACGGATTTTGACGGAACTATTACCAAAATTGATACAACAGATGCCATGACTGAAACCTTTGCCCAAAACGGCTGGCAAGAAATCATTTATCAATGGGAACAAGGCAAGTTAAATACCAGACAAAGTGCTCAACTCATTTTCCCTCTCCTAAAGGTAAACCCGGATGAAGCTAAACGTTTTCTCCTCACAATCCCTATTGATGAAACTTTCCAAGATTTTGTTAATTATGTAAATAGCAGACAGGAAAAGCTCTATATTCTCAGTGATGGTTTTGACTTCAATATAAAAACCATCTTAGAAAAAAACGGACTTAACCATTTAGAATTCTACACTAACCATTTGTTAATCTCTAAAAATGAACAATTTGATATAGAAACACCCCATGCCTCAACTTGTGATCGATGTGGCACCTGTAAAAAAACACTTGTTCAAAAATTAAAGGCTGATGCTGAGGAAGTTATCTATATCGGTGACGGCATTTCGGATGTTTGTGGCTGTCAAGCTGCGGATATCGTTTTCGCCAAAAATTATTTGCTTCAGTACCGAAAAAAACAGGGGCTCCCTGTTCAACCTTATACCAGCTTTGCCGATGTTCTTAATAAACTTCAAAATATGTGAAAATTTATCTCCTACCATCATGCACATCTCTTTCTACAGTTACTTCAGCAATACCACTACGTGCATGATTGCCCCTAACTTCAGGCTCATCTTTTTGAACCCCGAAGCGTTCATTAAGTGGTTGTCTATCTTTTAAGTCATCACCATAACCATATTCCTTTTCATAGAATACACGTTCTAATTCTTCTCGTAAATATTGCACATTATTTTGGCCGAGACAGCTTTCTTTAATTTTATCTAATCTTTTCACGGCTTTTTTTAATGCCGCCAATCCTTTGCCTCGATTAAATTTGGCACAGTCCGCTTCAAGACCTCGTAATGTTAATATCTCTTTATCGGAAATAAGCACTTTATTATGAACAAAACTATAGGCAATCTTATCCCAATATTTAATCCTTAACAGATAATCTTCCTTTATTTTTACAGTTTCTTCGTATAATTCTACTAAATCTCTACGTCGTTCCGGATCGTTCTCTTTTGAAATCTGATTTTCAAGATATACCAACATTCGCTGAAATATGTCATTTACGGCCTTTTGATTCAATTGTGACATATCACCTATACTAAAGCTTCTCGCGCTCTCACTATCTCGCCGCAGAAAGAACAAACCCACGAGCTTATCTAAAAGGCGACGTCGTCTACCGAAATATATTAAATTTCCCTCCGCCTCTTTAATTCCCTTGTCCCGCCACTTTTTCAATTTTTTTAGTTTTTTTCCCAATTGCCCACCTATATCACACTTTCTTTTAGTTGTACTATTTATTAAATTACAACAATTTAGAATAATTATAGCACAATACGTAATATTAACCAATTTAATTTCTAAATTCGTAAACTAAACTTTAATAATTAAACCGAAACTGATTCATGTAAATAAAAGGAATAAAGAATCTTCTCTTTAACAGGCTTATCTAAAATAGTACCTACTGCCCGGGCATAAAGATCCATCTGCACCTTGTACCTCTCCCATAGCACCTGTATATCCCCTGATTTAACTACATCCGTCTTATAATCCACAAGCACATACTCCTCCCCTTCTTGAAAAAGGCAATCAATCGTACCCTGCAAAATAATTATTTCCCCGGCAATATTCGCTGCCTCCGGATAAAGTTCTTCGGCCGGAAGGGCTAAGGTAAAAGGTACTTCTCTCTGTAATTCTCTACCCTTTCTGATTCTTTCTCCCAAAGGTGAGTGCACAAACTTAACTATCTCCTCTGCTTTTACAGCCTCAGCCTGCAGAGAAGTAATTAGTTCCCGCTTCACCATTTCCTTAATCTGGTACTCTACCTCTGCTGTCTCCAACGCCTTATCCAGATTTAAATAACGCATGACTAAATGTAAAGCCGAACCTTTTTCAGCTGCAGAAAGCCCCTTCTTTTGCAAAAACTGCGGTCTGGAAGCAAAACGGTGCACAGTAAAAAATTGCTGGCCGGCTTCCTGTTCCCCTGTTAAGAAACGATAACGGTTTTTGATTTCCGATACCGATAACTTGCCCGGTATAGCCGTCAATTCTTGATAAGGGTACGCCCAATTAAGTCTCGCCACAACTGCTTCAAGACCCTTTGCTGCATCGCATTCCACAGGCAATAATTTTTTAACCTGCACCAGTTCTTTACCATAATCAAGGTTTTCTTTTCTTACTATTGCCCCAATTTTATGGGGATTCCACAAATAAAGCTGCCAAGGTGCTGCATCATTTTCTATTTCCCCCCAGGCTTTTTCCCCACTACCGACTAGCTCCCGCAATTCCTGGCTAGACTGATGCCGCAACAAACATGGTCCTAACCAATCCCAAGGACATTGTGGTTTTAGTAATACAGACGCCGGGAGCTCCCAACCTTGCTGAGTAATATGCTTACACCATTTCTGGGACTCTTTAAATAAATCCTTTACTGTGCCCACTAAAATCAAGGCATCTCTTGCCCTGGTCATCGCTACATACAGAATTCGTACTTCTTCAGCCAACATCTCTTCTTTTAATTTATCCCTAATCACTAATTTCGATAAAGTTGGATACTTATAGCGTTGTACCACATCAACCCACACAGGTCCTAACCCCAAATCTCGGTCCAATAACACATCTCCCTGCAAATCTTGAAAATTAAACTTTCTCCCTAAACCGCTGACAAAAACCACCGGAAACTCTAACCCTTTACTTTTATGTATACTCATAATTCTGACAACATTCTCATTTTCACCTAAGGCACGTGCCGTCCCTAAATCACTTCCTGTTTCCTCTAAACGTTTCAAAAAGCGTAAAAATTTAAATAATCCTTTCATCGTTGTATCTTCATATTGTTTAGCTCGATCAATAAGAGCTCGCAGATTAGCCTGTCGTTGTTTTCCTCCCGGCATCGCTCCTGCATAATCATAAAAACCTGTTTCCCGATATAACAGCCAAATTAATTCTAATAACGAATTTCTACGAGCAAAGGTACGCCAATTCCGCAGTTTTTTTAAAAAAGTACGCAAAATACTCCGTAAAGGCTCCTCTTCTTTACGGGCAGCAAGACATAAGGCTACATAAAAATCATCTGCAGGACGATGTAAACGAATACGGGCTAATTCCTCAGCCGTTAGACCAACAATAGGCGAAAGCAATACTGCAGTTAGAGGGATATCCTGACAGGGATTATCAATTACCTTTAACAAAGACAAGATAATTTGCACTTCTTGAGCAGCAAAATATCCACTGCCTGTTTCTGCATAAGCTGGCAGCCCCATTTGTCTAAATTCTTCGAGAAAAACCGGCGCTGTGTTTTTTGTGGAGCGTAACAGTACCACTATATCCCGAAATTCAACCGGCCGATATTTTTTTTGTCCTTTATCCCAAATCTTCATTTCCTGCTGTAATTGAATGATTCTGCGAGCAATCAAACGAGCCTCTATTTGTAAAGAGCTTAAATCTTCTGTGGTTTCAGAAGAAAAGGCTCCTCTGTCCTGCTTATCTACATGTTCCGGAAGGCTTACAGCTTTGAGAGTCTCCTCTTCCGTCTCTTGCTCGGCAGTAATCTTAGTTTCAATAAGATGCACCTCAATTGTACCATTGTCCACATCCCCCGGAACTACTGCCCCAAAAACAAGCTCATTCTCCCGGTCATAAGTAATCCCGCCTAAAGTGCTTCCCATCAACTGCCGAAAGATAAAATTCACCCCATCGACCACATTCTTGCTACTACGAAAGTTTTTGGTCAACATGATTTTCCGTTCAGAAGAAGATTTGTCCACAGGATAACGATGATATTTTTCCAGAAACAGCCCGGGTTCGGCTAAACGAAAACCATAAATACTCTGTTTAACATCACCGACCATAAACAGATTAGGCACTGCCTCCGTTCCGTCACGGGACACCAAAGTTAAAATCCCTTCCTGTACGGCATTAATATCCTGATACTCATCAACTAATACTTCCTCAAACCTTTGCCGCAAAGACCGAGCCAAATCAGTACAAACCCACCCATCTTCCGTCTTTTCTCCTAACAAACTTAAAGTAAAATGCTCTAAGTCATCAAAATCAAGAAGATTCCGCTCCACTTTTTTTTGTAAATATCGAGAAGAAAAATCCACCACCAGAGTACAAAGACAACTCATCAAAGGTGACATTTTCTGCAGTTCTGCAACAAATTCTTCCGGTGAGCGCGTAAGATACTCTTCTTGCAAATCACCAACAATCTTCTTAGCCTGGTTACGCAAAGCCTGTACCTTTTCCTTTAATAATTCGTCTACATCCCCTTTACATGTCTTTAATTTGGAAAATTTGTACTCAGCAATAGCCGTAAACACAGACTGATAAAGGTCTGACTGTTTCCTACTCAAAGCCAAAATGTCTTTTAAACCTTCCAACTCCGCCCCTATTGTGGAGCTGTAAATAAAAGGTCCTCCCGGCTGTAAAGCCAATCGATATGCTTCCTCAAGTAAAGCCACTGCCTCTTCTAACATAATGCTGATGGTTTTCAATAAACGTCTAAATAGCATTTGCATATTATTGTCTGTTAGTTTTGCCTGAAAAACCCTGCCGGCTTCAGCCAACCACACCTCAGGGTCCGGTTGACTGCGGGAAAAAGTATATAACTTTAAAACTAGCTCCTGTAATGCTTGATCATCTCTTTCCCCGCCCAAGGCTTCTACCAAAGTCAAAAAAACAGGATCCCCTTCTTCGTATTTTTCTTCTAATAACTCCTCCAAGACCTCCATTTTAAGCAAGACGCTTTCTATTTCATCCGCTATCTTAAAACGAGGATCCAAAGCCAGACCATGGGGAAGAGACAAACGATAATAATTTTGACGAACAAGTTCTAAACAAAAAGAATGAAGTGTGGAAATAGCCGCTTTACCTATTAGTAACCTTTGTCTTTGTAATCGCCGATCATGAGGATTATCATGCAGACGCTCTGATAAAGCTGCCTCGATTCGTTCTTTCATTTCACGTGCCGCAGCGTTTGTAAAGGTCACTACTAATAATCTATCTACATCTATAGGTTTTTCTTCATCTAAGATTCTGCTAACGATTCTTTCTACTAAAACCGCCGTTTTCCCAGCTCCGGCAGCTGCTGAAACTAAAAGACGACAATCTCTGGTCATAATCGCAGCTTCTTGTTCGTGAGTCCAGTTTGTCTTACTCATTTTTCTCTTCCTCCTCCCCACATTTTCTAATTTTCAACCAAATTTCCTCTGCCTCTTTCTGTGGAAGATGGTGATAATCATTGCCCGGAACAGTTGGATCAAACCTACATACAGCCGGATAAGGACAATACGCACACGGCTCTTTACCTTGAAAACGATAAGGTTTAATCATCACATTTCCCGACATAACCTCCGACCCAATATCCTGAAGGAGTTTTTCCACATAATGACAAAGCTGGATAAACTCCTCTCCCGTCCAAACATTTTGTACATTCTTATAAAACTCACCGTTTTTATTCAAAGCTACAGGCAACAACTCGGAATATCCTGCTATTTTGTTGTCCATCATTTTAATAACTTGTGGATTCTGTAAGAGAAAACCCTGCATTTTTAATTGAGAGAAAACCTTTTTCTCAATTTCCGCTGTGCTTAAAGGACCTTGAGTAGTAAGCAAAGGGTCTTTCACCGGGAAATACAGGACTCCTCCGGGCTTTATTTCCCCTTCTTCTTCTCCAACTAAATACTTTCCGTGTTGCAAAGCAACAGCCAAATAAGTCAACAATTGAAGTCTTAAACCATAAAAAATCTCCAATAAATCAAGAGAAGCCAACCCAGACTTATAGTCAATCACCCGCAAATACCAACCATTTTCATCATGAGCTGCATCAACCCGGTCAATTCTCCCCTGTAAATCTATTCTTGTCCCATCAGACAAAGAGAAACTTAATCCAGGTACATCGCCCTGTTCTCCGAAAGAAATTTCCATACCTACGGAACGAAATGTTCCCCGTCGTTCATGCTCGCTTAAAACTGTCACAGCACGCAAAAGAATACGTTGCAATTTACCCACCAAATAGCGGTGACGTGCTGTACTTAATAGCACCTCATTCTGTAAGCGAGGCGCCAAATCCTTGACAATCGCCTCCACGATTTCCTGCATTTCTTCTAATGTTAAATCAGCCCAAACTAACCGTTTTTCCTGTAGATAATGATAAAAATTCTCTAAACCTTTATGAAAAAACTGTCCTAAATCAAGAGCTGCCACTTTATATTCAGCTCTTTGCTGCAATTTCAAACCATAAGTGAGGAAATGAGAGAAAGGACAAGCCTTAAATCTTTCCAGCCGGGAAATACTAGCACGTAAATTCTGTCCGTATAATCTCCGTACCAAGATAGCTGGTAATTTTGCTGCTTGCTGCCGATAAAAGAGACCGGCGGTCACATTGGCTAAAGGTTTTTGCCACTCCGGTCGTTCCAGATACCAGTTGTACACATTCCACCAGAGGTCAGCAATCCGTTTTCCTTCCATAGCCTGGCGCAAATTTACCGCCAAGTAACTAAAAGTAGGTCTAGAGCAAACCACCTTTTCCTCTTCCCTTTCTTCTTCCGGATTTAAAATAATTTCCCCCTGGGGAAAAACCGCCAGCACATGCGTAAAGATTGAGGAGGCAGTCATTGCCTTACCTTCACCATCAGCCAAAGCAAAACTCAAGGTTAAATAGTGACTCGCCGAAGTCAAAGCTTTATAAATAAAAAACTGTTCAGCAAAGAGTTTTTTCTCCGTAGTCGGAGCTAATACTATTTTTTGTGCGGCTAATTCGATGCGGTCCTCATCATTGAAAAGTCCGCTTTCCACTACCTTAGCCGGAAATATACCTTCATTAATACCCAGAATTATTACCGCCTTTAATTCAGGATTACGCGAACGATCCACCGAACCTACCAGGACCTGATCAAGGCAAGGGGGAATCAACCCAAGTTCTAATGTTTCCAGACCACCAATGATCACCTGACAGAATTCCTGCAAATTCATGTGCTGCTCGCCGAGAACATCCACAAAACGGTCCAGCAAATCCAAAATCTTTTGCCACACCTGTTCATGAATTCGTGCTTCCTCTAATGCACCCCGCTCCTTGGCTTTCATACTCCAATATTCCAATTTATGTGCAACCGCAAGGTTTTCTAAAAAGGCAAAAAGAACTTCACTATATTCCCTTCCGGTGGCCGCCTCTCGCAATGCTTTTTGCAAGGGTAGTAAAATTTCGACTACCTTTTCCCGTGCCTTGTTGACACGCAGCAAATATTGCTCCTTTTTTAGCGATAATGACTTTACTTCTTCTGCAGAAAAACCTGCTTTATACTGCCAGGGCTTACCATCAGTCCAACGACTGCCCCTAATGCCATGAGCAAGACAATAATTCTCTAATAGATCAGTCTCCCGCCTCGACAAAGGAAACAAATCTGTCTTCAAACAACGAAAGAGCGGTTCATAATTCCACCCACCCTGTACTATTTCTAAGACACTCTGAATTAATTCAGGCAAAGGATGATGACGCACCGGTTTTTTCATATCCATGAAAAAGGGAATCCCATAATCCCTGAAGACATTGGTAAGTAAGTCCTCATAGCTGGTAAAATCTCGTAAAAGCACGGCGATATCCTGATACCGTAGTCCTTTTTCCCGACAAAGAAAAAGAATTTCACGTGCCGCCTCTTCCACCTCTTCCTGTCGGTTAGCTGCTGCCCTTAGTTTGATGGCTTCTGCCTTTTCCTTGTAAACAGCTTTAGTCTCTACTAAACATTCTTCCAAAAAGGCTAATTCGGGTTTTTCCTGAAAACGCCGTAAGCGCGGTTCGGGCAAAACAAAAATATCGGCAAGCGGACAGTGAATCTCTGCTGCCATTTGCAGTAAACTTTGGTATGTCTCCCACGTCTTATAAAACAAATGTGTCTCCGGAAGTTTCCGGTTTAAGTACTTCTGCTCCAGACACAAAGTGATATTCACCTGCGGGCAATAGAGCAATAATTCTCTAATCACCGCCAATTCCAACGGAGTAAAACCGTGAAAACCATCGATCCAAATCTGCGTATTTTTTAAAAAATGAGCTTTATGTAGATTATCTGCAAGAATCTGAAGATTATCATCTGTGTCCAAATATTCATGTTCCTTAATAAAAGCTTCAAACTCCTTGTAAATAAAAACAAATTCCGCCAATTTACCCTTTAACTCATTCTTCGTACCCTCATCTTCAACGGTATCCAAAAAGCCGGCTAATTTTTCGGGGGAAATACAATAATTTTTCATTTCCGAAAGAGCCCTTACCAACTGTTCTAAAAATCCGGGCTTGTCCATAATCTTAGCAAAAACCTGAAAGCTCTGTTTGTTCGTGGCTAAGATATGTTTCAAAATAAGTGCCTTGGCTACTTCATCTAACTGAGCAGCAAGCCCGCCCCCTGTTTCCTGTAATATTCGCCAAGCAAGCCGTTGGAAACTAAATACTTGTGCCTGAATAACACCGCCTTTTTTTATCTGCTTCAATAAACTTCTTTCGGCATAAAAAGAGCCCTGTTCAGGTACAAGAAAAAAACAGTTCAATGCCGGATTACTTTCCACTGTTTCTGCTATTTCTTTTAAACACTGTGTAGTTTTTCCTGAGCCAGATCTGCCAATAAGCAAGCGCAACATAAAATTTCCCCCTAATTCCAACCCAACATTTCTTAATTTCCCCTTCTCAGTCTCAACCCTCGCAGTGCTAAAGGTCAGGGGACACACCGCTGTTTACATTGTCATCCTTGTCGCGGAATGTCCCCAAAGTATACATCGAGGGTGTCAGCTTTCTCCTGAGCCAAGTGCTAGTCAGTTCTGCACTGAGCACAAAAACGGACAACCTTCCTTATGCTTCTCCTTCCAGAGAGGAGCTGATGTGGGTGTGCGTT
>LFSF01000005.1 GCA_001512665.1 Clostridiales bacterium DTU073
GGTAAGTTGTAAAATTAATTGCCGCAGGATAACAAAATAGAGTGACTCACGTCAGAACCTCTGATAATGTTTTAAGTGACGAAACTAAAAACATCGGAGGGACTGAACATGAGTCAATCTAATATTAACATGAAAGAGCGTGGTTTTAAACACATAACAGAAAAAGAACGCTATCAAATCGAAATATTACTAAAGGATGGAAAGAAACCAAAGGAAATAGCCTCAATACTAGGGAAGCACAAACGAACTATAGAGCGTGAAATTAACCGTGGAAGAGTAAAGATGTTGAATAGCGATCTAACTTATTCAGAGCGATATTGTGCAGATGCAGGGCAACGTAAATATAAACAGGCGGGTTTTAATAAAGGGGCAGGATTAAAGATTGGTCACGATCATAAACTAGCAGAACACATAGAAAAAAGAATAATCAAAGACAAGTATTCCCCAGATGCTGTGATAGGGGAAATTCGAGCGAAAGGCTTAAAATTTGAAACAACAATTTGCACAAAGACTTTATACAACTATATTGATAGAGGCGTATTTGCAAATATATGCAATAAAGATTTACCAGTAAAGCGTAATAAGAAAAAGAAAAGACATCAAAGAGTGAGGATTTCTCAGAAAAATCTTAGAGGAACCAGTATAGAAGAACGCCCGATTCATATTGAAAAGCGGGAAGAATATGGTCACTGGGAAATGGACTGTGTAGTAGGAAAAAGGGGTGGCAACGGGGCAACATTATTAGTTCTAACAGAAAGAAGTACAAGGCAAGAGATTATACGCAAAATGCCTAATAAGACTCAAGAATCAGTTAAACGAGCCCTAGATCAACTAGAAAGAAAATACAAAAAAACATATTTGAAAATATTTAAGACAATTACCGTAGATAATGGTTCAGAGTTTTTAAATAGCAAAGAATTAGAGACTTCAATACTAGAACCAAAAAAACAGAGATTTAAGCTATATTATGCTCATCCTTACAGTTCGTGGGAGCGTGGTTCAAATGAAAACGCGAATAAACTAATAAGACGATTTATTCCTAAAGGTACAGACATAAGCAAATTAACGAATAAGGACATTCGTAGGATAGAGAATTGGATGAATAATTACCCAAGAAGGATACATGGTTATAAAACGCCAAACGAGATGGCTGCTTAAAACTAATACAGGGGTTTTGTAAAAAAATGTAAGGCAATTAAACTTGCAATCTGCA
>LFSF01000009.1 GCA_001512665.1 Clostridiales bacterium DTU073
ATTTCTTTTGCTTCTTCAGATGCTTTATCTGATTTATCATTATCAGTTAAAGCATTTTTTTCTTGCTTTTTATCTATAGAACCTTTACTGATTTCTTCATCTTTTTCTTGGTTTTCCAGCAAATCAGTATCTGCCATATTAGCTTGCTCTTGCTCTGTTTCTGCCTCATTTACATCATTTACATCTGCCTCATCATTTTCCCCTTCGACAGTTTCTTCATCTTCTGCAATAGTATTTTCATTGTTAGCTGCTTTAGTGCTATCTTGACCTAAACCCATTCCCTTTGGATTCAAGGAATTAGAAGCAATTTGATTCAGAGCATCAGAATATGCATAAATAGTAAGCTTTTCTTTTAACTCAGCAATTTGCATGTAACCATCTGACAGATCAGACATTACTGAATCCATCTTTGTTTGTACAAAATCCTTGGCATATTCAAATAAAGATAAATCACTCTTCACCATTTCTACGGAGAGTGTCTCTCCGGTCAGATAATTAAAAGCAACTACTGAGCCGTTTTTGTACCGCACCAATACATACGGTGCCATACTCCTTAAGTTATTGGATATTTGCGCAATCCCGCTGTTCTTAAAGTCCTGTGGTAGACAAATATGTTCTTTTAAATCAACAATCTTGCCATCTGTCCCCAGTACAGTCAAATATTCCTTATCACCTGCAAAATCAACAATTACGCTATCATACACAATGGGCAATTGCGGATCAAGTGCCGCAAGTTTACCGTTTTTCACCAAAAGCTGCAACTCTCGATTGACGGTTTCTCCGTCAGAAATACTCTCAGAATAGTTCTTATATGTCCTAATTTTGTATTGGTCATAATTAAAGCTGTAAAGCGGCTGCGTTTCCTCGCAAAATTCAATGGCTACCGATTCTTTGATTACCTTCCCATCGGTAAGATCACAGACTTTACCGGAAGCTGTTAACCCCTTCCCATTATACAGATGAAGGAATTTACCGGCTAACAATCCACACTTTGCCGACTGCACACCTAAGTTGGTAATCCAATAATAATCATTTTCCCAGGTTAAGACATCACGACGTAATTCCGCAGGCTTAACGGTATATTCTTGTTCATGAAAACCATCCGTAACCGTTACCGTAAGCGGTGTAGAAAAATCATAACTTAATGTATAGACTTGTTTGGTAATCTGTGGTTCGTATAAATTAACCCCATTAGCAGAAACGATAAAACCGGTATATTCATTAGCGGTATTAAATTCAATATTCAGCTTATCCACGTCAACGGCATAAAATTCTGGTATGGGTAACTCTTGCGGTTCAAAAGCAAGACTCATTATGGGATTCGACTGTGCACCTACTGTTCCTGAAGGAATAGGGATACCGCCCAGATAGGAGTTGATAGGATTATATTCACCGTTCTCATCCTTGCCCTCCTGATAAGGCATCGTATTACCACTATATTTAAGATATGGCATAAAATTATGCGTAAGACTATCGAAATTATAATAAGTACCAGAAAAACTGTTGTAAGTTGTTTTCTCTTTCAAATCGGCAGAAGTAACCAAACGCATTCCGGCATCGGACTGGGGTTCATCTACATAAATATCTGCTGCTGTTTCCTCAGGAGAAACACCCCTCTTTAAGACACTTTGCTCATAGATACGTAAATAGATAAAAGAACCGTCCGCTAAATTTCCAATAATATTGCCATGCTCCCCTTCAGTCGTAACATTAGCCGCAACCACTAAGTATGCATTAGTACCATATAATGGAGCATTTGTACGTCCAACAAGGCCACCTGCATAATCACTGGCAGAAACGTTCCCTACATAATAATTTCTTAATAAATGAGCAGCATTTGTTCCAAGTGTTTTTGGTACAATGAAAACCAAGCATTCCGGAACTTAAAAAACCCTGCATAAAATGGAAAAACTCCATTGCGAGCACCCCTAAAAAATAATACCCTTTTAGGTGTTGAATCTAAAGGGGGTATAGAAAGGATGTTAACAATGGAGCAAATATATCGTATCAGAAACATGAGGAATTTTGAAGGCAAAAGTTTAAGAAAAATATCTCAGCTTACCGGACACGACTTTGAAACTGTAAAGAAGTATGTTGAGAAAGACGATTTCAATCATACTATCCGACCTAAGCAGAGACGAAAGAGCAAACTATCTCCATATAGGAGCATTGTCAAAACATGGCTTATCAAAGATAAGCAAGCACCTCATAAACAGCAGCACACTGCGAAACGGGTATATGACAGGTTGACGGAGCTATATGGAGATGAATTTAATGCCAGTGAAAGGGCTGTCAGAAAATTTGTTGCAGATATTCGTAAGGAGTTACAAACGAATACAGAAGGATTTCTTCCGCTGGAGCATCCCCCAGGAGAAGCTCAGGCAGACTTTGGAGAGGCGCGCTTTGTTGAAAATGGAATTACATATGACGGATATTATTTAAATCTGTCCTATCCTCACAGTAATGGCGGACACATGCAGTTATTTAAAAGTGCGAACCAGGAATGCCTACTGGAAGGGATGAAAGCAATTTTCGAACACATAGGTGGGGTTCCGACAGCTATCTGGTTTGATAACATGTCTACGGTTGTCAAGAAAATTAAGGAATATGGAGAACGTGACTTAACCAAAGGATTTTTAAGATTTATGATGCATTATGGTTTCCGAAGCAACTTTTGTAATCCTGATAGTGGACATGAAAAAGGCTCGGTAGAAAACAAAGTTGGTTATCATCGCCGGAATATGTTTGTTCCAATTCCGGAATTTAAGGATTTAAGGGAATACAACAAAGAACTCCTTTTAAAATGCGATAAAGATATGAATAGGATGCATTACAAGGGATATGGAATGATCAAAGATTTATTCCTCGAAGATAAGCAGGAATTCTTCAAGCTTCCGAAAGTTTCTTTTGAAGTATATTTACACGAATTCGCTAAAGCCGATAACTATGGAAAAATTAAATTTGATGGCAGAGTTTATTCGACTTCTCCTAATATGGCCAGGCAACAGGTTATTGTTAAAGCTGGCGCTTTTGATGTAGAAATACTTGATGAGGACTGTAATCATATTATCAAACACAGACGGCTTTACGGAGAGGAAAAGGAGTCTACGAAGTTTCAATTCCTCATAGGTAGTCTATAAAC